>NZ_LUKF01000006.1:0-83253 GCF_001592755.1 Bdellovibrio bacteriovorus | reverse complement strand
AAAGAGAAAGGAATGGTGCCCCGGGCCGGAATTGAACCGGCACGCCCCTGTAAAGGAAGCCCAGGATTTTAAGTCCTGTGCGTCTACCAATTTCGCCACCGGGGCACGCGAAGGACAATCGAACCATTTCTGGCTACAAACGTCAATATCAGACCCAATGAGTTAGCTGATAATTTTTGATTCTGCCTATAATTTAGGATAATTCGAAGTGATGAAGATCATTAAACGCGCCGAATTCCAGCATAAGCAACTTTCCTCGCAACGAACGGGGGAAGTTTTCTCTCGCTCTGTGGTTCTTTCAGAATTGCTGGGGATGCAAGATGTCTTTGTTCATCACGATATCATAGTTCCCGGTCATAGAGCGTCCAGTCCACATTACCACGCCGAGGTCGAAGAATTTGTTTTCGTTATTAAGGGAACGGCGACAATTCATGAAGGAGACGAAGCTTCTTTCGCTAAGCCTGGTGATTGCGTCGTGTTCTTTCCACAAAACGAGAACAAGCATTTCGTGGCGAACGATTCGAATGAAGATTTAGAAATCCTAGTAGTTTCTAAATCCCTCAACACCGTCGATGTCGTGTACTGATTTTTTTAAGATAAAGTCTTTTCCATCTCTTTCAGGTCCGCTGGAAGAGGACTCTCTATCATAATCGGTTCATTCGAGAACGGGTGTGTGAACTCGAGTCGAAGAGCGTGTAACATAAGCCGGGGTGCCGCCGGTGTTTTTGGCGAAGGGTAAATATCATCCCCGAAAATTCCCAATCCTGCCTCGGCTAAGTGGACGCGGATCTGGTGCATTCTTCCTGATAAGGGCTTTGCTTCAATAAGAAGTCCTTTTTTAAATGTCTTCAGCTTGCGAAACAAAGTGTGAGCTTTGTCTCCGCCGGAGCGAACGGACTTCATCTTGATTTTCTTAAGAACGGGATCGCGGACTTCCGCTAAGTGATTTTTAACTTCCCACTGATCGGGACACTTTTTTAAAGCCGTTAAACAAAGATAGGTCTTTTGAATAAGATGTTTCTTAAACATCTCGGCGAGTGGTTCATTCGCGATTTTATTTTTCGTGAAAATCATCACGCCCGAGGTGTCGCGATCTAAACGGTGATGCAGGCCTAAATAAAAATCGGCACCACGCTCTTCGCGCAGTTGTTTTTTTAATTGTGTGAAGAAGTCGGGGCGGCGTTTATCAACAGTGGGTTGCGAGGGAAGGCCAGCAGGTTTTTCGGCAGCGAGGAAATACTCATCCTCAAAGAGGATCTTTAGACTCATCTTTTATTAATCATGCAGAACTCGATATTGTCATTGATGTACTGACGTTGTTCTTCGAGTTGCTCTTTAGTGATGCGGAAATCAGAAGCGCGGCAGCCATAATTTGTGAAAGTCTCGTGGATGGCTTGAGCTTCATTCGCGTTCATATTCAATTTCCAGATAAATTTCACTGCCAACCAGTCTTTGATGTACTGACAACGGTATTCCAAGTTCGGAGGCATGTAAGCTTCAGGGCCGCGATCGCCTTTAGACATGTTTTGGCTCGCACCGGCTGGAATCAAGTGATTGCGGTAGCCCATGTAGTTCGCGTAAAGGCAGCGAGTTTTGTAGTCCCATTGGTAAGCACCAGAGACATAGGCGTTCTTTAAAGGAACCATGTGGTCGATTTGAATGGCGCGAGAAGAAGTCACTTGATCACCCGTGTATGGGTCATCCCACAAACCATCTTCAACAACGCAGTGGCGTTCATTACGATAAGTCACTTCGCCGAGGCTATCGCGAACTAGAACTTTCGCGCGCGTGTTCATGCAAGTGTCGTCTGTAGGGTCATTGATCCAGCGGCCGAAGTGAAGTTTGCGGATATATCCTTCTTCTGGAGTAGGACGGTCTTCGTTATGAAGAGTCCACTGCAAAAGATTATAGACCAATTTTTTTGCTGCCATCACGATAAACTGATGAGGGCCGATTTGTTCAGTGAATTGAGAGAAGTCGCGCAAGTCGTAAGCGGCTTTAGGTCCGCCTATCTGAGAGGTTTTTTCGTTGATCGTATAATACTCGTGATAAACGACTTGGGGCTTTGTAGCGGCACTGGAAGCTGAGGAGTAGGGAACTGTGGACTTTGCCTTGGCCGTAAATGCCAACAGCATCGTCAGTAATAATGTCCCCTTAACGAAATTCATCGGGCCCCCTCCGCGAATCGGACTCATTAAGCCCCAGTTCGCAGATAGATTCAACAAAACAATGTGTTAGGATTTTGTTGAAATTACACACTGTGCATCAAGTCCCATATAAGAGGAGAATTTGCATCTTTTTCGAGCAAAATTACGAAGATTTTAAGCCTCAAAGCGGCATTTCCATGAAGTTTCTATACGGTCGGTGGAGATGTGTTTGTTCTTGTACACAGCAAATCTTTGGTTCAAGCTTAGAAGTGACACAACATAGGAGTACTTCAATGAACCTTAAAACAATCCTTTTAACTTCCGCTGTGGCTATGATGTTGGGTGCTTGCGCTCATACAAAATCTCATGATCATGCCGGTTGCAATTGCGGTCATAAAACTGAAGCGAAGAAAGAATGCTCTGGTACAGAGTGCGCTGTTGATAAGAAGTGCGCGGACTGTCAAAAGAGCGAAGCTGCAGCTGCTAAGTAAGCTTTCTGTCTTTGGAATTTGAATTAAACCCTTGGTTCGCCAAGGGTTTTTTATTTTCTGCAACAGACTATTGAAACCCAATTCAATCATTTGATTAAATCATTTGATTTAATTTGAGGGACAAACTACCGTTGTCCTCATGAATTTCATCAAAGACGTCACAGCAGACGAGCTTGGGCCTCGTCAGAAAATCATGGAAGCCGCGACCGTGCTCTTTGCGCACGAAGGTCTTCACGGCACCAGCACTCGTGACATCGCCAGAGAATCCGGATTAAACTTAAGCTTGATTAGTTATTATTTTGGAGGCAAAGAAGGCCTCTATAAAACTGTCATTCAAGAATTCGTTCAGAATATTTTCCTGCAAATCGATAAAGTCGTAAACGATTTTGAGCAAGAAGAAGTGTGTGAGAAGTCTTTGCGTCGTGCGATTGTTTCACTCGTGAATGCAATCATCGATATGCGTGCGGCAAATCCTTTGATGGCGAAAATCATGACACGTGAAAAGCTTTCGGGGATGCCTTTTTCTCGCGAGATTCATGAAAGCATGATGATCAGTTCGGGTGAAAAAATTGAAATGATTATTTTAAAAGGGCAGAAGGCGGGGATTGTAAATAAAAACATCAATCCACGTTTTTTCATTGTCTGCCTGGTTGAAGGTATTTTGGGTTATTTCAACATGCTCGATTGCAACTGCTCGTGGAATGACGGGCTTTATGAAATGCCGGAACAGCGACAACAATTTATCGATCAGATTTCTATGATATTTTTAGAAGGGATTTTTAAATGAAAAAGGGAGCCGTCGTAGGTTTACTGCTTTGGATGTGGCAACCGCAAACTTTTGCGATGAATCTGCAAGAGTATTTAAAAACAGTCGAATCAAAACACAAAGGTCTTCAGTCTTATCAATCCAGCCAGGAAGCCGCGCTGGATCGTCGTGAGGCGGCCGATATTGAACTTGTTCCGCAACTTACAGCGGGTGTTGGTTACTTGAGTGATAAAAGTCCGTTAGGGCAATTTGCCCAACTCGGAGGAACTCAAACCACGGCAAAAGATTTAAGATTGGGTTTGGGTAAGAAATTTTCTTCAGGCACGGCTGTTTCCGTTACGGCTACAGCGAGCGAAGTGGAAAATGAAGGCGCACTTTTAAATCCTATGTTTGCAAAGTTCTCTTACGGATCTTTAGGACTTTCTTTGAGTCAATCCTTGTGGAGAGATGCCTTCGGTCGTGCCACTCGCCTGCGTTGGCAGCGCCAAGATGCGGCCACAGAAGCGGAAGTCGGTAAGTATGATCTTCAGAAGAAAGCGCTCTTAGTTGAAGCAGAAGCGGCGTATTGGGATTATATCTATCAATCAGAGAACTTGAAAATCGGTCGTGCGTCTTTAGAAAGAGCGAAACGAATTGAAAACTGGACGCGTCGTCGCGTGAACGATGGGATCAGTGATCGAGCTGATTTATTGTCGACACAAGCTTTGGTGGCTTCACGACAATTGACTTTGGTTTCGGCTGAAGACGACTTGGCGGCGGCGAAAAGAAAAATTCGTGATTTCCTAGAGCTGACGGATGCAGAAGCCTTCCCGGAAATTTCCGGAGACATCAATCAAAAGCGCCCTTTGACATCTATGGTAGATGGAAAAGACGGTAAGGTGGTTGCTCTTGATGCTTACTTGGCTTCGTTAAATGCGAAAGCAATGGCTTTGGTGGCACGTGAAACCGAAGATGCTTACAGACCCGATCTTGTATTATCGGGCTCCTATGCGACAAATAACTTTCAGCCAGATAAAAGCATCTCGGATGCGACTTCGAAATGGACCGATACAAATCTGCCGACGTGGAAAGCCGGTTTAAACTTCGTTTATCTGTTCGATACGGATGTGAAATCATCGGCGCAAGGAGCCGCTCGAAAAGACGCTTTGGCGGCGAAGCTGCAAAGTGAACGCCGTATGATTGACAGTGAGAGCGCTTGGATTGAATTGAACCGTCGTTACGTCGAGATGACAAAACGGGTGGATTCAGCAACGGAAATTTCTAGCCTTCAGTTGCAGGCAGCTAAGGCGCAAGCGGATCTTTTCAATAAAGGCCGCTCGATCACGGCCAATGTGATCACAGCAGAGCAAGACGCCGAAGAAGCTCAGCTGGCTTTGACAAAATTGAAATCAGAACAAAGAAAAATGGAGGCTCAAGGACGTCTGTTTGTCGTCGTTGAGGAGAAATAAGAATGAACTTACCAAGTTTATCCATTCGTAGACCCATCTTTATCTCGTGTATCGTCATCTTGATGCTGATTCTTGGTGCGTTCTCACTGAAGCGCATGCCCGTGGATATGTTTCCGGATGTGACATTCCCGGTGCTTTTCGTGCAAGTCACTTATCCAGGTGCATCTCCTTTGGATTTGGAAAAGCAAGTTTCTAAGCTTATCGAAGATGAAGTAGGAAGTATTTCAGGTCTTAAAACTCTGACTTCGAACAATCTTGATGGTGTGGCTATCGTGGTGTTGGAATTCCAGTTAGGAACCGACATCAAAGAGGTCGAACAAGAGGTGCGAAACCGTCTAGGAAATATTCGTCGTGATTTACCAGCGGATATTTACGAGCCGGTGATTCGCCGTTTCGACCCGGCCGATCAACCGATTGTGGTATTAGCGATTACTTCAGATCTTCCTGAAGGACAAGCCTATGACTTAGCCAACGAAACTATCAAGCCTCAGTTTGAGCGTTTGAAAGACGTGGGCCAGGTGGATATCTTCGGTGGAAGAAAACAAGAGATTCACGTTATCGTGGATAAAAACAAGCTACAAGATCGCAAGATTTCGATGCTTCAAGTTTCTCAGCGTATTTTAGATACGTCTAAAGATACGCCAATTGGTAAAATCGAAAATCCACAAAACGAAACGACTCTTAGAACTTCGGGCGAGTTTGATGCTCTTAAACAGATTGCCGAAGTGAACGTGAACTTCGTGGGTTCCGACCGCGCGGTGTTAGTGCAAGATATTGGTAAAGTGGTGCGCAGTCTTGAAGACCAAAAAACCATGGGTCGTATCAAGGGTAAGTCAGCTCTTCTTATGAATATCTATAAGCAGCGTGGAGCGAATACGGTCGCCGTTGCCGAGAACGTGAATAAGAATATTCAGAAAATCAATGCCTTCCTTAAAGAAAGAAAAATCAATGGGGAAGTTTCTTTGGTGCGTGATACGTCTCGTCCGATTCAGTTAAACGTTTATGACGTGAAAGAATCTATCATCATCGGTATTATTCTTTGCGTGATCGTCGTGTTCTTCTTCTTAGGATCAGCGCGTTCGACGTTTATCACGGCGATGGCCCTTCCGAACTCCCTTTTGGGCGGTTTCGTGATCATGTATGCGATGGGATTTACGATCAACCTGATGACCTTGTTGGCTCTTTCTTTGGCTGTAGGTCTTTTGATCGACGACGCCATCGTGGTGCGGGAGAATATATTCCGTCACTTGGAGATGGGTAAAAAACCGAAAGATGCCGCCTTAGATGGAACGAAAGAAGTGGCGATGGCCGTTATTGCAACCACGTTGGTTGTTATTGCGGTGTTTGGTCCGATTTCATTCCTTCAAGGGATCGTGGGACAGTTCTTTAAACAGTTCGGTCTGACCGTCGTCTTTACGATGCTGATTTCATTGTTTGACGCTTTCACCGTGGCACCCATGCTTTCTGCTTATATGGCGCACCCAAATGAGCATCATAAAGGCACAGGCATCATCGGAAGAATGCTTTCGGCATTTGACCGCTTCCAAACTCGTTTGGAAGATATCTATGAAAAAGGTCTTAGGTACACACTAGTAAATCCTAAAAAGATTTTGCTGGCGGGTACTTTGATTTTCTTCAGCTCACTTGTGACAATTGCCTTTATTCCAAAAACTTTCCTGCCGTCGCCAGATAACGGAGAGTTTAACGTGAATATCGAAATGCCAGTGGGATCTTCCCTTATGGCCACCAGCACATTTACGGAAAAGGTAGAGAAGATCTTTGAAAACGACCCGGCTGTCGATATGGTTCTTGCGGTCGTTGGAAATACAAACAACGAATCTAATAAAGCGATGTTATTCGTGCGTCTGGTAGAGCGTAAAAAGCGTTCGATGTCGACGACGGATTACAAAGAAGAGATTCGTAAGAAAATTAAACAGTTCGATAAAGAGGCTATCGTGGCCTTGGGTGATATCGATGCGGTGAACTCGGGACAAAAACCTTTGAACGTGAATATTCAAGGGGAGAACTTGGAAGAGTTGAACGCTTACGCCGTAAAACTGGTGGAGCGCATGAAGAAGATCCCTGGTCTGGTGGACGTGGATACAAACTTCCGTTCCGGTAAACCTGAGTTCCACGTGATTTTTGATCGCGCCAGATCTGAAGCCTTGGGTGTCTCTACGGTCACGGCGGGGGCCGAGCTTCGTAATCGCACTGAAGGTAATGAGCAGGCGATCTTCCGTGAAAATGGGATCGACTACAAAATCCGTGTGCGTTTTGAAGAGATGTACCGCGACTTGCGAACGCAGTTTGCAACGACCTTGGTGCCAAACTCGAACTTCAACATGATTCCGCTTTCTCGTATCGCGAAAGGTGAAGAGACATTTGGTTATTCTCAGATCAACCGTCAGAACAAAGGCCGTTACATCCAGATTTCTGGGAACTTGGCTAAGGGTGGCGCGTTGGGAACCATCTCGGCCGAGATTGAAAAAATCATCAAGACCGAGCTTCCGCCGCCTCCAGGAATTGATTATAAATTCCAAGGTCAAGCTGACGACTTTAAAGAGCTTATCGCAAACATGCTTCTGGCGATTTTCCTAGGTGTTACTTTCATCTATCTGGTTCTTGCGAGCTTGTATGAAAGTTTCATCACGCCGTTCTCGATCCTGCTGGCGTTGCCTTTGGCGATGACGGGGGCCTTCTTGGCTCTTTTGATCTTTGGTAAGACGATTGATATCTTCTCGCTGATTGGTATCGTTCTTTTGCTGGGAGTTGTGGCGAAGAACTCGATCCTTCTTGTGGATTACACGAATCAGTTGATCCACGAAGGTTTAGAACGTAATGCGGCTTTGTTAAAAGCTTGTCGTACGCGTCTTCGTCCGATCTTGATGACGTCCTTGGCGTTGATCGCCGGTATGATTCCAATCGCGATTGGTCTGAATGAGGCCTCTGCGATGAGAACATCCATGGGTATTGCCATCATCGGTGGTCTGGTGAGTTCGACGCTACTGACACTTCTGATTGTGCCAGCGGCTTACGGATTTATTGAAGACTTCAAAATGTGGTTCCGCGCTAAATTGGCAAAGATCACGGGTTATCAGCCTTAATTCAAACATTTGGAAGACTCATATATAGGAAGATGAAGCTTGTACCTTCTTCATCTTTCCTATTTGAAACGAAGGATTCAGAGGATCTAGTTGACAGTGACTTGCATTTAGGACAAAAGTAAATGACCAAAGGCGGTCCGCATGGATGAGCAAGTTATCATCGAAAAACCTATGAAAATAGATTCTTGTTGTGAAGTGGATCACACACAGCACGCGACTTTCGAGGAAAAAACAGACCGTTGGGATAAGATCGGTATTTTTCTTTCCAGTCTTTGCGCACTTCATTGTCTGGCAACACCGCTGTTAGTTTTAGCTTTGCCCGTTCTCGGCGAATTTTTCCATCAAGAGTGGGTTCACCTGGTTATGGCTTTGTTTGTCGTTCCGGTGGGTCTTTTTGCATTCTGGTCGGGTTATAAACATCACAATCAGATGAAGGTGTTTACTTTGGGTGTTGTGGGCCTTACGATGGTCGGCGGCGCTTCGCTTCTTCCACATGAGTGGGTTGAAGTTTACGAACACGACGTGGTCACCATTCTAGGGAGCATCTTCCTGATCACCGCGCACATCTTAAATCGCCGCGCCTGCCTTTGTCATAAGCACTAAATCACTTCTTCAAAGATCGGAAGGGGAAGTCCTTCCGGTGATGTCGTTGTCCCAATCATTTTAAGACGGGGAATTCGAATTCTTTCTCTGTCTTTGATTTTGATTTTTAAGAAAGTCCATTCTCCGCCGGTCCAATGATAGCCGCCACGGAAGAAGCTCGTGTTTAATCCGGGAATGTTGCGAACCCACTGGCGCAAAGTTAACTTTGTTCCATCCTTGGTCATCACGATGCTGTCGGAACCAAAGCCGCCGTATTCTTTTCCTAAGTAAAGATAAATTTCGCCTTTGTTTGAAAGGGCATCGACATAACGTTTTAAAATTACGTCTGGCATAAACGAAGACATAAAGTCTCCGTGATAATCCGTAATGAGTTTTATGTCCTTAAGGTTTGCCATTGTGTGAGTGTCGTTCATTAAAGTGTAGTGCATTTTTTCGGTGTTGATCCCCTTGGATCTCCAACGGATAAATTTCTGAGCAAGCCCCGTGAAGACCTTCGTGTCTTCATAGTTAAAATCTTTTTTCTGCAAGCCGGAAAAAACTTGAGGCCCGACTTCACTTGAGTTGATCCATTGGTCTTCGGTCTTAAGGCTCTTAATGCTGGCAATCAGGGGATGGCGGAACTCGCCACCGCGGAAGGCATCTAAGAACTCTGTCGCCGTGATGTTCTTAGTGACTTCACGAAGTTGTTGGCGTGCTTGAGTTTGCAGCTCATTCGGTGTTTTTAGTTTTACGGGAGCCGTCTCACGAAACATCATAACTGGCGGAGCGCCCTCTTTAAGATGCACCATTTCAACAAGAGGTACTTGCGCATCGGGGTGTGTTTTCGTGATTTTTATAGTCCACATTTCATAGTGTGTTCCGTCATCCACTTTGGGAGTTTTAATAAGTTCCGCTTTTATTCCCGGTAAAGTTTGTAACCACTCTGCAAGATTGAGAACTTTTCCATCTGCCGTGACGACCTTATTGAATTCGCCATAAAGTTCGTGACGAGCCCCTAAGAAAATATAAATTTCTCCATCTGGCTTTAAGTTGTTCAAATACTTTTGCATGACGATGTCAGGGCGACCCGAATAGGCCAGAGGACCGAAGACATCAGTGATGATCTGACTTTTTGGAATTTCAGCATCGGCGATATTTTCTAAAAATCTTCCTGAAATCACTTTCATTTTGTTCGTGCTTTGAGCTGATGTTTCGTAGGCGACGATCGTCGTTGTTAAGTTCTTAGCCTCGGGCATTTCTAGAGTTTGTCTGACCGCGAAGGCGTGACCTGCTCCAGAGTCAAACCAGTGCCCATCGGGAGAGGATAAAAGACGCTGCAGGCTTTGTGAGAAGTCCTTACCTAGAACGACTTTGTATGTTTCGATGCCACGACCCTTAGTGAAAAGCTGTTCGTATTTCGTCAGGTTTTCAAAGGAGCGCGTGTCTGTGAAAATGCTTTCGCAACGGGCCGCTAGACCCTCTGCGGATGCAAAAAAGGGGCTACTAAGTGTCAAAAGAATTGACACGAAAAGTGGACCTAAGTGCTTTAAAATGCTCATAAATTTCCTTTCGTAGCCTTTCCGATAAAGTGTTCAAGGCTTATGCCTTCTTTAAGAGTGTGCAACATAAAGTGGCGCGCGGCGCATAGTAGTTGAAAACCAAATGAAAGCTAATATGATTGGTTAATGAAAAACCAATCGGAGGCAACATGATCGAGAACAAAATGAATCGTCGCGGTTTCTTTTCAGCATTTATCAAACTTACTGGCGTAGCAGTGATTGCTCCCACTGTTTTGAACTCTGTTTTCTCTTCGACGGCAGCAGCTCAAAAAAAACGTGGTGGCGCGGCTCCGGCTGCGGGTGGCGGAATGCCATTGGTAGATCCGAATGATTCTGTCGCTAAAGCAGTTAAGTATATTGAAGACTACAAAAAAGCTCCAGAGGCGAAGGGCAACCACTGTGCGACGTGCAGCTTCTACGCTAAGAAAGAAACTAAGAACGGTAAAGAAGCCGGTACTTGCACCATCTTCGCAGGTAAACTGGTTTACGCTGATGCTTGGTGTGCTTCTTGGAATAAGAAAGCTTAATTTTTTAATTAGCAGTTCCAAAAGAAAAAGGCCGACACAATGTCGGCCTTTTTTATTTCTTAGTCTTGAGTTGAAACTAAGCTTTTACGGTGTCACGCAAAGCACGACGAAGGATTTTTCCTACGTTCGTTTTTGGAAGCTCCGTTCTGAACTCTACAAGGCGAGGCGTTTTGTAACCAGTGAGGGTCTTACGTGCGTGAGCAATCACTTCTTCTGCCGTCAGATTCGGATCTTTCTTCACAACCACAGCTTTTACAATCTCTCCAGAGTGCTCATCAGGAACGCCGATCGCCGCGACTTCAAGAACGCCAGGGTGAGAAGCAATGGCTTCTTCCACTTCATTCGGATAAACGTTGAAACCAGAAACAAGGATCATGTCTTTTTTACGGTCCACGATCTTAAAGAAACCTTTTTCATCAACTGTCGCAACGTCACCGGTACGTAACCATCCGTCTTTAAGAACTTTTTCTGTCTCTTCGGGTTTATTCCAGTAGCCGGCCATGACTTGAGGCCCTTTACACACCAGTTCACCTGGTTCGCCAGGCGCTACTTCTTGATCGTCGTCGTTCAGAAGTTTGATCTCGGTGCTTGGGAATGGAAGACCAATGGTGCCCACGATGTCTGTGCCATCAATAGGGTTGCAGCAGACAACCGGAGAAGCCTCTGTCAATCCATAGCCTTCGACGATCACGGATTTTGTTAGCTCCATCCATTTTTCGGCGACGGGTTTTTGTAAAGTCATCGCACCCGCCACGCTGATTTTCACTTTTGAAAAATCAATGGTCGTAAAGGCGGGATTGTTCATCAAAGCGTTGAACAAGGTATTCACGCCCGCAAGGACGGTGAATGGTGATTTTTTCATCTCTTTGATAAAAGCAGGGATGTCGCGCGGATTTGTGATCAGAATATTTTCTGCACCATAACGAAGCAGGCCCAAGCAGTTTAAAGTCAGGGCGAAGATATGATAAAGAGGAAGAGCCGCAATTGCAATCTCTTCACCTTCACGCAATTTCGGTTTCATCCAATCACGGATTTGCAAAACATTGGCAAGCACGTTGCGATGTAAAAGCATGGCGCCCTTAGCGACACCCGTTGTTCCACCTGTGTATTGAAGGAATGCGATATCATCTAAAGTGGAAGCTACTTTTTGTGAAGGCTTCATCGCTCCAAGTTCCAGTGCCTGACGGAATGTGTAGGCTTGGGGGAGATTGTAAGCAGGAACCATTTTCTTGATGTACTTCACAACCGAATTCACCAGGATTCTTTTCGGTGTTGGGAAAAGATCACCAATCTCAGTGATCACAACGCTTTCAATTTGTGTGTCTTTCAAGATTTGCTCTAACTGACTTGCATAGTTCGCGAGAATCACGACGGCTTTTGCGCCCGAGTCTTTGAACTGGTGCTGCATTTCTTTGGCTGTGTAGAGCGGATTGGTATTTACAATCGTCAGTCCCGAACGAAGAGCTGCGAAAGCGATGATCGGAAACTGAAGGACGTTCGGCATTTGAATGGCAATGCGATCGCCTTTTTTTAATTTCAATTCGTTTTGTAGGAAAGAAGCAAAAATCTGAACTTGGCGGTCAAGTTCAGAAAAGGTGAGGCTGACTCCCATGTTCGTGAATGCTTTCTTTTGAGAAAACATGCGAATGGACTCTTCGTAAAGATCGAAAAGAGACGAATACTTCGTAACATCGACTTCCGGAGAGACTCCTTTAGGGTAGTGTTTAAGCCAGATCTTTTCCATCTTTCCTCCACGTTGCTAAATAAATTCTGTACTACCCAAGGATAGAGTAAAGATTCGAGATGGGTAAAGTAAATTCTTGTTTTCACTCAGTCTATTTGCAAAACTTAAGCAATGCACCTTGTTCGCATCCTGGCCCTGGGGGCGCTTTCTTTAAGTTTGATTTCTTGTTTTTCCCGAGAGGAAAAGTCAGCCCCTGTGGCAAATACTTCGGCGCCTAAACCGATCGTAAAACCCACCAAAGTCGATGAACCTAAAGATAAGAGCTTGAATGTATTTGCGCGTTATTTCGAACAGGCAGACTCGATTCATCGCGAAGCTTGGTGGGTCTTGAATGATGAGCGTCGCCCTGTCGGAAAATCGCCGTTTGGAAAAGTTCAAAGAGCATTATTGTCCTCACAGAATATCAAGCTTTCCAATAAATCGCTTTTTAGCTGCGACCGTTATTTGGTCCAGCGGGATGTGATGGGGCTGAACGGATTTCCGCAAAAAGCAGAAGTCTTTGAAAAGTGCAGTGAGAAATCCGCCGCCAAACGCATCGCTGCTTTTTCGGCCGCGCATGCACTGGAAGTCCAAGTGACTTTTTATCCTGAAAACCTGCAAGAAATTCTAGGTCTTAATGCAGGCGTTTTAAATAAGCCCATTCAGTGTACATTGCGTGGAAACGACAAAGAACAATTGATCGCTTTAAACTGTAAAGAGTGGGCGCAGGACCGTACGCGAGAGCAAATGGTGCGTTTGGATGTTTACGATTATCAAAAAGAAGGCCGTGATCTGATTAAATTGCGCGGTAAGGTGTATGAGAACCTGCGTGATATTCGTAAGATCGTTGCGGATGTTCCGATGGCGGGTAAAATTCAAGTCACTGAAACAGAGTTGTACGCGCCACCCGTTGAACCAGCACCAGTTCCTACGCCAACTCCTGCGAAGACGCCAGTGAAAGCCGAGCGACCGGCGAATGCGCCTCCACTAGAGCTTCCTCCTGAAGGCCAAGAACAAATGCATGTTCAGGAAAACGGAGAGCCTGTTCAAGAACCTCAGGAACCTGCGGCACTAACGCCTTTGCCGGGGTCACCTGAGCAACCGACGTTTGCTGTGCCTGCGGCGCGAAGTGTAGATCCGGATGTGATGATGCAAAGAGCAGTGGAGGAACAAGGCGGCCCCGTGATAGATGTTGAACCTCACCCGGAAAACCCGCAAAATCCAGACGGAGTGGAGGGGGGAGAGCCCCAACCCGAAGCCCCACAAATTCCTGCAGGAGGAGTGCCTCATGGCCGCTAAGATCGCAATGGGAAAGAAAGTTCCCAATTTTAAAATCCCTTCTTCCAACGGAGAAACTTTTTCTCTTTCAGATTTAAAAGGGAAAAAAGTCGTTCTTTATTTTTATCCTAAAGATAGCACTCCAGGCTGTACGACAGAAGGTATTGAATTTAACGAGCTGCTTTCGCAGTTTAAAAAGCAAAACGCCGTTGTCTATGGCATTTCTCGCGATAGTCTGAAGTCTCATGATAAATTCATCTGCAAGTATGACTTTAAGTTTGATCTTCTTTCTGATGAAGAAGAAGAGGTTTGTCAGATCTTTGATGTGATCAAAGAAAAGAACATGTACGGAAAGAAAGTGATGGGTATAGAGCGCAGCACTTTCGTGATCGACGAAGATCAAAAGCTTGTCGGAGAATTCCGTAAGATCAAAGCTCAAGGTCACGCTGCTGAGATTCTTAAATTCATCAAAGATCTGTAAGTATCTGATTGTTTTGAACGTCTCTTAAGCGCAGCATATCTTTCTGAGGATTTTTGAGACTTTTTTCATCTCTTTTGATTCTACGCTCTTGCTGGATTTAGCCAGTAAGAGTTTTCGCTTCGATTCAGCCGCTTTGTGTTCGGGTATTTTCACCAGTTTATTTTTCTCGGCAGTTTTTTCGTTTTCTAAAACGGCGACATAGTTAGGCATGTAGAGTGCGGATTCCCCCGAACGAAGAAGATCCAAGGCGACGGAAAAATCGCTGACTGAAAAACGCTGTATTCTCGGAATATTTAGGGGCCAGCCGTCACGGGCTTTGTAGCCTACGGGATTAAAGGGGTACTGGGTTGCCGGAACCGTAAAGCAAAGCTCCTGCGAGTTTTTTCCTTCAATAAAATCTTCGCGAGCATAGGAATTAAAACGAACGGATCCTAGCTCGAGATACTCAATGCCTGCAGTAGGCGAGGGTGTAAATACAAAGGCAAAATCAAGTTCTCCATTGAGAATCTTTTGTTCCGCTTCGCCCACTTCGACTTCGACAAGGGTCATGCTTTGGTTTAATTCCCGTGCAATGAGGCCGGAACAGGTTGTCGCCAGAATCTGTGAAAGACCGATGCGAAGGATCGAGCTTTCTTTTTTTAACCCGGCAGAAACTTCATTTACGACTTTTAGTATTTCTAAGGCTTTTTGATAAAACCATTTACCTTCTTCTGTGATCTCCAGCCCACGGCCTTGGGATTGAAACAGTTTCAGATTTGTTTCTTCTTCAAGCGATGTCACCGCTTTTGAAAGCCCGCTATGAGAGATGCCGAGAATTTTGGAGGCTTCCGTTAGGGAGCCCACTTCCGCAATGGTGCAAAAATACTTAAGGCGATTTGTATCCATATGGAACAGGTTGTTCCATATAATTCACTTTTATTCAAATATTATGTGGGCTATTTCTTCTGCCTGAACCCATGTAAAGGAAGGTTTATGAAAGCATTAGTTGCATTAGGTGTTATGTTCGCGTCTTTCGGCGCGCAGGCGTTGAACTCAGGGCCGGTTTTAGATGGTCATTATTCGATGAAATTGAAAATTGGCGAGATGATTTTTGATGATGAGCTGGATTTAAAAGGGTCGCAAGCTCCGATTCGCCTTCAAGGTTATGAAGACGCTATTCAAGGGCTGATTAAGGTCCCAGGAATTTTCGAATCTCCTTTGGAAGGAACTGCTCACTGTTCATCTGTCAGCTCCGAGTGTGCATTGGATTTTACAATCATCGCGACCGAAAACGGCGGAAGCTATAAAGTTCGCTACAAGGCGCACTTAGATTCCGAGAGTTACCTGAAGGTCGTCCAAGAAAATAAACCGCCGGTTCTTAATGGTGCAGCCTACTATGAAGACGGTAAGCTTCTTGGTACTTTTGAAGCGACAAGAAACTAAAGGGTACCATCATGGGAGCTGAAGGAATTTTGGATGCGATCAACAGCCATTCCTCCATTAGGTCTTATAAAAAAGATCTAGTTCCTGAGGGGATGTTACAGCGTATTTTGCATGCAGCTTCAAGAGCATCATCGTCGGGGAATATGCAGGCCTATTCCGTCATTGTGACCAGTGAGCAAAAGATTAAAGAGGATCTTTTTGACTCGCACTTCCGTCAAAGCATGGTCTTAGAGGCTCCGCTGCTTCTGACATTTTGCGCGGACTTTCATCGCATGCGACGATGGTTAAAGCTTCGTGGAGCCCCGGATAATTTTGATAACTTCATGAGCTTTATGATTGCTTCGATCGATGCGATTTTAGCCAGTCAAAATGCCGCACTCGCGGCAGAAGCAGAGGGCCTGGGGATTTGCTATATGGGCACGACGCTGGCTAATTGTGATGATATTGCGAAAGTTCTAAACTGTCCCGAAGGCGTTGTCCCCGTGGTGGGTTTTTCGATGGGGTATCCTAATGAGAAGCCAGAATTGAGGGATCGTCTTCCTCTTGAGCACCTTGTTCATCGAGAGCGTTATGAAAATAAGACGGATCTACAGATTCTACAGGCATATCAAAATCGAGAGATTGAGGGTTGGAAGAGGTATTTATCAAATCCTCAGTTAAGAAGAAGAATTGAGGAATCAGGAGTAGAGAATCTGGCTCAAGTCTATACCAAGCTAAAATACACCCGCGAATCCCATGAGGTCTATTCCGACACGATCAGGCGATGTTTACAAAGGCAGGGCATTCAAATTTAGTTTGTCATCGCCGGTTCGAGTCTTATTGGTGATTCCGGTAAGACCCGATCGTACGACGCTTTTTCTGTAGAGATACTTTTAATAATGAAAATTCATTCTGTCTGTCATCGACTTCGGAAGTGGCGGGACTTTCGAGCGAGGGATGAAGAAGGTCGTAAGGTTAAAGAAATCTCCGAAGATCTTGTGCTTCGCTGTCGCATCGGCAAGATACTTGTGACCACTTGATCCGCCAGTGCCGATCTTCTGACCTAACATACGCATCGCCATCAAGGCATGGCGATAGCGCCACGTTGTCATAGTCTCATCGATATCCAAAAGGGCACGGATGATACGGAATGGAGTTTGAAGGGCCGGCTGATCACGATAAATCTGAATCAACAACGCCGCGTGCATACCTTTGTAGCTCAGACGGAATTGACCTTCTTTGCGCAGTTGCTCGAAGGCCTGTTCATCGAAAAGAGCATCGAAACTTTTTAGGGTGGCCTGTAAACCTTCGATGTTTTTCTTTTTATCTTCATCGCTCAGACGAGGATTGTTTTTCACAATGTCCATGTCTTCTTGGAACATGGTTGCGACGGCTTTTTTGTATGAATCCCAGAAATTAAAATCTTCGCCTTGAAGGAAGGGTGTGCGCTCTAGCCACTTTTCGACAGAGTCATAAAGAGACGGTTGTGAGATCACCTTTTGCATTTCGCCCTGCTGACTTTCGCTTAAGGACTTATAAAAAGGCGCCTGGTTGTAAGAAAGGCGGTCGTCCATGCGCAAGCCTAATTTCGTTTCTAACAAACGCCATTGGAAGCTTTGAAAGCCCGAAGCCGGATAAAGCATGTCGCGGAAATCTAAGAAATCAAGCGGGGTCATAGTCTCTAAAATATCCACATGCCCGATGATCATTTTCAAAATCGCCACGGATCTTTCTAAGCGCGCACTCATCAAGCCCATGTCGGTTTCAGCGACTTTGGATTTTTTGAAAATTTCTAGAACCGAATCCAATTCAAAAAGAACTTGTTTAAACCACAACTCGTAAGCCTGGTGTGTAATGATGAAAAGCATCTCGTCGTGAGCCGGCTTTCCGTACTCTTCGCTTTTACGGTGCTGAGAGTTCAGTAAAGGATCTAAGCCTAAGTAGCTGTGATAATGCACCGGAGGGTATTTCATTTTGCAAGCTCCTTTAAAAGTTCGGCAAAGCCATCAATGTCTTCTTTTTGTGTATCCCAAGAGGTCATCCAACGGCATTCAAAAGTGTTTTCATCCCATACGTAAAAGAAATATTTTTCGCGCAGGGTTTTCACCCAGTGACTTGGGATCGTGGCAAAGACCGCATTACTTTGCGGAATTTCGCGCACGGTTACCCCAGGAATATTACGAACAGCCTCGTACAGATACAAGGCCATAGTGTAAGAATGATCGGCGATCTCTTTCCAAAGACCGTTCTCTAAATATGCTTGAAACTGACAGGCGATAAATCGAGTCTTGGAAGGAAGCTGGGTGCTCTGTTTGCGGATGTATTTAAAGTCCTGTGCCAGTTCCTTGTTGAGGAACACAACAGCTTCGCCCATCATCAGGCCATTCTTCGTGCCTCCGAATGACACCACATCGACGCCTAAGTCCGTCGTGAATTCCTTGAAGGATTTTTTCAAATAAGCCGCGGCATTGGCGATGCGAGCTCCGTCGATATGCACATAAAGTTTTTTACTTTTGGCCCAAGTGATCAGCGATTTAAGTTCTTCCAGGCTGTAGGTTGTACCCAGTTCCGTTGGTTGCGTGATACTAAGAACCTGTGCTTGAGAATAGTGCTGATCTCCTCGACGAATGAAGGCTTTTTCTAAGTCTTCGACTTTCATCTTTCCGTTTGTGGTCGGAATAGCAACGAGTTTACATCCCGCTAAGAGCTCCGGAGCCCCACACTCGTCGACGTTTATGTGAGAGACGTCTGCACAAAGTACGGAATGGTAGGGACGAGTCAGGGCTCGCAAAGCCGTTACATTCGCCGCTGTACCGTTAAAAACGAAAAAGACCTGAGCGTCTTTCCCGAAGTGCTGACGAAAGTTTTCATTTGCTTGTTCGGTCCACTCGTCCGTCCCATAAGAGGGCGCGTGTTCAATATTGGCTTTAGCAAGTGAATTTAGAATCTGCGGGTGAATGCCAGCATGATTGTCGCTGCCGAAACCGCGTTTCATGATTTAGGCCTTTTTTAAAGTGGCGAAGATGAAATTATGAATAAGAAGTGCTGCCAGTTTACTGGTGCGGTTGTCTTGATCCAAAGGAGGAGAAACCTCGTAAATCCCAATACCGCAAACATCGAATTCGCGAATCAGATAAAGAAAGCTTTCTAAAAATTCTTTTGTGAACAAACCCGTCGTCCAAGACTGACTGCAACCCGGAGCTTCATTCGAAGTAAAAGCATCGATATCAATGCTTAAGAAAACTTTTTTCTGCTCTTTGCCCTTCATGAAGTTTTTTAGAACCGGCATAAGGCCTTCGGCATTGATTTGATCCAATGTGAAGACGGAAGCCCCTTTGTTTTGCGCCCATTGGATATGGGCCTGGCTGTTGCACTGATTCTGAATGCCGACTTCCGCGAAGTCTACGTGACCGGAAAACTCCGAAAGCACGCGGTGAAAAGGAGTGCCTGAATTAAAGCCCTTGTCAGTAGGACGGACATCCATGTGCGCATCGAAGTTGATCAATACGGCATTGTCCTTGTGAAGGTCTAAAAAGCCCGCGCCATCGCAGTAACCATAGTCATGACCTCCGCCAATGGAGATCCAAGGTTTCTTGGCTTGCGCCAAAGCCCGCGTTGTCTGGCGGGCTTTTTCGTGGCGATCTTCAAGCGGTTTTTCTTTATCAACCAGGTCCCCCAGATCCAGGATTTTTGGCAAGCGGGTGCTTGCTAGGTGGGGAGTCATTTTATAAAGAAAAGTGCGAACTTGAGTGGGCGCATTTTGAGCGCCGGGACGACCGCCATTCAAAGCAATGCCTTCGTCATCGGGATAGCCAAGAAGAGCGAAATCAAAATCTAAAGATGTCAGTTGTTGCAGATCACCCTTGGGGAAAAGCTGGACGCATTCACCCAGACGCGGATCCTCTTTATCATTTTTGGTGAAAAGAAGATGTTTGTCGATGGGATGGAACCAGCTCATTATTTCAGATTGCCCCACTTAGAAAGGCGAAGAACTTTGATGATCTCTCCGTTTTCGGAATCGTAGATTCTCATCGTCGCGTTGTTCTTGTTGAACAAGATCGTCGCGAACACAGTGCTCGTACTGTCGGAAAGGAAAAGAACCCATTCTTTGCCATCAGACGGTGTCACGCTGTAACGGTAAGTGATCGGATCAATCTGCGTGAAGTCTTTCCCGTTTTGGAAATCGTTCATGTTGATCGGATAGAAGCTCAAAGAATTATAATCACGAACTGTGATGATGCCTTCTTGGCTGTACCAGTAACCGAGAAGTTTTTTAAGACCGACGTAATCAACGCTTTCGATGATTGCCATGCAGGACTTAGAATCGATCAGACCTGAAGCCGTAACAGTATCACCGTTAGAAAGTTTGCGAACGCTTAAAGCGGCATCTTCAGATTTCGTCTCAATAGTGTAGAGCTTGCAGTTGTCGTCTGAGTAAGCAGACAAATAGACCCCGCGCGAGTCTCTATAAACTGTTCCTTCAATAGGTTGAACAGCAAGAGCCATCGGAGTGGCAGCAAGGCTGAGGACGAAAAGCAAAAATCTCATGCCCCACCTTGTTTCATGGCTCGAAAATCAGGTCAATAGTATTCCTACTCCAGTGCTTGACCAAATGAGTCAACTGCTTATTCGAAGGGCAGTTTTAAGGGATTTTAGGGGCCTGTAGCTTGCCCCTATGAGTTTGCACACATAAGATATTCTTAATGTCCAAAGAAACGGCTTCCGAGAACCTCTATTTTCCGATGAATGGTGAAGTGCCTAGTGCTGAAGTTTTAATCATTCGCGATGTGGATGTGGTGGGTGTCGGCGCCGTTCGTCGCCATCAGTTGGAAGAGCTGCAGAAAACAAAAAAGTTTGTTTTGCAAACTTACGAAGAGCACATCCCGCAATCCGTTCACTCGATTTATCAAGCCGAACTTTTAAGAACTCTGCAATGGCTTCGCCCGGTGAAGACGGAAGAAGGCCAAAAGTTTGATTTTCTCAAAGAGCAAGAATCCGTGTTTTCGCGAATATTCCCCCTCACGCAGCAGCGCTTGGGATTAGCCGCAAAGCGTGTTCGTGACACCTATTTAGAGGAGATGGAGTGGAGCAGTTGGCTTTTGCAAGATCACTGGCGCTATTTCGTGGGATTCTTAAAGCAGAAATTTCCCGATAACAAAGAACTTGGCGAACTGGCTCATTGGGAGTGGGTGAAAGCTTGGATCGAAATTCAACCGTTTGATTTGGGAGCGATGGAAGCGGGACTTGTCTTTGTGAACCCAAGTCTGCAAATCGTTTCGTTGTCGCAAGCAAACTCGGTTTTAAATCGAGACAAGGGTGTGTATGCCTTCGTCTTCAGTGATAAAAGCCACAAGGTTTCTGAAAAAGCCCTCGATCTTTATGAGGCGCAACTTATCGACTTGCTACAAGAAGATAGGAAGTTCACAAAAGAACAACTGATTCAAATGGCTTTGCTAAGTGAAGTAACGCCAACGATCGCAGCGGAAGAATGGGAAAAGAAGTTTTCCCAGCTAGTTAGTAACGATATCATCAAAAGATAAAATGTTTTTAACAACGATAGGGGAAGGCGAATGCTTCTTCCCCTTGAATCAAACTCCGCGCAGGATATCATTCAGCATTTGCAGGTGTTGCAGCGGATGTTTGCCGACGTGATCAATCATTAGTTTTTTAGCCGCTTCCGTTTTGGGAACACCTTCAAAAGTGATCAAACGGTCCATGGCATTGGCGGAAGAGACGATGACCGAAAGAGGATCCATCTCTTTTTCGCGCATGCCCTTCGGACCCGCACCATTAATCGTTTCTTCGTGTTGAGCGATGATATTAATCACGGTTTGATCAAAATGTTTTTTATCGTGAACCTTTTGGGCTCCGTCGTGGGGATGTTGATTCCACATTTTTTTATCTTCGGGGCTCATTTTATCCAGCGGCTGGTTTAAATTCAAAGGAGAGCCATGATGGCCATAGTCGTGCAGAAGAGCGCCCAAAGTCAGAAGCTGCGTTTTTCTGGAATCGGTGATTCCCAGCTTTTGCGCTAACGCGATGGAAAGTGTTGAAACCGTCACGCCATGATGGGCGATGTTCTTATCCGTATTTTCCATGTTCATGATAGTCTGCGTGGCTTGCGCATTGCTAAGGATGAAATTCACATATTTACCGGCGGCGTCTTTGCAGTAGTTGTAAGACTCAACATTATCGGGATTTTCAAACACCTCTTCGGTGTTGCTTTGTTGGGAGCCTTGAATGATTTCCGCGCGCGTTTGAATATCCTTGTTGGAAGAGTTGTCGTAAGCCATCTCGATATTCTTTTGCAGATAGTTGCGGTAGGTGTTTTCTTCTTCCGTAAGGATGTACATCTTGCGAAGTTTTTTGTCCTTAAGACGCTGAAGACGCTCACCTTCGAAGCTGTCGCCGCGACGAAGGTAGAGGATCATCTTGTCATTGATTTTAACGTAAGCGTTGAAGTCGATCTTTTGATCTCCGCGCAGGGTGCTTACGCGAATAGAAACATAATCCATTGCCTCTGTATCCTTCGATTGTTATCGTGAGTTGATGTCGATTGATAAAGAAATTGTAGAAGATTTTGTAGGCGAGTCAAAGACCTTGATTGAAGAGTTGATAGACCTTCTCGAAAGTATAGAAGGCGACTTCTCTCAAGTGACAAAGCTCGCTGATTACGGAAACAATGTGGACCGCATTATGGGCGGCGCGAAGAGCCTCGCGATGATGGTGCCCCCCGATCACCCTTTACACATGATTTCTGACTATGCCGCGCTTTGCAAAGCTGTTGGCTACAAGGCGTCTCAAATCACCGACAATGAACAGTTCTTCGACATTTGTGTCGCTCTTTTGTTGGATGCCACAGAGACATTGGAATCTTTAATCGATAATATTTTTGAAGAGGGTAAGACTCTTCGTGAAAAAATTCCGCAAGCATTTATCGAAAGACTGCGCTGGGTCTCAAATCAATTCAGTGAAGAGTACTCGATGAGTGTGGGCACAGGCACGAAAGATAAAAAACTCAAACAGTCCGAGATCGACGATCTTCTGAAAAAACTGGGGTTGTGATGACGAAGTTAGCGCTAGTCCTTCTTGTATGGGGTTTATCACTTCCTCTGCAAGGACTGGCACGAAACATCACCGTCGGCTTTCCCGAAAATCAAGAACCTTACGTGATATTTGAAGAAGGCAAAGGACGTGGTGTCGCTTTTGAGACCATGGAGCATGCTTTTAAAAAATGTCAGTGGGATGCAAAATACCGGGCCATGCCTTCGGCTCGCACTATTGAGCGTTTAAGGAGCGGGGCTCTCGATGCTGGGGGCTTAATTCCAGCAGCGGCTCTTCCGGGTTTTTTTGAAAGCGAACGCTTTTTTCAACCGGAAAACTGTCTGGTGACTTTGGCTGAAAACAATATCCATATCGAAAAAATGGAGCATTTGAAGGGACGCCGAGTGGTGTCGTTCAAAAATGCGCAATACATTCTAGATAAGTCCCAATTGGATGAAATTAGAAAAGTGGCGGACTATCAGGAAATGCAAGGCGTAGAAAAACGCCTGAAACTTTTGGTAAATAAAAGAGTCGACGTCATGCTGACAGAAAGAAATATTCTTATCTATCACAGCCAGCGGTTGGGATTTGGAGACGCCAAGAAATACAATTTTTCCTGCATTTTGAATTCTACAAAAATGGGAATTGTGTTTGCAAAAAAACAAGATCGTGATGACTTCAATCGGTGTTTAAAATAGCCAGGGTCCAAGCGGCAAGTTCCCCCAGCTTCTCGTGGGACAAAAGCTCACTCACTTCATTTTTTAAGCTCACTATTTTTCGATTCGCCACGACTATTAAAGCATTGCGCTTTAATCCGAAAGATCCGGCCCGCGCAAGCGGTGTTCCCAGGAAGTCCTTTGTCAGTTTTTTTCCCGATGCCGTAAGTATATAGCGCAAGTCTTCACTTAAGTCGTCAGCTTGCTGAGTGTTTAGACTAAGATTCTTTTCGATATTCAGCTGGCCCTTAAAAACTTTTTGATTCCAAGGGCACACGGTTTGACAGAGATCGCATCCGAAAAACCAGTCACCGATCTTTTCTCGCAGCTCCGGAGCGGGAACCTGCCGTGATTCAATCGTCAGATAAGAGATGCATTTCCGAGCATCCATTTTCTTGGGTTCTAAAAGCGCATTGGTCGGACAAACATCAATGCAGCGACGGCACGTCCCACAAAAATCAGGGAGTGGTTCAAAAGTCGTATTTAAATCCAGCGAAGTGTAAATTTCTCCGATAAAAAACAAACTGCCTTTTTTAGGATGAATAAGGCAGGTGTTTTTTCCCACCCATCCCAGGCCGGCGCGTTTGGCGAGATCTCTTTCTAAAACCGGACTGCTATCGGTGAAAGGTAAAAACTCTTCTTCGGGTAAGATTTCTTGCAGCTTTTTGCAAAGTTCCGCCATACGTGCTTTAAACCAAAAGTGATAATCCATGCCTTGGGCATAAAGGCTGACGCGCGCTTGTTTTAACGGAAAATCAGCTTTCTTTTCAGGGTGGGGATAGTACGGAATCGCAAAAACCAAAGCACTTCGAGCTCGGGGCCATTTGATTTGCGGCTCTTCCTTAATGGGGGCATGCTCTTCAAGATACTTCATGTCGCCATGAAGACCTTCTTTGAGCCATTCTTTATAGTAATCAAAACTTAAAGGTTTGCTTAACGACGTGAAGCCGAAATGGGAAAAACCCAATTCCTGCAAAGTTTCATCAATAAGAGAGGTCATCTCCTGTGGCGTCACGAACAAACTCTTTCTTTCAAGGCCTTCTTTAAATTACACTGTTCCCATGTCGCAAGTTCAGCATCTTTTGGAAACTCATCCTCATTGGCCCTCGGTGAATGCAATTTACCACAAATTGCAGGCGGCTGGCTACAAAGCCTTTTTGGCCGGGGGATGCGTGCGCGATGCTCTTTTAGGCATTCCGGCCAATGATTTGGATGTGGCCACAAATGCGACTCCTGATCAAATCGAGTCGCTTTTTGAAAAAACGGTGAATGTTGGAAAAGTCTTTGGCGTGATGAGGGTGATCGTCGGTGACGCCGATATTGAAGTCGCCACGTTTCGCACCGACGGGGACTACAAAGATGGTCGCCGTCCTGACCACGTTGAGTTTTCTTCTCCTGAAGAAGATGCCAAACGCCGGGACTTTACGGTGAATGCTCTTTTTTATGACCTCGTAGCCCGAAAGGTTCTTGATTTTGTTGAGGGCGAAAAAGATCTCAAAATAAAGTTGATCCGCACTGTCGGAGACGCGGAACGACGATTCAAAGAAGATCATCTTCGACTTCTGCGGGCCGCACGTTTTGTCGCGCAACTGGATTTTTCTTTGGACGCGACAACCGAAGCCGCCATCGGGAAGATGGCAAACCTTGTTAAGACCGTCAGCGGTGAACGACTGCGTGACGAGATGGGAAAGCTTTTAAAATCCAAGGCGGCCGCCAGGGGTTTGAAAGTGATGCAAGATACGGGACTTTTGAAAGAGCTTTTTCCCTTTCGTCTTCAAGATAATTCGTGGGCGCAAAGCAAGGGAGCTCAAGAGACCTGGCAATTTCTTTCTTTATTTATGCGCCAAGCCTCCCGCGAGGATTTAGAACAAGCGATGGCTCTTTTACGTCTTTCCGTGAAAGAACAGCGAGGCATTCTTAAATCCTGGGAGCTCTGGCAGAATCCGGCCTTGTACTTACAAAAACGAAGGGGAGAGCAGTTGCAATCTCTGACAGAACCGGGGCACCTTTGGGCCTTGCAGGTTCTGTTGTCTGAAGGGTTTGAATCTACACGCATTCAAAGCGTCTTCGATGATTGGAAATCTTGGGGGGCTCAACTGCCAAAGCCGTATTTAAACGGCGATGACTTAAAAGGAAAACTTTCTGGGAGAAGTATTGGCGCGTGTTTAGCAGAGGCCTTCAATCTGCAATTAGAGCGCCGTCTGGATTCGCGCGAAAAAGCTCTGGCTTGGTTGCAGGGCTACTTGCAAAAGGAAGAACATGGATAACGTATATGTACCTAGTACTTTTCGTCGTTTGATGGCTCAAGGAATTGATCAGGCCGTTCGCTTGATATTTTATATTCCTTTTTTGAAGCCGTTTTTTCTTTTGATTTTCACCGACGATCAAGTGCCGGTTTCTTTTTACACTTTAGGTTTGATGTTTTTGATCCCGGCCATTTACGAATTCATTTTCTTAGTGATGATGCAGGCGACCCCGGGCAAATGGTTTATGGGATTAAAGGTTGTGCCGTTTTCACACCCGACAGAATCCCTGGATTGGCGTCAGTGTATCTTGCGCCCGTTGACCGAAAGATTGACGTTCTTTTTTTCTTGGGCCGTTTATGCATTGGCTTTTTTCAGATACGATCGCACCCATTTGGCAGACTGGGTTGCTGAAACACGTGTTGTGCAATTCAAGCCCCGAGCCAGTCGCGCCAAAGTTCGCTGGGTGACAGGCAGTCTTTTAATTTTTCTTTATGTCTATGAGGGTTTGGTATCTTCAGCGGCTATCTTAAGAGTGATGGATTGGCAGAATAAAAAAGTCGACCTTCGCGACATCGTAGCTACGGACTATATGGATGACATGTCTGAATATATGCCAGAACCTGAAGAGTCTTTAAGCTTTAAATTTTTTGAAAACCTGGGTGGTCATTAAAAGATCCAACTCCCCATTGCCGCTTAAAGCGCCCTCTTTAAGAAGAGTGATGGCTTGAACTGGGGCTGTGGCTTGGCGGTTGTCTTGAAGAGCCGTCATTTCATGGAAACGATACGCTAAAGCCATCAATTTACCGAACTCAGAAATGTCTTCCGCTTTTAGTTTCTTGGGGAATCCTGTGCCGGCGTTATTTTCGCGGTGTTGTCCAATGGCATCAGCAATCTCTTGAGGTAAGGGAACCTTCTTGGCTTTCACCATATTGACCGAACGTTCGGGATAAAAATTATAGGCTTGAAGTTCTTCGGCAGAGAATTCTTTAATTGTCTTGTCTCCCGCGGTAGGAGGCATTTGCGAAAGGCCGATATTGTGTAAGAGCCCCGCGATCGCCGCGTTCTCACGCTTTTCTGTGCTCCAACCTAAAAGTTGTGCAAAGTAGGCGGCGTAAGCCGAAAGACAAATGCAATCATGATAAAGTGTGCGAGTGTTGCCAGTGAAGCGGAAGATCTCATCGAAAATAGCTGAGGCTTCCATGTCTTTAGTAAGCTCAAAGTCCGCGATGATATTGCGGCATCTTTCTAGGATCATTTTGCCTTCTGAATAGTCCGTGGCCGCTCCGTTTAGAAATTGCGCCATGATTTCATAGATGGACTTTTTAGAACGATGAAACTTTTCCGTCATTGAAACGGGTAAAGCAATATTGCGCAAGCTCATCACTGTGCGCGCATATTCAAAGAAGGCGTTCATCTGCGTCTTCTTGATGTACATCTGCTGTTTTAAGGCTTTGAATTTTTCAAGATGCCTATCATCGACGACGTCCCCCGCTTTACGCATGCACACGGAACGGTGATTGGCGGGGAGGTGAACGTAAACATCGAAGTTGATGTTGACCTGGGCTTCCATGTCGCGCAGATCCACCGGCATTAACGAGGTGATGGGAATATTATCGCCTTCCATCTCGATAGGAGCTAGCTGCAGGATCACGTCGGAAATAAACTCTCGGTCAAAGTTGATATGCATGATTTCATCCGCACCATTTTTTTTAACGACGTTAAAATCAAGAGGCGCAGCTGAGGAGTGCAGAACGATCACATGACTGTCGGGATAATTCATTTTCGTGGACTGCACCCATTCATTGGTTTTTGCAGTGCCATCTTGTCCGTCGATAAGAGCTAAGACCGGAGTGAAGTTGTCAGAGGTATTTTCTAGAGCTTCATCAACACTGTGAAAGTGCTTGAGCTGATAAGGGTAGTAACCTTTCAGGACCACTTTGACTGTTTCCCAGAAGGAGTCCCGGGGACTCCCGATGAGAACGTCAACAGTAGGACCTGAAGTGGGTTTCATTATTGAACCGTTATCTCCACGTAGAATGTAGAGCCGTTGGTAAGATTAAAAGGAATAACAAGTGTAGCACCTTTATCAGCATGGCTGATTTTAAAGTCGCCTGAGATCACAGTCGGAATTGCCATTTCGAAGTTGTAACCCAATTGGTTCAACGTCGTTTTCGCAGATCCATAGATCATGTTCGTCATTTCGCCCACAGCATCAGACACTTCGCCGTTAATAGCCGTGTGTTTTTCGCCCAGCATGTTTTCCAAAATATGGAAGATGCTGTCTTTACCGTAAGAGATCAGAAGAGTTCCTTTAAGAGGAGGAGCGACCATGCCCACCATGCCCGCAATTTCACCTTTCAAAACGAACTGAGGTTCGATGAAGGGCTTGCCTGGAGATGCATCTGTTTGCGCCATTGTTTTTAAAGTTTTAATAACCCCGTCGACGAACGCATTGATAAGACGTTTGTCGAAAAGGGGATTCAGTGTTTCCACTTTAGGTGCAGCCGACATTTATAACTCCAGCTCTTAAGAAGCTTTTGCTTGTGAAGTAGGATTGTGTTTCGCCCAAACGCGTTCCATTTTTCCTTTAAGCGTCGCCGAATTGAAAGGCTTCACAACGTAATCAGATACGCCGGCTTTTGCCGCTTCCAGGATGTGTTTTTGTTCAGACTCTGCTGTTACAAGCATGAAAGGAGTAGACTTAAAGCGAGGGTCTGCTTTGCAAGCCTTCAAAAGGTCGATACCTTGCATTCCTGGCATATTCCAGTCAGAAATAATGAAGCCGTAAGGCTGGCCTGCATCATTTGCAGCCTGGATCATTGGTAGGGCCGTTTTACCGTCGTCAGCTTCCTCGACGTTTGTGTAACCTAGCTCGTTTAGCACTTTTTTAATGATTTTTCGCATAGTTGCGAAGTCATCGACGACCAAAAACTTCGTATTTGTGGGAAACATAATATCTCCTGAAAAGGTGAAACCCTGTAAAATCACCATACATATCGGTCTAGTTTTTTAAAACTAGAGTCCAAACCTATTGCGAATTCTAAAAATTGTTGTCAGACTTTATTACAGGTGGTCGTGCTACTTTTTGGACATGAGTCCTGGGTGGCGTACAAGGTTTAGACGGATTTAAAAACAATTTAGCGGGAGGGAGCAAGGATGCTCAGAGATGTCCTCATTCAAAAAGGTCTTTCAAACAGAGAGGCAGAAGTTGCTGAACTTGTTTCAAAGGGCTTGTCCAACAAGGAAGTTGCGAATCAGCTTTTTGTTACTGAAAAAACAGTAAAATTTCACCTCACAAACATTTATAAAAAAATGAATGTTAAGTCTCGTGCACAGTTGATCGTATGGTGCTTACCTCACCTTGGTTTTGTTGAGAGCGAAGTTCGCGCTGAAAACAACAACCAAAGTGCAGCTGCAGCGACTGCATTCAATAACAACGCGACTCAAACGATCCCAGCAGGATCTGCGACAGTTGCGGGTGGTACTACAACTCTTCCAGGTGGCGGATTGAACCGTGGTGGTAATTCTGACATCGGTATGGGTGGAATCTAATCATAATTGATTAGGATTTCTAAGAGCGCAGGCGGCGGTGACTTTGGTCTAAGCTATCCTGCGCTTTGTTTTTTTCTGAAGGGGACTCAACTTTGAAATACGGCAAACCTGTTTCCGCATCTCAAGTCATCATGACTCAATTGGTTTTACCCTCTCATACGAATTCTTTAGGGACTATCTTTGGTGGAACGATCATGTCCTGGATCGACATCGCTGCCGCAATTGCAGCCCAAAGACATTCTAATAAAGAAGTTGTAACAGCGAGTATTGATCGTCTGGATTTCGTAGCTCCCGTCTATAAAGGCTGGGTGGTGAATCTGAAGGCGAGTGTGAATTACACTTCAAGAACCTCTATGGAAGTCGGCGTTCGTGTCGATGCAGAAAATCCAAAGACAGGCGAAACATTTCATACCGCTTCGGCTTATTGTACATTCGTGGCCCTTGGTTCTAATGGGAAGCCCACAGAAGTTCCCGTTTTAACTTTAGAGACAGATGACGATCGTCGCCGCTTTGTGGAGGCGAAAACCCGTCGTGAACATCGTCTTAAACAGAAGCCCGGCTGATATTTAAATTATTTGCAAAGAACATCCATCCAGCGCAAGGCTTCTTGCGCTGTTTTTGTTCGTGGCGCTTCTTCAGGGCGTCCCATGCTGTCGCCGGTGATGATGAACTGCTTTTTTGAGTCGCAGTCTTTAGGTGCTAATGATTTTTTGTCTTTTAATTCAAAGACGGGCTCAAGCGTGCTTTCAAATAACGACACTTCTTTTTCTTCGCCTTTAGCTTCCTCGGGGGTTTCTTTTTCGTATTCCTGCAAAGAAGCTTTCAGGGATTTTTCTAAGGTCTTTAGATAACTCTGTTTTTCAGAAAGTGTTTTCGCTGATTCGGCCTTTTTAAGCAGTGCTTGAGACTCACTGTAAAAATCCTGAACACTTTTGTTTTTAGCAAAAGTCGGACTGTACAGAAGGCAGACAAGAAGGATTACTCGATACATGTGTTTCCTTTCTTGTCGTCAGCAGAATATGGTTCCTCTTTTAAGTGTCCTAAAAGCTCTAACATCTTCTGCTCTGTTTGGTTGACGTAGCCGCTGTTTTTCAGAATTTTCGTTCGGATATCCGCAGGGTTGGATTTGTTAGATAAGCGGAAGTTTTTAATCATCGCTAGTGATTGGGCTGGACCGCCCGGGCCGTATGCCACCAATGTGAAGTAGTTCACTAGGTCGTTGTTCTTTGCCATATTTGGAGCGCGTTTTTCAATAGCCGGACGAATCACATCGTCACGCATGTACACATAGTATCCTAGCGCATAAATTAAATTTCGACCAATGCCTTCGCCCGGACTGACCCATTTGCAATAGTTCTTCGGTGAACCGGGAAGGGGCGGGGCTTTTTCATCTTCATTTTTTAGCAGCTCAGCAAAGGGAGTGCACGCTGGATTCGGGCTGTTCAAGACACCTTCGAGAACGTGTTTGGCGTTTCCTTCATGTAGGGTTTTTCCTTCTTTCCAGCCCGCGATTTCTTTCACGGGATTTGAAGTCAATTGTCCGATTCCGACGCCCCCGTTATAAGCTAAGAAAAAATTGAAAGCGGTTTCATTGTTGATTTTTTTAAGAATGAAACGACTGTCGATAGGATCTCTTCCGGTCGACATGCAGTTGATGGCTTTATTCAGTGCAAATTGAATAAAGTTAACCACATTCTGGTTTAAGCAAGGAGCGGAAGCGCCGGCATTATCGAAGGCCTTCTTGGTGCCGCCAGTGCAAGTGTAGCCGGTGTTTCCAACTTCGCGCTGTAAAGAAGCCTCAATGCAAGAGCGTTTGATTTTCTTTGTCTTCGTTGCTTCTGCGACCACCTGTTGAAGTTGATCGGTTAAAGCTTGGACTTGCTGAGGTTTTGCGGTGGCACAGCGAGCACAGTATCCAGGTGCCCGAGGAATGCCATTGGTGCTAAGCTGATAATCCAGCGTGAGCGCATCTCGAGAGTTTTCAAAAGACTTATTGATAGACTGACTCTGGACGCCCTTAAGGCCACCTTTATCATTAATACAAGCATGCTGTGCGTTCGCAGCGCCGATCATTAGAAATACGAAAAAGAATGAAAATAAGAATAGCCTCACCTTGGCCTTATCGGTGAGTGTCTCTGAACATTAAGGAAAAAGTGGGCACATCTAGCGACCTAGGTCGAGTTGATGAAAAGAATCTGCTCCAAGAGTGTTCCAGGAGCAGACGTTTCTTATTTTACGATATAATCTTTCCAGCGATTCAAGAGCGAAGGAGTCAGCTGAGTATAACAAACCGTTCCTTCGGTCGCTGTTTCTTTACGAGTGATCTGTGCTTCTCGTCCCAAATCAAAGATTTTGTATTCTTCAGATCGTGGGAAGTAAAGTTGCACATCCGTCTGCATTTCGCTCACAGTTTGCGCCATGAGTTTCTTCAACTGCTCCATTCCCTGTCCGGTCAGAGCGCTGACAAAGACACGTGGATAGTGTTTCACTCTAAACTGTCTTTCTAAAGGCGCGACATCACACTTATTGTACACGTGGATGATCTTTTTATCCTGCCAGTTGAATTCTTTAATTAAAGCTTCAACGACTTCCACCTGGCGTTCCATATTAGGTGAAGAAAGATCAATCACATGCAAAAGCACGTCAGCATCTGAAGACTCTTCAAGCGTTGCTTTAAAGGCTTCAATCAACTGTGTGGGGAGCTTGCGAATAAATCCGACCGTGTCAGTGACAACACCAGGAGGACCGTCAGGTAAGAAAATCTTGCGTGTCGTCGGATCCAAGGTCGCAAACACCTGATTCTTTGCCATCACCTGCGCGCCCGTAAGACGATTGAGTAATGAGCTCTTGCCTGAGTTCGTGTAACCGATCAAAGCGAAAGAGGGGATCTCGTGACGGCGACGGGATTGTCTGTGTTGTGCGCGGTTTTTACGGACACCTTCAAGCTTTTTCTTAATGATCGCAACGCGCTCGCGGATGCGACGACGGTCATTCTCTAAGGCCGTTTCACCCGGACCACGAGTTCCGATACCACCACCTTGGCGGGATAAGGATTCTAACCAAGCGCCGACCATACGAGGCATCTGATCCAGCAACTGTGCAAGCTCCACTTGAAGTTTTCCCTCAAAGGTCTGCGCGCGCTGAGCGAAAATATCTAGAATTAATTGATTGCGGTCAATCACGCGAGCTTTCACCACTTGGGCTAAGTTCCGCTGTTGAACACCTGAAAGCTGGTGGTCCATGACCACGATGTTCGCGCGACTGTCGCGGACCATCTCGGCCACTTCCTCAACCTTTCCCGTACCGATCAAGGTGGCGGGATTCCATTGAGGTAAAACTTGAATAATAGAACCCACGACTTCGCCACCAGCGGCAGAGACGAGTTCTTCAAGTTCCAACAGATTTTCTTTAATTTCGGTGAGTGGTTCGGTCTTTAAGCCGACGCCGATGACGATGACTCTATCTTGGGCAGATACATGGGCTTGATTAGTCAATTAAAACAATCCTCCCTGAAGTATGTCACTCCGATTCTTGGAGCTCCTAGACTTAAGATAGCATATGTGACAGTGCCGACAAAGTTAAATTTTGCTGAAAAAATAGGATAAAGATCCGCCTAACAAAATCAAAACAGAGCTGGGAGTTTTCGTTTTTATCATCGCTAAAAATGCAACCACAGCAAGAACGCTCAAAAATCCGCTCGCAAAGACATCCCGACCTAAGGCTATAAGAGTGAAGGTGAGAAGGCCCAATGATCCCACCACCACGCCATTTAAAATCATTCGCACGGTCAAAGAGGATTCCAGTCTTGAATAGAAAGGAATTGTCAGCGCCACAAAGACGAAAGCAGGTAAAAAGATGCCCACTGTGGCGACGACGGATCCACTCAATCCATCCGTCAGATATCCTAAGAAAGTCGCCGTCGTAAAGACAGGGCCCGGAGTAAACTGTCCTACCAAAATTCCATCTAAGAGCTGCGTTTCGGTGATCCAGTTTCTTTTTTCAATCAACTCTGTTTTCAGAAAGCTTAATAAGACGTACCCGCTGCCAAAAAGAAGCGAGCCAATTTTAACGAACACCCAAAATAAACTTCCGAGTTCTCGCGTGTGAAATGAAGGACTGCGAGAAATAAAAAGTGAAATCAAGCCACAGTTTAAAAGGATGACGATTTCAGAAATGTCTTTTGACTTCATGTAAAGCGCGGCTAAAAAGATGAAAGTAAGAAGGATGTTTTGTTTTTCTTTCCAGAACGAGCCCTTAAAAAAATCCTGTGCATTTTGAACTTCAAAACTGCTTTTTAAAAAACGCCACAGAGCGAGAGCGATCACCGAGATAACAACGGACTTTGCTCCCAGAAGAAAACTTTGGAAGTCGGGCAGGCTGGCGTATTTCTGATAAAGCACAGCCAAGCCTAAAACCAAAAGGAAAGCAGGCAGGATAAAGCAAAGGCCGGCTATAAAAAAGCCTTTCCAACCTGCGCGAGTATAGCCGATATGAATGGCCATTTCTGTCGAGTTAGGTCCGGGAATGAGTTGAGTCAGGCCAAGAAGATGAAGGAATTTTTCTCGTGTCAGCCATTGACGACGATGAACGAACTCTTCCTCCATCATCGCGATGTGCGCGGCAGGGCCACCAAAAGAGGTGGCGCCCAGCCTGAGGAAGAGCCAAATCAGATTACTTACCACGCGACTTGAGAACTTCTTTGATGAATTGAGCTTCAAGAGCCGTGAATACGACAGAGTTCACGATGCCATCCACCGTCGTTGTTCTTTGCAGGACGTTCGCTGAACGTCTGACACCCGTCAAGAATGGTCCAATCACTTCCACCTTGCCCACTTGTTGGATCAATTTGTAAGCGATATTCGCAGACTCTAAATTCGGGAACACCAGAACATTGGCGCCGCCTTTAAGATCTGAGAATGGGAAAAGTCTTTCCATGATTTCAGGATTGACCGCCGTATCCGCCTGCATATCGCCGTCAACCATGATGCCAGGACGAAGTTTCTTCACGATGTCTGCAGCTTGCGCCATTTTACTTGGAGTGCTGCCTGAACCACTAAAGTTTGAGTAACTCAACATTGCTACGCGCGGTTCAATGCCGAAGTATTCAACGATTTTCGCCGCTTGAATGGCGATCTGGGCGCACTGTTCTGCTGTCGGATTAAAGTTCACCGTCGTATCGGCAAGAACCAAGAACTTGTCTTCAAGAAGAATAAAGTTCAAACCTGCAGGCACGCCATTTTGGTAAACACCAATAGTTTGTAAGATCGGACGAACGGCATCTGCATAGTTGATAGATGCACCACTGACCATACCGTCAGCATCACCCATGTGAACCATCATCGCAGCAAAGTAATTTGGTTCCGCCATGAGGCGCTCTGCCTCACGCAAGTTGATGCCTTTGCGCTGTCTTAAAGAGTAAAGCTTTTCAACGTACGCGTAATATTTCGGATAATTCGACGGATGAATCACCGGCACGTTTTTCAATGCAGGAATATCCAAAGCATTGATTTTTTCTTTCACGCGTTCTGGATAGCCAAGAAGGATGGGTTGACAGATTTTTTCTTCAACCAATACCGCCAAGGCTTTAAGAACTTTAGAGCTTGTGCCTTCAGGGAAAACGATTTTTGGAAGCTCGCCACCAGCCGCTGCTGAGTTTTGATGAACACGATTGATCGCCGAACGGATAAAGACTTTAGAAGGACCTTGCAAAGCCTCTAGGGAATTGCGGTACGCATCCCAGTCTTCAATGTTTTTTGTTGCGACGCCGGTATCCATTGCGGCTTTCGCCACTTGCGGAGCCACCCACAACAACACCCGCGTATCGAAAGGTTTTGGGATCAAGTATTCGCGACCAAACTTAAAGCTCTTACCGCCGTAAGTTGCAGAAACGTTGTCGGGAACATCTTCACGTGCCAACTTAGCTAGAGCGTGCACCGCTGCGAGCTTCATCTCTTCGTTGATTTGTGTGGAACGTGTATCCAAGGCGCCACGGAAAATAGACGGGAAGCCCAGAACGTTGTTCACTTGGTTTGGATAGTCAGAACGGCCTGTTGCGATGATCGCATCCGGACGAGCGGCGCGCGCTTTGTCAGGAGTGATTTCAGGCTCTGGGTTTGCCATTGCAAAGATAATAGGATCTTTGGCCATATCTTTGAGCATTTCCGGAGTCAAAGCGCCCGCGACAGAAAGGCCCACGAAAACGTCAGCGCCTCTTAAAGCTTCACTCAATGTGCGCGCTTCGGTTTCAGAAGCAAAGAACTCTTTGTATTTATTCATGCCGTTGGTGCGGCCTTTGTAAATCACGCCTTGAGAGTCGCACATGATGATGTTTTCACGACGAGCACCCAATGCAATAAAGATCTTCGCACAAGAATTCGCAGAAGCTCCCGCGCCGTTTACTACGATGCGGATGTCTTGCATTTTACGACCCGTGATTTCACAGGCATTCAAAAGAGCGGCGCCTGAAACGATGGCTGTTCCATGTTGGTCATCATGGAAAACCGGAATTTTCATTTCTTTTTTCAAACGCTCTTCGATTTCGAAACACTCTGGAGCTTTGATGTCTTCTAAGTTAATACCACCGAAAGTAGGCTCCAGAACGCGAATGGCGTTACAGAACTCGTTAACATCTTTCGTAGAGACTTCGATGTCGAAGACGTCGATGCCGGCAAATTGTTTGAAAAGAATCCCTTTACCTTCCATGACAGGTTTTCCTGCCAGGGGTCCGATGTCTCCCAAACCTAAAACTGCCGTGCCGTTAGAGATCACCGCGACAAGATTTCCCTTGGCTGTGTAGTCGTAAACTTTAGCAGGATCTTTGGCGATCACTTTACAAGGCGCCGCCACACCCGGAGAGTACGCCAGCGACAGATCTTTTTCTGTCATGCAGGGTTTCGAAGAAATAACTTCGATTTTTCCTGGTTTGCCCATTTGGTGATAATGAAGGGCCTCTTGATCTAGATTGCTGATGCCGGCTTTTGTTTCTGTTTTTGTATCCAAGGATACTCCCTTTCCTGCCAATGCTTAGCTGTTAAGCAGGACTTTCTTTTGGAGAATTTATCAACCCATTTCAAGGGGTTAGGAAAGTCCTGCGACAAGTGCCATTACTCTACAGAGAGGGGCAGAAAGGGTCAACGTATCGAGCCTTTGGCGCATGGGGTAAACCCCTCGAATCGTCTATATTTCGTAGAAGGGGATCTCGATAATGGACCGAAAGCCATGTCCTGCGGTGATGGCTGTGAGAAGTGTTCGTAAACTTGAGACCGTACGGCCTTTAGCTCCAATGAGGTGCCCAATGCATTCTTTAGGGCAATCGATGTGATAGATCGTCGTTCTTTCTGCTTGGGTGTAATTGACACGGATGCTTCCGGGGTGAGGAACTAAAGCTTGAACAAGACTTTCTAGAAGAGTGCGAACCTCTTCGCGGGTCAGGGAAGAGTTGCGTCTGACTGCAACAGTATTTGAATTCACGATGCCTATCCTTGTGAGCGTTGAAGCTTCATTTTAGCAACGAGAATTCGAGGGAGTCTTTCCTAGATTGCAGATCTGTAGCGGATTTCGAGTACATTTGTCCCTGAAATTTCTTTGTGGTTCCAGAACTTGCGTACGTTAAACGTACCCGCTTATTGACAAGAGTCTGTACGCACGGTTCATATGGCCCCATGAATGACGGCAAGAAAAACCAAGATTTCGTAGACTTTCTGCGATTCACATTTGACGCCAAAAAAAAGGTGAATCCTCGTTATTCATTGCGATCATTTGCTTTGTTTATTGATGTCGACAACTCGCGACTGTCTAAGATTCTGCGCAATGAACGCCCGGTCCATCCAGAATTGGTTGAGCGTATTGGTAAGAAACTACGCCTGAGCAGCGAGGAAATTGATCGCTATAAGGTTCTAGAAGCTAATAAATACCGTCGCAAAGCCCTTCCCGTAACTCCCAAGAAAATCGTTCCTTACAAACAAATTTCAGAAGACTCTTTTAGAATTATTTCCGATATCACTCATTATCAGGTTCTTGAGTTGATGAAGCTAAAGAGCTTTGAACCCAATCTCAAATGGGTGGCTAAAGCCATCGGAATCTCAGAGAAACAAGCGACAGAGTGTCGGGATCGATTGATGCGCGTGGGGCTTCTGCAAATCGATGAGAAGGGGCGTTGGACGGACTCCTCTGAAGGATTTAGCACGGATATTTTAAGTGAAACTCGCGCCTCGGAAGCGCATCGAAAAATGCAATCGGAAATATTAGTGCGTGCCCATCAAGCGTTGGAAAAGTTCACTCTTGAAGAGCGAGATCAGTCGTCGATGATGATGGCCACCAGTGCAAAAAAACTTCTGGAAGCCAAAAGAATGATCAAGCAGTTCCGTCGTAAACTCGGGCAATTCTTAGACGACTGTGATGAAAAAGATCAGATTTATCAACTCAGTATTTCTCTTTACCCCTTAATTGATAAAACTTAGGAGACAGCCATGAAAACTTTCGTCCTTTTTTTCATAATGATGTTTTCACTAGCTGCGATGGCGGGGCCGCTAGAAAATCGTGAAAGCAATGGTGGCAAGGGTATTGTTGTTGGTAACAAAGCTTATCTTTTAGATTTATTGGAACGGACTCCTTACGACGCTTATCTTCCCGCGAAGAAACCTTTTGTTTTTGGATTGAAAAAAGAAGTGGTGTTTCGTGCGTTTCCCGCTTCGTTCCCGCGAGAGAAAATCTATCTTAAGCTGCTGGAGTTAAATCAGTTCTCTCCCGAAGTGATGATGCGTTTGTATAATACCGCTCGTCGTTTGCAGTGGCAGTTGGTGGAAGGACCGTTGGCACTGACGGCCGATGACACGTTTCTTGATGGCCGTTGGCAAGGATATCAGCTTGTGCAACTGGCTGAGCGTCGCGTGAATGTCATACGCATTGATCGAGCGATGTGGCAGCGTTTGGATGATGTGAATAAAGTCGCGCTGGTGATTCACGAAATCGTCTATTCAGCGATTGACCCTTTATCGACGGAATTCCGAAGTGATCTTACACGTTTTTTCGTCTCGTCTATTTTTTCTAAGGAAGACTTCCCTGCGATGAACTATGCACACACGCGTCTTTTCTGGCAAAGTGTGTTCTTCTTAAATCCGGTCATTAGAGACTAGTACACCAGTCTGTCGTTCAAGCTATAGAAAGGCTCGCGATTAAAGTGAGCCTTTTTTCTTTAGGGTCTAGTTGACCCTTCCTCACTTCTAGAGTTCGGCTTCTATTTTCTTAGCTCTTCTTCAAGCTGGATAAGGCTTTCGGGTTCTTGCCACCAAAGAGTGCAGTGCGTCAGGTCCAGATCTGCCTCATTTTCTTGCTATTTATATTTGGTGGAACAACCGAAAAGACATATGATTTTAATGGCTTATATCAATTAAGGAGAATTGCATGAAATCACCACGTGATGTGGTTCTTGTTGAAGGGGTTCGTACACCATTCGCAAAAGCAGGGACAAAACTTAAAAAAGTTCATCCGGCAGAACTTGGAAAAACTGCCTTAAAACAACTCATCGCAAAAACAAATCTTGATGTGAACAGTGTTGACGAAGTGATTATCGGCAACACCGGAAATCCTCCTGATGCCGTTAATATTTCTCGCGTTGTTGCTTTGAACTCAGGCATTCCTTTGAAAACATCAGCGTACACTGTGCATAGAAACTGTGCTTCCGCTTTGGAATCTATTTCTAACGGTTACGAAAAAATCAAATCAGGAACAATGGATGTCGTTCTTGCGGGTGGTACAGAAAGCATGTCGCAAATGCCGACGCTTCTTCCAAAAAAATTCCAAGACATCTATGACGGTCTTTTCGCTGCGAAAGGTCCGAAGCAGGCTTTGCCTTTGTTGTGGAAGCTTTTCAAAGCAGACATGAATCAGATCAAAGCTTTGTTGCAAGGAAATATGCGTGACGAGCACTTCCCGCAAATCTCTGTGATGCTAGGTCTGACAGATCCTTTCGTCGGCATCAACATGGGACAAACGGCAGAGATCTTAGCAAAAGAGTGGGGCTTGTCTCGCGATATGCAAGATCAGTTTGCTTTGCGCTCACACTTAAGGGCGGCGCAAGCGATGAAAGAAGGACGTATGAAGGAAGAGATCACTCCGGTGTATCTGTCTCCTGAATACAAAGAAGTCGTTTCTGACGACATCGGTCCTCGTGAATCACAAACGATGGAAGCTTTGGCGAAGTTGAAACCATTCTTCGATAAAGCCACAGGTTCTATCACTGCAGGGAACTCTTGCCCGATCACAGATGGTGCAGCGATGGTGCTGATGATGTCGCGTGAAAAAGCGGACTCTTTAGGTTACAAGCCACTTGCAACAATCCGTTCTTATGGTTTTGCGGGGCTAGAGCCCGAGCGCATGGGATTAGGTCCTGCGTACTCTTCGCCGTTGGCATTAAAGCGTGCGGGTCTTTCAATGAAAGACATGGGACTTGTCGAGTTGAACGAAGCATTCGCAGCCCAAGTCATGGCCTGCCAAAAAGCTATGGATTCTGACAAATTTGCTCAAGAAAAATTAGGCTTAACTTCCAAAGTGGGCGAAATCCGTGATGACATCTTGAATGTGAACGGCGGAGCGATCGCTTTCGGTCACCCTGTGGGGGCAACAGGAACTCGTATCGTTCTTACTTTGGCTAAAGAGATGAAGCGCAGAAATGTTCAATTCGGTTTGGCGACACTTTGTATTGGCGGAGGCCAAGGCGGATCAATGGTTCTTGAGAACGAAGGGTAGGTCGATCTCGGTGCTTTGCCGCGAGCTCTGTGCTGGCCTCTGTTCTCATTGGCTCGGACAGTCCTCGCGGACGTGCCCCTTTGGGGCTACTGCTGCGGAACTCGCCACTGAGTACAGAGGCCAGCACAGAGTTCGCGGCAAAGAACGTGTTCGTTCTTCGTTTCAAGGACGGTATTGGTTTTTGTTTTTTTTGGCCTTCGGCGGTTTGGGTTTTTGGGGCGTTTTAGGTTTGATTTTTTAATTTTCTTTTTTTTGTTTTTGCAACTTAGGAGTTTTCAGAATGTCTGTTCAAGAGAGTATTAAGATCGTTCCTCAGGGTGAGATTGCGGTTGTTGTTTTTGATTTGGTTGGGGAGAAGGTTAATAAGTTTTCTACTCCGGTTATGATGAGACTTAAGGAAGTTCTTGAAGAGCTTAAGAAGTCTTCTTACAAAGCGGTGATCTTTAAGTCGGCGAAGCCTAAGATTTTTATTGCGGGTGCTGATATTGAAGAAATCAAAAGCATGACGACGAAAGATCAGTTTGAGGCGGCGGTGAAGGGTGGTCAGGACATCATGAATATGGTGGAAGATCTGCCGATGCCGACGATGGCGGCTATCCATGGTGCTTGTATGGGTGGAGGTTGTGAGTTCATTCTTTCTTGTGATTATCGTATCGCTTCTGATGATTCCTCTACGAAAATTGGTCTTCCAGAAATTCAGTTGGGTATCTTGCCGGGCTTCGGTGGTACGCAACGTATGCCTCGCGTGATTGGTTTGCAGGCGGCTTTGGATATTATCTTGGCTGGTAAATCTGTGAACTCGAAAAAGGCTTTGAAGTCAGGTCTTGTTGATAAAGTCGTGCATCCCAATCTTTTGGATGAACAAGCTGTTAAATGGGCGAAAGAGATTATCTCTAGCGGTGCGAAAAAGCGTCGTAAGAAATTCCAACCTCAAGGGGCCGTGAATAAAGTTCTTGAGGGAGCTTTGGGTCGCGGTATCGTTTTCAAAAAAGCTCGTGAGGGTGTTTTAAAGGCGACGAAAGGTCACTATCCCGCTCCTTTGAAAGCTTTGGAAGTGATTCAAAAAACTTACGGCATGAGCGATCGTGAAGCAGGTATGCGCATTGAGCGTGAAGGCTTCTGTGAGTTGGGCATCACGGATATTTCTAAAAACTTGATCCACGTTTTCTATTTGACCGAAATGGTTAAAAAACAAAACGGCGTTCCGGGCGTTGATGTCAAACCACGCGAAGTGAAAGGCATGGGTATTCTTGGTGCCGGCACAATGGGTGGTGGTATCGCTTACGTCGCTGCGGATAAAGGTGTTCAGGTTCGTATGAAGGACTTAAATACCGATGCTTTGGGTAAAGGTCTTAAGCATGCTTCCGATCTTTGGATGAAGCTTCTTAAACGTAAATCTATCGATAAATATCAGTACCAACAAAAAATGGACATGGTGTCTGTGACGACAGATTACTCGGGATTTAAAAATCTTGATGTCGTTGTAGAAGCCATTGTTGAAGACATGGGCATTAAACAAAAAGTGATCGGTGAGTGCGCCGGCCATATGCGCCCTGACGCTATCATCGCGACGAATACAAGTTCGTTGTCAGTGACAGAGATGTCTAAAGGCCATCCTCGTCCAGAGTACTTTGCAGGTATGCACTTCTTTAATCCGGTGAACAAAATGCCTTTGGTTGAAGTGATTCGTGGTGAAAAAACTTCAGATGAAACTATTGCGACAATCTTTGAATTGACTAAGAAGATGGGAAAAATGCCTGTCGTGGTTAAAGACGGTCCTGGTTTCTTAGTGAATCGTCTTCTTCTTCCGTACATGGCTGAAGCGGCTTTCTTAATGCAAGAAGGTATGAGCATTGAAGTGGTCGACAAGGCTTACGTTAAAGAATTCGGTATGCCGATGGGACCATTTGAGTTGATGGATGAAGTCGGTCTTGATGTTTGTATCAAGGTTCTTAAGATTTTCAAAAAAGCTTTTGGTGAGCGCATCGAGATGGCTCCTTGCATGGAAGCTCTTGAAAAATCCGGCCGCTTGGGCCGTAAGAATGGCAAAGGCTTCTATCACTACTCTGAAGATGGAAAACGTGGTGACGTCGATCAAAGCATCTATGCGGCTTTGGGATTGGGTCAACCCACAAATCCCTACGACTCTAAAGAGTGCATCGAGCGCGGCGTGTTTGCGATGGTGAACGAGTGTTCTTTGGCTTTGGTTGAAGACCGCATCGTTGAAACTCCGCACGAAGTTGACCTTGCGATGATCATGGGAACAGGCTTCCCACCATTCCGCGGCGGTCTTCTGAAGTACACAGACACCGTAGGAACTCAATACGTCGCTGATCAATTAGCGATGTACGCTTCCACTCGTAAAGCCGGCCGTTTGAAACCATCTGTTCCTCTAACGAACATGGCAAAATCAAACCGCAAGTTCTACAACTAAGAAAAGGTGCCAGGGGAGTATTTCCAACTGGCCCGCGTAAAAAAAGAAAGCCCAGCTAAAAAACGCTGGGCTTTTTTTTGGAGTGCCTGCTTCTTTTTTGCACTTCAGCGCAGCATTTGCTGCAGCGAAGTGCAAAAAAGAAGCAGGCACCTCTAGAAGCGGGAGATGGAGAGGTGTTTTGGGATCTCGGTTCCGTGCATGCCTGCGACAAGGGTTTTGGCGGCGTTGAAGCTTAGGCCCATGCCGTGACCTGAGCAGCCGGCCATGATGTGGATGTTTTTGTTTTCAGGAAGGGCTCCCAGAATCATTTGTCCGTCTGGGGAAAAGCCCATGATGCCGGACCACTGGTAGGCGATCTTTGCTTCTTTTCCGTACTTAAAGTGGCTCTTTACGAAATCAAAAAGGGCGGTTTGGATTAAAGAAGTGGTTTCATCAGAATAAGTATTCTCGACATCAATCGCTAAATTTCGGAAGCCACCAATCAGCAAGTGTCCCGTTGGCAGTTGACGGAAGTAGCAAAGATGCTTCGTCAGATAACAAGGCCCTCGCACAAACGCCGGTAAGGGTTCTGTAACAAGGATTTGCCCGCGACCAGGCTTAATCAAAGATTCAAAATTCTTTAAAACTAATGGCAAATAAGCGTTCAAGGTGAAGATCACTTGAGGCGCTTCAAAATCTCCGTGATCCGTGCGTAAGACTTGGGTTGTGCCTTTGTCTTTTACCGAAAACACTTCCGTGCCTTCGTGAATATCGGCTTTGATTTTACCGCGAAGACGCTGCAGAAGTTTTACCGGATGAATGTAACCGTCACCCGTGTATTGAATGCCGCCTTCAAAACCGGTGACTCCGAAATCTTTTTCTAAGTCAGTAGGTCCGATTTCATGAACATCAATGCCAGCGGACTGCATCAGTTTTGCCGTCATTCTGTATTTCAGCCAATGTTCTGAACTTGGAGCGACCGTGCAAGAGCCCGTGTGACGGAAATCCAGTTCATCGGCTTTGTCTTCAATAATGTGCTCTAAAAGAAGTTTGCGATTGTCTTCGGAAAACTTCCAAATCTCTGTGGCTTTTTGTAAACCAAATTGTTCATTGAGTTTGATAAAGTGCTCGGTGGATCCGCAAGTCACAAAGCCTGCGTTTCTTCCTGAAGCGCCAAATCCCAAGCGGTGTTTTTCAATGATCCCAATGCGAGCGGTGGGATTTTCTTTTTGCAACCAGTAGGCCGTTGAAAGCCCCGCAATGCCTGCGCCGACTATGAGGAAGTCATAGGTTTTTGCGGATGTGGATGAGGAAGTTGCAGAATCGAGCCAATAAGAAATACTCATAGAGACCTACAGATATTTTATCATTTCCTCTGCCGTGCATCGGCAGGGTTTTCCGTCGCGAACACATTCATAGTCCACATCAATCCAATATTCAGGATGGGTCGCAACACTTTCAAAACCAAACTTAGTCAAATAGCGAATCGAAGAATTGTTCGGAGATTCCTTCCACGCATGGGTGACAATAGCTTCCGTTCCCACAAGCTTAAAACTCTCGATCGAGGAGTCGGAAAGTTTGGGACCCCAGCCTTGTCCCTGAACCGCGTCTGATAAAAACAAGCTTTGAAAATAGCCGACTTTTTCTAGTGGAACTTTCCAAAGATCAGGGCGCAGTTTCTTTCCTTTGCCTTTACTCCAAGAGCCCGGCGGATAAGCCAAGCGCAAACCAAAAATTTCATCTTGAGAATTGGCTAAAACAAAAGAGCACATCACTTCGCCTGAAAAAGATTTTTGAAAGCACTCTTCAAGTTCTTTCAAAGTAAAGTAATTCAGGCCGATGCTAGCATCGGTGAAAGTCTTAACCGCCGGAAGATCACGAAGTTCTAAAGGACGAATGTGCATAAGCACATAAATACATAATCAAAAAATCGGGTCAATTCGCATTTCATCGAAATCGCCGCCTTGTCCTACCATCAGCCTAAACCGACGGTGGTCTTCGTCCCAATGCGCATGAATATCAATAGGGCGGCAGCAAATCTCGCAATCCCAAATAAATTCCTGGTCTTCGCCGTCCTCGCGAAAGACTTGAATAGAGAACTTTTCCCGGCAATATGGGCACTGTACTTTGCATTCCATAAGGACCTCTTAAGTTACGCTCTTATTGTCTAAAGGGGTGGGAAGGCCCTCAAGGTCCCATGCAGAAATACAGGTCTCCCTCGGGGAGTTGACCTCAGCTGGTCTATAAGCGTTCTGACGAGCTTAAGATCTGTCTACCTTATCAACATTTCATACTTTTTTTCAGACACCTTTTGCCCTGGGGGTTTCTTTGGCATAAGTGTCTCTTGAATATGGTTTTTGGGGGTTCTTACATGAATTCGAATCAGCGCATCGGGCTTCTCAGCATTGCTCTTTCTTCTTTGTTACTGTCAGCATGTACGAAAGAAACTATCATCGAAAAGCAGGCTCCAAACAATATGCTCGAGTCGTTTACGAGCAATACCACGGATGTCTGTGCGAATAAATCCTGCATCACGATTCAAAAATCCTCTTTAGGAAAAGTCTTTCTTTTGATCTCTTCGGGGAAGACATCAGGATCCACACCGCAATGGTACGACTTGAAGCCTCAGGTGGTCACATTCGATAAGTCCGGCGGACGCATTGCCTTGTTAGCTCAGAACTACAATAGCATTTACAAAGAAATTCAAACGGTGAACCTGATTCAAACTTTCGAAGTCGTTTCTGAAGAGACTGACTCCATTACTTTTGATTGGGGGCAAGGCTTAAAAACCTTTGTTCAACAGCGTTCCTATGACACGGATATTCCTCGCGGCAATAGCGATGACTTAACGGAGAGTTCTCTTCCTTCTTTGGTTGTTGAAGACTCTTTTGTTCGCGGTATTAAGTTTGATGAAAAAAACATCGAGCTAGAGCAAATCATCAAGATCCGCTCTGATCTTGTTAAATCCGGTCCTGATCGCAATACATCGACCGTAGAAAATCGTGAAGAGACAGTCGCGATGAACGTGCAAATCCGCGCTTACAATCTCACTCCGGATTTCCGTCCTAAAGAATACGATAAAAGTCGTCGCGTCGGATTCTTCGTTACGAAGCTGGGTAAAAAAGAACATAGTAAAGACATCATCAATCTAATCACGAAGTGGGATTTGTCTCCTAAAAAAGGTCCCATCGTGATCCGTATTTCTGATGCCGTTCCGGCGCAATATCTGGATGCTGTGAAAGAGGGCGCTCTTTACTGGAATAAAGTTTTTGGCCGTGATGTGATCAGCGTGAAAACAAATGTGGATCCTCAAGCCGGTCCTGAAGATCGCAGCATCATGGTGCGCTGGATTCCTTGGGAAGATTCAGGGGCCGCTTACGCCATTGGCCAATCAGATCCTCTGACGGGTGAAGTCTTAAGAGCTCAAGTATTTATGCCATCCGTATTCACGAAAGTCGGTTCTGGTGATCTAGTTCATCTTAATAATGACACTCCGGTCGCCCCCGGTGCGGTGTCTTGTGATCTTACTCAAAATCTAGTGGCTTTAGATGCGATTGCGAAAGAGGCCAACGATTCTCAACGACTTCGCCTAGCTCAAGACAGCGTGCGCGCCACTGTGGCTCACGAACTAGGACATGCTTTGGGACTTCGTCATAACTTTGCGGGATCTTTCTCTGCGAAGGTGTCTACAAAAGACATTGAAGCTGCGGCGAAAAACTATCTTCAAGATCCCAACCACCAAGGCCTAGAAACGTCGACAAGTATCATGGACTATGTCAGCGGTATTGATGACGTCTTGATGGCAGCCAGAATCAAATATGCGCCTCTTTCCTATGATAAGATGGCGATGGATTGGGCTTACTCGGCGGACCACACAGCTTTAGACGAAAAGATCTCTCGCTACTGCACGGATGATGATATCGCTTTAGCCTCAAGCCAAGCTTTGCAGATTTATGGTTGTGAGCGCTTCGATGCTGGAAACAATCCGCTTCTTCGCAAATACTTGGATACGAAATATGAAAAAGAACGTTTCATTAAGGTTCTTTTTGCATCCATCATTGGCCGTTTGTACCCTGCAGATCAGCCGACGGTTGTTAACGACATCGACGTGGTTCTTCAAGACACCGTGAAGTGGGGGAAGGTCAATCTTGATACATTGAAGTTTATTAATCAGGTTCTTTTAGATAAAACAGTCAACTCTGTCCCATCGCCTCAGTTTGCTTCAATTGAAAACGTAAAGTCAGGTCAGATCCATTATTCCAAAGCGGGAATGGACGATGCCTTAGGTCGCGAGCGCACACGCTCTTTGGCCGAAGCCGGTGGATACGCGGCGATGCTGAATGATCTTTGGAGAAACTCTGACGGCAGCATTGCTAAAGACTTTATTGAAAGACAAATCACCGAGCTTGCGAACAGTCCTTACTTCGCTCAAGGTAAAACATTGGGTGGACGGGAGTACACGCTGACGAGTTTGCAGCAAAATCGCATTCTTTCGTTCTTCCACCAGCTTTCTTTGGTGAATAAAAAGACACTGGCTTCGGGCCTTTCCGCTCTTCTGCCTAAAGTCGATGAAAGCGAAACCGACGCCAAAGGAGCTCTTACGATTGTCAGTCAGGTTCTTCCACGTAATATCATTACAGCGCAAGATGCGGATATTCTGGCAGCACTTTACTTGGATCTTACGGCTGTAGAAAACGGTGAGACGACTTTAAGACTAGGACACGGGCTTACTAAAGAAGTGAAAGTCGCGCGCAGCTACCTGACGGCGGAAGAACGTACGAAATGGATGAACTTGCTTTCGTCTCGTGGTTTGCGCTTTGAAGTTGAAATGAAAAAGGCTCTAATCCGTAGCGAGCAGTACAACAAAGTGAATGCCGTTTTAAAAGAAGTAGATCCAAGCTTTGATTTGGCTTCTATTAAAAAGCCGGCGGAGCTACCGGCGCAGCTTCTGAATCAAGGCCTGGTGGATTCTGCGGGTTCCTTATGGCTGACAGCGGAAATCAACGTGCTCTTGGCCTTCGATAAATTGCGCTAATTTTCATTGTTCAAATATTAAACACCCGAGCACTTAAAACGTCCCTCGAAGGAGGGATGTTTCAGGATGAGACGGGTTTTCGCTCTCAAATCTAATATATTGCATTTTTGATGGTCCGCCTCTTGCCTCTATGATTGGCATGGAGGCTTTTATGAAAACATCTTTCTTTAACAAATCAGTGATGGGAATCTTGGTCCTAGCGGCTTTGTCCTTATCAGCTTGTGCGAAGAAGGAATCCAGCGCCACACGCGTTGCCGGTCGCTCCAACACACCAGCAGTCACTCAGCCCAATGCGGTGAATAGCTGCGGTAATACCTCCATGAATGTGGGTAAGATCTACGACTACACGAATTCGGGCGCTTTTGAATCTCAAGTGAAGAGCTTTATTTCTGCCACTTTAGATCCTCAGACACTGGGTACGATCAGCGGCAATATCAACGATAAGACGGGTATTGATTTCTTTGGAGCCTTCAAATTTGATTCTTCTGGAAATTTAGTAGCGGGTTCTTCGACTGTTCTTATTAAGATCTTCGACTCTTATGCAGGTCAATCTTACAACGGCCAAGTGATCCAACCTTACCAAGTAGAGTTTTCTGCGGCGGCTTCGGGAACAATCAATCGCAATACGCGTCAATTCACAGTCAAGTTTAGCGACTCTTACGGCGATATCGTGTTCCAAGGTCAATACGACGGCACTCTTGCTCAAGGAAATGTGACTTACCAAAACCGTACGGCTGTAAATGGATATTCTCCGGCTTCTGGTACTCTTGGTCAGTTCAAAGCCTACACTTGTGCTTTGATCCAATAATAAGCGCTGCGTCTTGCTTCACCCCCTATCGAGTTTGAAGATAGGGGAATGCCTCAACGTTTCATCTTTGATTCTTCCATTCTAAACTCGGTTGTCGGTGGTCATTCTGCCATCGAAATTCCTAGACTCAATATTCATTCGCTCGAGGCCGCGACGTCTTTTCTTTTAAGCTATGGTTTTGATGTCACAAAAGAAAATGATTTAGAAAAACTTTGGTACTACCATCGTCGTGCCCTGGTTCTGATGCTAGAAAAGCTGGGGTTTGAAGATAAAGAACTTCCCGAGATTTTTAGAGACCGTCGTCACCTTGGGGACATCCGTCAGCTATTAATTTACGCAAGCTCGCAAGACCCCGATCAGGTTCAACTGCAGCGCTGGGCCTGTGCGATTCTTCGCTGCATGCACGTTTTTGTTCACGCAGAAAACGATTTATTCAGTTCTTTTTCTGAAGAGATCCAATCGCAAATACTTTCACCATTTCAAGAATGCATCCGCTATGACGGCACGACTCACCGGACTTTTTTGCAAAGTTCTACGGCTGGTGAGCACATCTTAGATCCTATTGAACTTCTAGGTTTTGAAGTGAAGCCTTTTAAAACGTCTTCGAGCACGGTGATCAAGCTTCTGGCAAAACCAGATGCTTTGGCGATGAAGATCTTTGATAAGCTGGGTGTACGTTTTATCACGCGCAATCTTTTTGATACTTTCCAAGTGGTGCGTTTTTTGGTGAAAGAAAACGTGATTAGTTTTCCGCACATCATGCCAGATCAAAGTTCTAACAACCTTTACCCAGTGAATATTTTCATGGAAGTGTGTGACGATCTTTCGCATCGTTTGGATACTTTAGATGAACAAAGTATTCAGGCGGCGTTTGATCAAAAGCTTTCTGAGATGGGTGAAAATGTGCAGTACCTGCGCAAAGAAAATTTCTTTTCTGGCGCTGATTATAAATTTATTAAGTTTATTTCTCGTAAATTGATTCAAATCAAACCTCAAGGAAGCCAAGAAGCATTTAGTTTCTTTTATCCTTTCGAAGTGCAGATCATGGATCAATCCGCTCACGAAAGAATCTTGTCGGGACCTTCAGAGCATCAAGCGTACAAAGAAAGACAGAGAACGGCGGCACGCAAGCGCTTATTCCCTGAGATGAGTTAATATGTTTTGGAAATTACTTTCATATCCTCGCTCCATTTTAGCCCTTATTTATTTTCCGATTCACACGATGTTGTGTTCCATTTCGTTGATTATTGTGAATCTGACGATGAAAAATCGTCCCTTAGAAGATCGTATTGTCGAAATTTGGACTCGCGGCGCTTGCCGTATGTTTGGTGTCGAAGTCATCGTAAAAGGTCGAGAGAATCAACCTCCGGGCGGATTTATTTACGTTTTCAATCACACCAGCTTCTTTGATATTTTCGCTATGAATGGATACTTGGGAAGTTTCCGTTTCGGCGCGAAGATTGAACTTTTCCGCATTCCTGTTTTTGGTCCAGCCATGCGCCGAGCAGGGATTCTGCCGATTGCCCGCGACCGCCGCGAGGAAGTTTTCAAGGTTTATAAAGAAGCTGAAACTCGTATCAAAGCGGGCGAGCGTTTCGCCTTAGCTCCCGAAGGAACAAGACAGGTGACAGAAAGACTGGGCTCTTTCAAGTCCGGTCCTTTTATCTTTGCGATCAATGCAAAATCTCCGATTGTGCCTGTTGTGGTTAAAGGGGCTGCCGCCATTCTTCCTAAAGGCCATATTGTGCCGAATTGGGGTGTGTGGAAGCGCACGGTGACATTGTATGTGTTGCCTCCAGTGGATGCGACTCAATATGCTTTAGAGTCACGTCCTCAGTTGCAAGAAAAGGTTCGTCATATGATGCAGCCTTATTTCCCAGAGGCTCAAGCGTAACGTATTCGCGAGGTTTCCATGAAAAGCTTCGAAGAATTTTGGCCGTTTTATTTGCGCGAACATTCCGATCCGCGCAATCGTCGTTTACATTTTGTAGGCACACTTTTGGTTCACGCCATCTTGATTTATGCCTTCGTCACAAAGGCCTGGATGATTCTGTGGCTTTTACCCGTGATCGGCTATGGCTTTGCCTGGATAGGTCACTTTATCGTCGAAAAGAATCGACCTGCGACCTTCACGCATCCCCTGTGGTCCTTGCGGGGCGATTTTAAAATGTTTTATTTGATGTGCGCTGGAAAACTCTGGAAGTAAATTAGTTCTTAACAACATCCCAATGAAGATTTCCGATAGAGCTGCGAAGTTTTACTTTGCTGCTTCCCGTATCGACATAGATTTGAACTTTTGAGTTAGGTAAAGCTTCGATCTGCGTCAGGCGCAAGATTTTTGGATTGCGGTGATAAGCGGCTTCGATGGCTTCGGCAATATTGTCCCAGCGAATGAAAGGCTCAAAGCTTTTTCCTTGATTCGTGCTTTTGAAGGCACCCACAAACCAGGTCCCATCAGGGTGAATACTGACGGGATAAGTTTGTTTTCCAAATTGCGGAATCAGTGTCCAGGTAAGGCCGTCTTCAGTTCTATAAACGCCCTCTGATGATACTAAACCACGCACAGAGTTCTTATTTTCAAACGCGATAGAATAAATTTCTCTTTTCATCAAAGTGTCGGTGGAAACCGTGGTCTCTGAAACGCTTTCTTTTTCTTCGACCAGAAGGTTTTTTCTTTTCCACCAAACTTCACCATGGCCATCAAGCTTGCTGACGCCCCAGATGTGGGCTTCTGGCTTAAGAATTTCTACGCGCGCGCGAAGGGGAGGACCGTAAGAAGAAGATTCAGGGCGAATCACAACGCCGCGATGACTGTTGGTTACGTATCCCAAAATTTCTTTCAAGGGAACGGTTTCGCGTTTTTGTGTGATCAGAACATCATTGTTACGATAAAGGGCCGCCATCCAGTTTTTCTTTGGATGATAAGCTAGATTCGCGTAATCCGCGCGAGACACAAAATGAGTCACGTCCACGTAACCGATGTTTTCAGCATATTGAATTTTTAAAAAGTTCTTTGTGATCTCTAAAGGAATAATTCTTTGCAGACGGGGAAGAGTCGTAATCACGCGGCCTTGAGAGGTCGCCTCTTTGCGCAGATAGGTGTCGATGATGTTCACATAAACGCCGACATCGTCATGCCGAGCCTGCAAAAGATGCAGTGGCAGATACCCTTGAGTGCCGGTGGATCTTTCTTTCACGCGCGCCCAATAATCGTCCGTCGATAAAATCTCTAAAGCGGCTTTTGCGGGAAGAGTTTTCACCGCCGGCGCATCGCTGCGATCCACGCTCAAAAGAACCGCGACCGTCTTCGTATCGGCATAACGAGACACATGAATGTCGCGAAGAATTTGCGCTGCCTGCAGAACATATTCTTTTTTGTCCCAGGAGGTGCGGTAAGCGATTTCGGTCTCGGTTCGTAAAAGTTTATTATCTAGGGCGTTTCGACTCACCTGGCCAGAGGGAAAAAGGCTGTTTTTGCTGCGAAAAAAAGAGACAGCAGCACTTGCATCTGTCGCCAGAGCGGCCCACGAATTCGAGGAAAGAAAGAGAAACGCCAATGTCTTTGATACTACGGACCGCATCTCTCTATTTTGAGGCTTTAGGCTCTGCGCTCAAGACCAGAACTTTTGACCTCCAGACTAAAGTGAAGTACTGGTAAACAGTTCGATTTTCAACAGTATTTTAACGCGGAGTGGTAAATGAATATCAAATCGATCGGCGTCGTCGGCGCTGGGCAAATGGGTAACGGCATCGCACAAGTAGCGGCAAACTTTGGCTTCAACGTCATCATGATGGACGTCAACGGCGCTGCTTTGGAAAAAGGGATCGCCACGATCTCTGGTTCTTGTGACCGCATTATCAAAAAAGGCGGCATGAGCGAGGCGGACAAAGCGACATTGTTGGGTCGTATTAAAACTGCTCAAGAAGCTTCGGCTCTTAAAGACTGCGACATCGTGATTGAAGCGGCGACAGAGAACATCGATTTGAAATTGAAAATCTTTAAAGACCTAGGCGCAGCCGTGAAGCCAGAGGCTTTGCTTGTTTCTAATACATCTTCAATCTCTATTACAAAGATCGCGGCCGTGACGAAGCGTCCAACTCAAGTCGCGGGCATGCACTTTATGAATCCGGTTCCTTTGATGAAGCTTGTAGAAGGTATTCGTGGTCTGCAAACTTCCGACGAGACTTTCGCAACCGTAAAAGCTTTGGCAGAAAAAATGGATAAGGTTTTTGTTGAGTCGGTCAAAGACATGCCAGGTTTTATCGTGAACCGCATCTTGATGCCGATGATTAACGAAGCGGTTTACACTCTTCATGAAGGCATTGCTTCTGTTGAATCTATCGATTCCGCGATGAAGTTGGGAACAAACCAACCGATGGGTCCTTTGACTTTGGCAGACTTTATCGGTCTTGATACATGCCTTGCGATCATGAACGTGCTTCATGATGGTTTGGGAGATTCTAAATACCGTCCATGTCCATTGCTTGTGAAGTATGTTGAAGCAGGATGGTTGGGACGTAAAACAGGTCGTGGTTTCTACGACTATTCAGCGAAATAGGTTTTAAAAATGGGCAGTTTTACTTACAAGACAATTTTAGTTGAACAAAAACCAAACGGCGTTTGGGTGATGACGGTGAACCGTCCTGAAGCTCTCAACGCTTTGAACTCGATGGTGCTGAACGAGATGGGCGAAGCTCTTCGTCAAATCGGTGAAATGCACTACGAAGATGCGCGCGCTCTTATCATCACAGGCAGTGGCGAAAAAGCTTTCGTTGCTGGCGCGGATATCAAAGAGATCCACGAACTCGACGAAGAAAAAGCTTTAAGTTTTGCTCAACGTGGGCAAAGCATTTTCCATGAGCTGACTCTTTTGAAAATTCCAGTCATCGCAGCGGTGAACGGTTTTGCTTTGGGTGGCGGTTGTGAATTGGCTTTGGGCTGTGATTTCATCTATGCTTCTGAAAATGCAAAATTCGGTCTTCCCGAAGTGAGCTTGGGATTGATCCCAGGATTTGGCGGGACGGTTCGTATGGCTCGCGCTATCGGTCAACGTCGCGCACGTGAATTGACTTACACGGGGGGCATGATCACGGCCGCTGAAGCGCATACAATGGGTCTTGTGAATAAAGTCGTTCCGCAAGCAGAGCTTATGAACACTGTGATGAAAACAGTAGAAGCTATTTTAGCAAAAGCTCCGATTGCGGTGGGTTCTGCGAAAAAATCCATCAACCAAGCTTGGGACATGGATGTGGAAGAGGCGCAAAGAAATGAAGCGAAGATCTTTGCGGATCTTTTCGACTCTGAAGACGTGAAAGAGGGCACTTCCGCTTTCATTGAAAAACGTAAGGCGAACTTTAAAGGTCAATAGTCCAAATGGCATATACACTTAAGAATCCTATTCGTATCGTAACGGCCGCCGCACTTTTCGACGGCCATGACGCCAGCATCAATATCATGCGCCGTATTCTTCAAGATATGGGCGCTGAGGTTATTCACTTAGGTCACAACCGCTCGGTCAGTGATGTAGTGAAAGCCGTTTTGCAAGAAGGTGCTCAAGGGGTCTGCATCAGCTCTTATCAGGGCGGTCACATGGAGTACTTCAAGTACATGAAGGATCTTCTAGACGAAGCGGGCGCAGGTTACGTGCGTATTTACGGCGGTGGCGGCGGAGTGATCGTTCACGAAGAAAAACGTGAACTTGAAGCTTACGGAATCGCGCAAATCTTCCACCCGGAAGACGGTCGCAAACTGGGTCTTGAGGGAATGATTGAACAAGTCATTCGTGGCTGTGACTTTGATGTCTTAGAAAAACAAAAAGAATTTAAAACGAAAAAGAATATCTTTGCGGGCGACACCATTCCTTCTGTGGAATTGGGCGTGGCTTTAACGGCGATTGAAAACGGTCACAAAGATTATTCATTGGAAAACTTTGGCTTGCAGAATTTCAAAGCGAAAAATGGCGAGCCTTTAGTTTTAGGTATCACCGGGACAGGTGGCGCAGGTAAGTCTTCTTTGATCGACGAACTTGTGCAAAGATTCTTGAATGCCTATCCCAATAAAAAAATCGGTGTGGTCTGCGTAGACCCTTCGAAACGTAAAACGGGTGGCTCGTTGTTGGGTGACCGTATTCGTATGAACTCTTTGTCTCGCAACCACGTGTTCATGCGTTCTGTCGCTTCACGTGGGTCAGGTCGTGAGATTGCGTCTTCTTTGCCCGAGATTCTGAAATTCATCCGTCAATTAGACTTTGATTTCGTTATTGCTGAAACTTCAGGGATCGGTCAGGGAAATATGGCGATCACGGAAGTCAGTGATATGTCCATGTACGTGATGACCTCTGATTTCGGAGCGCAGTCGCAACTTGAAAAGATCGACATGATCGATTTTGCGGATTTGATCGCCGTAAATAAGGCCGACCGTCGCGGGGCTTTAGATGCTCTTCGTGATGTGACGAAACAATACAAACGCTCTCGCAAGATCTTTGATGAAAAAGTGCAAGTTCCTGTGTTTTTAACTCAGGCTTCACAATTTAACGACGGCGGCGTGAATAAATTATTCTTCCAACTTGCTGATCTTCTTGAAGCTCGTCAGGGAGCTAAATGGCAGGTGGATCCTAAATTCAAAGCCAATATTCTTTCCGCGGAAGAACACGTAATCATTCCAGCCGATCGCCAAAACTATTTGGCTGAGATCGTTGGAACGGTTCACAAGTATAAAAAGCGTACGGAAACATTGGCTGAAAAAGCTTCTCAGTTGGGGGGGCTTAAGAAAGTCGCTCCGCTTTTGGGAACAAGTCCTGAAACTGTAAAAAAAGTCGAAGCGGAGCTTTCTTCCGACTTCACTCAAGAAGAGATTGATCAACTGCAAGGTTACGAAAAGTTGATTGAAACTTACTCTGGCGACGAGTTGGTCTTTAAGGTTCGTGATAAAGAAATCCGCCAACCTTTGGTGCGGGAGTCATTGTCGGGCACGAAAATCCGTCGCGTGGTTGTTCCTAAGTTTAAAGACTGGGGCGATCGCTTCAGATATTTAAAACTTGAAAACGTTCCGGGAGAATTCCCTTACACAGCAGGTGTGTTCCAATTAAAACGCGCGGATGAAGATCCAAAGCGTATGTTCGCGGGCGAAGGAACTCCGGAAAGAACAAACCGTCGTTTCCATTACCTTACTAAAGGGGAGACGGCTCATCGTCTTTCGACGGCTTTTGACTCTGTGACCTTGTACGGACAAGATCCCGATCAGCGTCCTGATATCTTCGGTAAAGTCGGTGAGTCAGGTGTTAGCATCTGTACGTTGGCGGATATGAAAAAGCTTTATGCAGGCTTTGATCTTATCAATCCAAATACCTCCGTGAGTATGACCATCAACGGTCCAGCTCCTATGATTCTGGCTTTCTATTTCAATACGGCGATTGATCAACAGGTTGAAAAGAAAGAAAGCGAGCTAGGTCGTAAGCTGACTCCAGAAGAGTGGAGTGACGTCGCAAACTGGACTTTGCAACAAGTGCGCGGCACAGTTCAAGCCGACATCTTAAAAGAAGACCAGGGTCAGAATACTTGTATCTTCTCTATCAACTTCGCTTTGAAGATGATGGGCGATATTCAAGAGTACTTTGTAAATAGCAAAGTCAGAAATTTCTATTCCGTCAGTATTTCGGGTTACCACATTGCCGAAGCGGGTGCGAATCCAATTTCTCAGTTGGCGTTCACACTTTCAAACGGTTTCACTTTCGTTGAATACTATTTGGCTCGTGGTCTGAAAGTGGACGACTTTGCTCCGAACTTAAGTTTCTTCTTCAGTAACGGTCTAGATCCTGAGTATTCAGTCTTGGGACGTGTCGCCCGCCGTATCTGGGCGGTGGCGATGCGTGACCTTTACAAAGGAAACGATCGTTCACAAAAATTGAAGTACCACATTCAAACGTCAGGTCGCTCATTGCATGCGCAAGAAATCGACTTCAACGATATTCGTACGACGTTGCAGGCCTTGATTGCTCTTTACGACAACTGCAACAGCTTGCACACGAATGCGTATGACGAAGCTATTACGACACCAACAGAAGAATCTGTTCGTCGTGCGATGGCGATTCAGCTGATCATCAACCGTGAGTTCGGTATGACGAAGAACGAAAATCCAATGCAGGGTTCGTACTTCATTGAAGAACTCACAGACTTAGTTGAAGAAGCGGTCTTAAACGAATTCAAAAAGATCAACGAACGCGGCGGCGTTTTGGGCGCGATGGAAACTCAATACCAACGCTCGAAAATCCAAGAAGAGTCGCTATACTATGAAAGACTTAAACACGACGGCACTTTGCCAATCATTGGTGTGAACACATTCATCGATCCAAAAACAATGGCGGCTGACTACGTGCCACCAAAGATCGAACTAGCTCGTGCTTCGTACGAAGAGAAAAACGCGCAGCTAAACAATGTGCAGAAATACCAAAAAGACCATCAAACCGAAGGCGAACGCCAATTGCAGAACTTGAAAGACACAGTTCTGAACGGCGGCAACATCTTCGCAGCGTTGATGACTGCAGCAAGACACTGCAGTTTGTATCAAATGACTCAAGCCCTTTACGAAGTGGGCGGCCAATACAGAAGAAATCTGTAGGGGATTACGCATTCATTTTAATTGAAAAAGGCACCTCAAAAGGGTGCCTTTTTTTGTAGATGAGGCGTTTAGGAAGTCTCCAATTCCTCTAAGCTTGCCGTAACATAAGACTTCAGAGTTATCTTTTGACCAAAAGCCGCGCTATCAACAAAACAATCATCGCACCGACAACCGAAGCAAGAAATCCTGCTTCCTCGCCAACCTCATACCAACCCAGTGCACTTCCAATATAGGTTCCAACAACCGCCCCAATGATCCCCAGAATAGTAGTTAAGATGAACCCCATCTTATCCTTACCAGGCATCAAAAACCGCGCGATCAAACCCACAATAAATCCGATAACAATAGTGCCAATAATACCCATATCAAAAGCTCCTTAGTAAATGGCCTGCACAAACTTCATTTTCAAAAACAAAGCCCAGCGAATCACCAAAGATCAAAACCAAGTGTAAAAATGCAAAAGAAGGACAAGAAAATAAAACAGAATCTGCTTTTAAATAAGGCCACAGAAAATCTGAATCAAAAGTTGAATATGGTTAATTTGCGACGAAGTTATAGAGTCTATTCTTCAAAAGAAATATTCCCGTAGTCCAAAACACCCGATAGGATTTCACCACAGACTTACTTCCACCGTGGAAGTAAAACACCACTTCAAAAGGCTAAAAATTAAATTCAAAATTTCACTGCCACGGTGGCAGTAAGCACTTGCGTTAAGACAACAAGCTGAGCAGGAAGTCTGCTCTTCATATAAGAAGTTAAACAAACATTGAAGGTGTCGAAAGCGAAAGTCCAAAATTCTACCGCCACCGTGGCGGTAAGCGCATGCGTCAGGAATGTAGGCAATCAAGGATGATCATAGAGTACCTCCTGTGAAGGGAAGGGTACTTATGTTTAATGGCTTAAATTATGAATTAAAAAGAACGAGCAACGATTAAAGCTCTAAAGAATTAAATATCTAAATCTTAAAGACTGAAACTCCAATACCAAGACAAAAAATCAAGATAAGTAGATTAATAGCCACGAAAAAACCAAAAAACAGCCCAACTAAAAAACCAAACAAACAATCAACTAACCCACCTAACAAATAAAACAACCAGCGGCAGCCAGCCAAAAACTTTGAAATTCCCCTCTCAAAATCCGTGATCTTGTTCTCGAGCAAAGTTTGGGTTGGAGGAAGGTTTAGGGTGTGAAACCGAAGAGAGGCCTTTGCCGGCGCCACGATGGCGCGAACCGAGCCGCAGGCTCGGCGGCAACTGAGCCCGGACGGCGTGCCGACCGAAGCGTTTCACACCCTAAACCTCCCTCCAACCCAAACCCCCGCTCGAAGCTCAAAGCCCACGAATCAACAGAGAGGGGAAGGAAAAAAAACGGCCCTGCCTTGGGGAGCAGAGCCGAAACCAACAAACCCAGGAGGTCGCCGATTTTTATTTAAAATGTTTTATTCACAATAAACTGCACGCGATTTTTCAAGTACTGCGCACTCTCGCGACGAACCACAAGATCCATGTAAAGCTTCGTGCTCGAAGATGGATTTAGCCCGATCTCTTTCAGAGCAATACCCAAGCTGCCATCGGCACGTTGGATCGCATCGCGCGCGAAATTCTTTTCGCCCAGCCATTCAATCTTGCCGCTGGAAAGTTTTTTCCAAACCACAAGTTTATAAGTCGATTGAACTTCTTCGATATGAGGAGTGTTATCGCGAATCGCAACCACGCGATCTGCACCCGTGCCTTCGATACCGACGATCGCCACTTGTTTAGAGTCGCTCAAAAGACCGATCTCTTCGTCAGCAAGACCTTTCTTTTCGTATTCCGCTGTTTGTTCAAACTGAATCAAACCACCAGCGACATTCTGGCCTTGGCGTTCCACGCGAAGGGTGATCGTGTACTTACCTTCACGAGCTAGACCCGGAGTTGCGATCTCAACGGTTTTCGCCTCGGAATTTTCAAAACGATTTTCAAAAACCAAAGACTGGCTTTGTGAATCACGCACTTCAACTGCGTAAGTTGAAGTCAAACGCGAACCCGCCACTGTTTCTTGGAAAGAGATCTTTCCTTGACCTTTCGTAAACGCAAGTTTCAATCCTTTGACTGAAGTCGTACCCGCATTCTCAACAGACCACTTCGGTGCAACCGCAAGAACGAATACTTTTTCGCGTCCATCCTGACGAGTTTCTGCGACGGTGTAAGTAAAGAAATCTGATTTCACACTGACAGTAACCACCGGTGCGGTCTCTGTTCCTGAAAGAACAAACTTCACAGACTCCGTTTCGTTCGCCAAAAGCTCAGACCCAGCAGGGAAGATCACCGAAGCCGGCTGCGTGAACTGGTGGTCAAAGACATCTCTATAACGAGTCACGCAGCAACGTGTTTCTTCACGGTATTTTGTAACTGTGCGAGTGCGCTCTTCCTGGCGATATTTAGTCACTTTGCGTGTGCGAAGTTCCTTGCGGTACTTAGTGACTGTGCGTGTACGCTGTTCTTGACGATAACGAGTTTCTTCGCGGTAACGTGTTACAGGTCGAGTTTTACGAACACGTTCGTAGCCGCATTCACGGTCAGAATAAGGGACCTGACGGCACTGACGCAGGTCACGGCATTCGCGAGGACCATCTTCACACACTTTGCGTGTCTTACAGATCCGTTGTCCATGGGCATTCGTACCGCACTCTTCAACTTGACGGCAGACATTGCGACCTGGTTCGCAGACGCGTTCATTAGAACACTCTTCACGGTATTTTGTTACGTTACGACAAACATAATCATTGTCGTAATATTCTTCATAGTCCGTGTAAGCGACACGTTCTGTGTAAGGAACGTTTTCCCAATAGGTTTCTTGCTCATAATAAGGAACATCTTCGTAATAGGTTTCGGTCGTCTCGTAAGGGATGTCGACGTAGTAAGTTTCTTCCGCTTGATAGGGAACTTGTTCAGTATAAGTGTCTTGATAAGGTTCCGAGCGGGTGACATTCAAAGAAAGCTCTGAGCGAACAGTTTGTCCGCTAGTCGCAGTTCTTGTTACGACATCTTGTTTTTTCTCTTGGGGAGTCGTCGCAAACGATTGCGCACCCAAGAAAAGAGTCAGAATGACTCCGATAAGTGGTTTTGTAGACATGTTTTCTCCTCCAAAAGATACATCGGGGAGAAATTGCAAGGTCTAGGCCAAAAATTGTCGGTGGGAAAATGAGACCACCTAAAGTTGTTCAATAATTTTTTCTGCGATGCGTATACCATCACATGCGGCCGAAGTGATTCCGCCCGCATAGCCCGCACCTTCACCGGCAGGATACAAACCTTTGTGCGAAATACTCTCTAAGCTGTCATTGTCACGGGTTACACGAACAGGGCAACTCGTACGCGATTCAATACCATAAACTTGCGCGTCTTCAGTTAAGAAGCCCTTCATGCTGCCTTGGAATTTTTCAAAACCTTCGCGCAAACGATCCCGCATGTTTTTCGGAAGAAGTTCATCCAAACGAATATTAATGGCGCCCGAGGGTGAAGAGCCCGCACGCAAAGCGCGAGGACCTGTTTTAGAATTCGTTCCATACAAGAAGTCCATAAGATTCTGCGCCGGAAGTTCACGACTGCCACCCGCATCTAATACGGACTGATAAGCGCGTGTTTCTAAATCGCGACGCATCTTCATACCGCCAAAAACGTCTTTCCCAAAATTCTTTTCATGATCAATGCTGACCACAATCGCCGCATTCGCAAACGGAGAATTGCGGTTGTAGTTACTCATCCCGTTACAGACAATACCGTCCGCTTCGGTGCCTGACGAAAGCACATAGCCACCCGGGCACATGCAGAATGAATACACGCCGATTCCAGTTTTATCATTGTGATGAGCCAGTTTATAGTTCGCGGCACCTAATTTAGGATGCTCAGAAAACTGACGATACTGAATCTTGTTAATAGAAGCTTGAGAATGCTCTACACGAAGGCCCATCGCAAAGGACTTTCCATCCAAGTGCACACCAATATCACGCAAGTGATTGATCATGTCTTCTGCAGAGTGACCCGTAGCTAAAACCACGTGAGGAGATTTAAATTCAGTTCCATGCTCGGTGCGAACACCCACGACTTGCGAACCTTCCAGAAGGATCTCCGTCACTTGGGTATTGAAATGAATTTCGCAGCCATTGGCTTTTAAGAATTCACGCATTTTAGGAATCACACGACGAATGCGATCCGAACCTACGTGAGGATTTGAAAGCCACTGAATTTCTTCCGGAGCCCCAAACTTCACCAAACGATTCATCACGTAAGGAATGTGCGGAGACTTAATACGCGTGATCAATTTACCATCGGAATAAAGACCCGCACCGCCTTCACCAAAGCAAACGTTGTTGCGTGGATCTAATTTTCCGTAACGCCAGTATTGGTTGATACCTTTAATGCGCTCGCCACTGTCAGACCCGCGCTCAAAAAGCACGCAAGGAACGCCTCTTTCGACAAAGCGTAAAGCGGCAAAAAGACCCGCAGGCCCCGTACCGACAATCAGTGGTTTTTCTTTGGCGTTTGAGATTTTCTCTAACTCGAATTGAGGAATCTGAAGAGTTTCACCTTTTTCCGCGACTTCGATCGAATAGACAAAATGCGGAGAGTGAGAGCGTCTCGCATCAACACTTTGGCGAAGAATGCGATAAGGACCGTGGTCGGGCATCAACCATTGCAACTTTTCATCTAAATCAGCATCAATAGGGATTTCGATATTCTGGAATATCTTAGACACGGTTCTTGGCTCCTGGGGATGCTTGTTAAGCATCAAAAAGGTTTCAAGCATCCTAGCTGATAGCTCTTCAGGTGACAAATGGCTGTGAGTCAGATATAAATATTTTATGTCTGCAATTACAAGAGTTCTGCCAAAACGAGTTTTAAGCCGCTGGGTCGGTCATCTTATGCACTGGGAAGGCCCTGCGTGGCTTATGCACCTGAGTATCAGAACCTTTGCCCGTTTTTATAACATTAATTTGGAAGAGGCGGAGATGCCATACACCTCTTACAAATCCATCGGGGACTTCTTTGTTCGCCGCTTAAAGCCGAGCCTGCGCCCGGTCGGCTCGTCTTGGGCGGTTCATCCGGCTGACAGCCGTATCACTCAAGCCTATCCCATTGATGGCGGAACACTGATTCAGGCAAAAGGCCTTTCTTATAAGTTGGATGAATTCACCCAAGATCCTGAATGCCAGAAAAAATGGGCGGGAGGCTTTTTCCTGACTTACTATCTTTGCCCTACGGATTACCACCGCGTGCATTCTCCGGTTGATGGTGTGATCACGAACGTGCGTTACATGCCCGGCGAATTGTGGCCCGTGAATGAATGGAGTACGACAAATATTCCCAATCTTTTCTCGGTGAATGAGCGTGTGCTGGTTGAGATCGAAACAGATATGGGACCTGTGGGAGTTGTCTTTGTCGGCGCTACGAACGTCGGCCACATTGTATTGAGTTTTGATGATAAAGTGCGCGGAAACCAAAAGGGCCCGCATATCTTTACTCACAAAAACTACAGTCCTGAAATCCCGGTTCATAAAGGTTCTGAGTTGGGCATGTTCCGCATGGGCTCTACAGTGGTGATGTTGTATCCACCAAGTTTCCGTCAGAAGTTTGAAAAACATCTGGATACGGGACCTGCAGTGAAGGTCAACGCTCCGTTGATCGTTTAGCGACACACTGAAAAGTTGCGACATTCTTGGGAAGAGCGATCTAAAACCTCTTCCCGAGTCAAAAGCCTTTCGCGATTCTTAATATGATAATTCACGGTTTTTTCTAAGACGCCACGACGATACTGAAAGAAGTATGTTGTCGGAGTCAGATAGTTCCGTGCATCCCAGACCAGTCGTTCAAAGATATTTCCCGGATCTTTTTCCCAAGACATATAAGCAGGGAGCTGTCTTTTTCGCGAAAGCATGTGGGCCTGCCACTGAAACATCTTTTCTGGATCCCAGAAATCCAGCACGATGTGTTTTTCTGAAGGAAGTGCCCACGAGCGATCTATGCCACGCATATAGCCGATGGCGCCGATGCGGGCTTTTCGTTCTTGAGTCGAAAGAATTTCTAATGGAACGTAAAGGCGTCTTTTCCAGTACTCGTCAATTTCGACAGGAAATAAATCTAAAATTTGCAGAAAGCTCACGGCAAAGGCGGCGCAACCGGCACCTTCACCTTGCAAGGGGAGTGATCGCAATCCACCGTAAATGTGTTGTAAACCCAGATCTTCATACATCGAAAGATACCGCTCAGCCCGAGCGCACTGAGAGTCATTCAAAAGAACTTTCAAAGTGCGAACATAACCTTTCGATTTTAAAATCGGAAGCCACGAACGTATTTCTTGTTCAGTGTAAAAACGTCCTTTGACGTTAATCAAAAATGTATCCAGCGCTTTTCCTTCAATCAGAAAATCCCAAGCATAAGAAAAGTTGGACTTCTTTGAAGTCATGCCTCGATAAACCGAAGAATTCTTTCCGCACTGCAAGCGCACGTTCACGTGAGAGATTCCGTGAGGATAGGGATGATTTCCCACTTTGAATTTTAAATTCTTAAAAGTACTTCGGACTAAGCTTCCCGGAGTGGACCAGTTTAAAGGGGAGGGCGCGCGGTAAAAAATCAGCTCCAGCTCATTTCCAAAAGCTGGAAACGTCAGCAGCAAAGTTGTGACAAGAAAAACGCCCTTTAAAAATCCCCGCATGGGCCGAGTATTCTTGAGAGCGTCAGAGGGCGCCAGTCGTTCTGTTAAAGATCAGGCGCAGGTTGCAGGCTTTTAAGCAGGGTAAGAGCACTCCGTGAACGGAGTCTCTAGAATAGAAACACGCGTTAACATCGGCAGGGCAGGGAGCGCGCGGTCATAGACCCATTTTGCTAAAAGCTCCGACGTGGGATTTTCCAAGCCTTCGACTTCATTTAAAACGCGATGATCTATTTTTTCTAGCAGCGGCTTCATTTTGGCTTGAATGTCGTTATAGTCAATCACCCAGCCAATTTTGGGATCTAGATTTCCCACCAAAGTCAGAATGATTTTAAAGCTATGCCCATGCATCCGAGAGCAAGGGTGCTCTTTCGGTAAGTGCGGTAAGAAACGGGCGGATTCAATTTGAAAATGCTGCTTCAGTTCGAATTTCATGTTATTGATATAAGCACTTTGAGGTGACTATGTCCACGACCACATTGCATTTGGCGAAGCAGAATTTCAAATTTTCCGCCGCCCATTTTCTGATCTTTGATGAAACTCATGCCGAGCGCCTGCATGGACACAACTATCAAGTGCGTGTGGACATTAAAACTCCGGCAGAGGCAGAGCTTCATGCCGATGGCTATTTCCTAGATTTCAACGTTTTTAAAAAATACATCAAGACGCGCCTGGATCAATGGGACGAGATCGTTCTTTTGCCGAAGCAGCATCCCGACATGAAATTTAAGGAAACTTCGAAGGGGTTGGAGGTCACATTCCGTGATCGTTTCTATATTTTTCCTGTGAGCGAAGTCGTGTTACTGCCAGTCACAAACACCAGCGTCGAACAGCTTTCAAGATTGTTGGCCGAAGAATTCTATAACGAATTTAAACAATATGGAGTCAGACAGGTGCGAGTCTACGTCGCTGAAACGCAAGGACAGGGAGCCTCGACCGTCGAGCCCTCTAAGGCTTAAGCTTGCCGCTACGAACTTCGTCCGCTGTCAGTTCGCGCACGATGCGGTAGCGCCAGAAGCAGATGCGACCGCCTTCGTTCAGCTTTAGCATCAATCTTTCTTCGGTAAGATCCGGACTGCCATCGCAATCAATGTGGGCAAAATCCGCAAAGGCGTCCACGCGATTCACCGACCACGAATAAGGCGCTTTGTCTTTACTGTAAAAAGCGCGGTTAAATCCACCAGATCCCAATTCAATACCGGCAACTAAGATCTTTTCTAAAGAAGGATTTTGAATTTGTTCTCGCGCCGTTCGGATCTGGATTTCGTCTTCAAAACCAACAACAAAAGCTTCGTCGGCACGGGGATCTTTTGTAGACACCAGAAAGTAAGTCTTCTTAAAAGGAGGGTCTAGTGGGACAGGCTTGAGGGACACAGCCGGACTTGGTTTTTCGGTCCCATTGGAATCAAAGAACAGAAGTGAGTGAACACGTTCCGCACCTTGCACTTCGATGCGTGCGACGTTTTGTTGAAAGCTCCATTTCAAAGTTTCCGTATCATAATAGTTCTGAAGTGAGAGGGATTTTTCTGCGATCAAAGACCCCAGTTTGTTGAAGGCTTTCAACTGAATCGAATTTGACTTCAAGAATAGGTTTAACAAATGCATCTTCACGGAATTGGTATTCGCAGGAAGATAGTGGGATGCCGAAGGACCTACGTTTGAAGTTAAAGGAGTGCTTGCACTTTCTTCGCAGGTGGCACTGACTTGCAAACTCTTCGAGAAGTACTTGAGGGAGGCGGCCATCTTCGTTGGCAGAAATTCAGTTCCACGAATTTTAATCTGAGATTTTGCTTCAACATCATAGTGAAGCTCTTGGATATCTTGATCAAAGCGCGTTTGAGTCCAGATGCGCTCAGGTTCTGCGGACTTATTATTTACAAAAACCGTTAAGTGTTCGGGAGCGCAGTAAGCCGGAAGATACACTACTTCTGAAGCTTGTGCAGAAAGGCTGAAAGTAAGGATCGCGGCGCTAATACTCAAGGAAGTCTTAATACTAAAATCCATATAGACTTCAGATCGGTCTTGGTCTGTGGAACTTAACCTTTGGTCTTAAAAACAAGACTATGGTTGGGCTCATATTTTCGTCTGTTTTACGAGGGGAAATTGATGTTGGTTCTCATTTTGTTTTCAATTGGTACGCAGGGGGTTAAAGAACTTCCTTTTGTGGGGTCATGCTTTTAACTAGAGGCTTACTGATCCCAAGGGAAACTCTATGAACTTACTGGATAAATCATTAAAGCCAGGCCAGAAGGTCGAAATCACCGGATTCACGTCAGACAATGTGTTCCGTGAGCGTTTGCACGAAATGGGCTTAAGAGTCGGCATGTTGATCACGATTTTAGGTCGTGCTCCATTTGGCGGTCCTCTTTTGATCCGTTTTAACACGAGTTTTCTAGCTTTGCGAAATGAGGAAGCGGCATGCGCACGAGTGAAACTGAACTAGCTGTTGAGCAACTTTCTATCGCGCTTGTCGGCGCACCGAACTCTGGAAAAACCACTCTGTATAACTGGCTGACGGGTTCACGCTTTAAGACCGTGAATTATCCAGGGGCCACTGTGGAGTTTTCTTTAGGCCATTTGGCTTCCCACCTGGGGGAGTCCCATATGATGGTGATGGACACTCCGGGCACTTACAGTCTGCATCCGAAAAGTGCTGACGAGTGGGTGACTTTAAAATCTATTTACGAAAATCCCAAAGTTAAAAAAATCGATGGCATTATCGTTGTGGTCGACGGAACTCAAATCTCTCGTCATCTGCAATTGGTGATGCAACTTCGTGAAACTGGGTTCCCCTTAATGGTGGTTATCACCATGTCAGATCTTCTTCGTAAAGAAGGTATTGAGATCGACATTCCGTATTTGCAAAAAACTTTGGGCTGTCCGGTTCTGCAGTTTGATGGCTTGTTGGCGGGCGGCCTGAAAGAGATTGTAGCTGAAGCAAAAAAACTTCATTGGACGAAAGAGCCTGCGCGTCCAGTGCCATGGACTTTTGAAATTCAAGAGACAAAACTTAATCAGTGTGAACAAATCGCGAAAGAAGCTTTGTCGCATAAAACAGATCACGCCCAAGAGCGCTTGAATCGCATTGTGGCAACAACGGAAAAGTTGGACCGCGTCCTTCTTCATCCTTTCCTAGGATTTGCTTTATTTATCGTGATCATGAGTGCTTTGTTTTCAAGCGTTTACTGGTTGGCGACACCCTTCATGGATATGATCGATGGTTGGTTCTCAGTAGCGAACGAGTGGGTGGCTGGACTTGGTCCTGGAACTTTGTGGGCGGACTTTTTGGCAAACGGTGTGATCACAAGTTTTGCGGCGTTCATGGTGTTTGTGCCCCAAATCTTCATCTTGTTCTTGGGTATTGGAATCTTAGAAAGTACAGGCTACCTAGCTCGTGCGGCAACTTTGATTGACCGTCCGTTTTCAGCTTTAGGTATGAGCGGTCGTTCCTTCGTCCCTCTTCTTTCGGGTTTTGCGTGCGCGGTGCCGGCCATTATCGCCACTCGTAATATTCCATCCACGAAAGATCGTATGATCACGAACTTCGTGATTCCCTTGATGAGTTGTTCGGCGCGATTGCCGGTGTATGCGCTGTGTATCGCCTTTCTTTTCCATGGAGAATCGCCATTAAAAGCGGGTCTTGCGCTGGCAGCTCTTTATATCGGATCCATGTTCTTAGGGGCTTTGGCTGCGGGGATTGTAAGTAAGTTCATTCCTCGTCAGGAGCCTTCTTTGTTCATGATGGAGCTTCCGATTTACCGTCGTCCCAAATTCCGTGTTCTTCTTCGTCATGCGTGGACAAGAACTTTGTCTTACGTGAAGCGTGCCGGACCTATCATCTTTACTTTCGCGGTGATTGTTTGGGTGGGGTCTACTTTCCCGAATTACCAAACAGAAGATGCTCATCAAAAACTTGAAGAAAGTTATGTGGGGCAGTTGGGTAAAGTGATCGAACCTGTTGTGGCCCCTATGGGAGTTGACTGGCGCGTCGGCGTCGGCTTGATTTCTGCCTTTGCGGCCCGTGAGGTCTTTGTTTCCTCATTGGCGGTGACTTTTAATATCACCGACGGTGATGAAGACTCTCAGCAAGAGGCTCTTCTGACTCAGATGAGTGCGGCGACCAATGCACAAGGTGAAAAAATCTTTACCGTCAGTTCCGTCATCGGTCTTATGGTCTTCTTCCTTATCGCTTTGCAGTGTATGTCCACGGTCGGTGTTCAGATCCGTGAAAGTGGTTCTTGGAAGTTTGCGGTAACGCAACTTGTTGCCTTTAATCTCTTCGCCTATGTTCTTGTAGTCTTGATAGTTCAAGGCTTAAGATTCATAGGCGTTCCATGAGAATATATTTTGATGTCAGCACCTTGAATCCGCAGAAAGTGACCGGAGTTGGAGTTTATATGCTTCAGCTCCTTGAACACTTTTCAAAAGAAAAGGATTTAGAGGTTCGCCCCGCCGTTAAAATCTCGCGCTATAAAAATAAAAAAAACATCGAAAGCATTCTTCCCAGTCACCATGCAGAAAGCTTTCTGCTGCTAAAGTGGGCTTCTGACAGCCTTTATCATGGCCCTGATTTTAAACTGAACTTAAAAGGTTTTTTACCGCGTATCGTGACCATTCACGATATGATTGTCTTTGAAGAAAAATACAACCGCCCGGAGTTTTTTCTAAAAGGCATTCGCGATATGACGAATGTTTTAAATTCCTCCGTGGACGCCGTGATCGTGAATTCGCAGTTTACAAAAAATCAGGTTTTAAAATATTTCCCGCAGTTGGAAGACCGTCTGCACCTGACTTATCTTGGTTGCAATCGTTCGCGCATGGCCGGACAAGGTCCTTCGTTGGGCCTGCCTGAAAAGTATATTTTATTTCTGGCGACCTTAGAAAAACGCAAAAACGTCTTGGGAGTCATTCGTGCCTTTGAGGCCTTAAAGGCTCAAGGTTTCGAAGAAAAACTGGTGCTGGCCGGGGCATGGGGATTTGGGGCTGAAGAAATTCAACGGGCATTAGAAAGTTCTCCGTTTAAAAATGACATTATTCACTTAAACTATGTTCCCACAGAAAAACTTTCCGAGCTTTATCAGCGAGCAAGTGTTTTCTTTTTTCCGTCTTGGTATGAGGGTTTTGGAATTCCTGTTTTAGAAGCTATGTCTTTAGGAACTCCGGTCGTGACCAGCGCTGGCGGAGTTCTTGAAGAAATCAGCGGAGATGCCGCAAGTCTTGTAGACCCGGGAAGTCCTACGGAGATGGCGGCCGCATTAAGCAGAGTTTTAACGGATCAAGCTTACCGTGAAGCTTTGACTCAAAAAGGGCTGAAACAAGCTCCGCGTTTCACTTGGGAAAAGTGTGCGCAAGACACGGTCGCAGTGTATAAGAAAGTATTGGGGAGATCATGATTTACGATTGTTTTGCATTCTTTAACGAAATGGATCTTTTAGAAATTCGTTTGAATACTTTAAACGACGTTGTGGATCGTTTTGTTTTAGTCGAAGCAACTCGCACATTCCAAAAGAAAGACAAGCCGCTTTTCTTTGAGCAGAATAAAGAAAGATTTAAGCCTTTCTTGCACAAGATTGAACACGTCGTTGTTGATCAATATCCGACCTTCTTTTCTAAATGGCGCGTTCCAAAAACCTGGGACTATGACGATCATCAAAAAGAGCAGATCTTAAAAGGTTTGAAGAACGCAAAGCCCGATGACGTCATCATCGTGTCGGATGTTGATGAAATCCCTCGCCCCGAGTTGGTGAAACAGTATGCGCACCAACCTGGAATCAAAGTGTTTCAACAAAAGCTTTATTACTATTACCTGAACTGCTTTGTGAAAAAGTATCCAGAACCTATTCCTTTAGTGAACGGCTACATGCCTTGGTATGGAACGGTGATGTTGAATTACCAAGACATTCAGACAATCAAAAAGACTCGTTTGTATCGCGAGACGCGCCAAAGCACGAAAGATATTACTGTGATTCCCAATGGAGGCTGGCATTTCAGCTATTTAGGCGGAGCCAAAAAAGTGATCGAAAAAATCGAAGCTTACGCCCATAAGGAACACAATAAAGACACGTTCAAAGACCCCAAAAAAGTGGAAGAGATCATCCGCAAAGGTGGAAGTCTTTATGGTCAAGAGATTGAATCTGAATTTGTCGCTGTCGACTCTGAGTTCCCGCGCTATGTTCAGACCCACCAAGCTCAACTGGCAGATCTGATTTTAAATCCCGAAGGTTAAATCGATTTATAGAGGCTTAAAAAAGCCTCTTGAGTCACGGGCCAATTGTGTTTGCTTAAAGACCACTCCTGCGCCTTATGACCTTGAATCTGAATGTCTTCCGGTCGCTGTAAATAGTGACGGAAGGCTTGAGAAAGCGACTCGGCATCTTTAGGCTCAGCTAAAAGACCCCGCTCATGGTGCAAGCCCACTTGCTCAGGTGTTCCGCCGGCATTAGTGCCAATCACGGGTTTAGCCATCATCATCGCATCTAATACACTTAAAGAATAAGTCTCGTTGTAAGAGGCGAGTGCAAATACGTCTAACGCATCGATGTAGGACACATAGTCTTTTTGAAAAGGAATGCGAACGATATGATCCTTGTAACGTGGGTTTTCCATGCGCTCGGCAATCCAGCGACTTAATTCTTCAGAAGGGCCTTCAAAAATAGGGGTGCCATCCGAATTTTTTCCGATGATAGTGGGATCGCCGACAATCCAGAGCTGAGTTTTCTCTAATTCATGATCGTTCAGGTATTCCAGGGCTTGAACCAGTTCTCGAACCCCTTTGCCTGGATCAATACGGCAAAGAGTTCCAAAAACAATTTGTTCAATGCGAGCACCATATTTATCGCGCAGCTCTTGGCGTTTTAATCCATCGTGCTTAAAGTTTTCAGTCTTGCGCCCGTAGCGGATCAAGTGGAGTTTTTCTGGGGCAATGGGAAAATTCTTTTTAACATCGTCCAGGATATTTTCTGAAGAACTGCACAAGGCATCCACTTTAGAAAATAGCCATTTATGAACAAAATCTCTTTTCGGAGTCGCGTTCATGTAAAGATTGTAGATGTGTTTGATCTTTGGAAGATTCCATTTCGCCAAAGCGCAGGCCCACATATCCAGACGCGTGTGAGAGTGCAGGTGAGTGATGCCATGCTCTTTGATGATATTTCTAATCAAGCGTGCCGTTTTTAATTTCGAAAGTTTTTTTCTGGAAAAGGTAAAACTTCGACGCCGGATTTTTTTAGTTCTTCCGTCACGCGCGAGTGCGCGGAACATAATACTTTTTGGGAAAGGCCTTTTTCTGCGAGCTTTTGGATCAGCTCGACAGTGTAGATTTCAAGGCCTCCCCATGAAAGTGAATGAATACAGTGAAGAACTTTTACTTCGCCCATAAAGCTTTGTAGTGATTGATGGTGCGAAGAAGGCCTTCCTCTTCAAACTTCACTGTCGGGCTCCAGTTTAATTCTTTTTGCGCTTTCGAGAAATTGATCGCATAGCGGAAATCATGGCCTTTGCGATCCTGTACGAAGCTTAAAAGAGATTCGGGTTTTCCCAAGTGTTTTAAGATCAGTTTTGCCACATCCAGATTCTGTCTTTCGGAGTTGCCGCCCAGATTGTAAACCTCACCGGCGCGACCGGAAGTGAAGACTTTCCAAACACCTTCGTTATGATCATCCACGTAAATCCAATCGCGGATATTCATGCCTGTTCCGTAGATAGGAAGCGGTTGATTTGCTAAAGCCCGTTTGATCATCAAGGGAATAAATTTTTCTTCTACCTGCAAAGGACCATAGTTGTTTGAGCAACGTGTGATCATCACCGGAAGTTTGTAAGTTTCAAAGAAAGAGCGGCACAAAAGATCCGCACTGGCTTTAGAAGCGCTGTAAGGGCTGTTCGGAGAAATCGGAGTGTCTTCCGTGAAAGCAGGGTCTGACATCTGTAAGGTGCCGTAGACCTCATCCGTACTGATTTGCAGATAGCGGAAGTTCGGATTCTTTTCAAAAAGAGCCAGGCTTTCTTTTAAAAGATTCAACGTGCCCAAAACATTTGTTTCTACAAAGATGTTGGGACTTTCAATAGAGCGATCGACGTGAGACTCGGCCGCGAAGTTGATCACGCCACTGAATTGATATTTCTTAAAAAGCTCGTCCATCTTGTGAGAGTCGCGGATGTCCAAGTGATAAAACTTCAAATGCGGATGTGTATCCAATTCTTTTTGGATATTCGCAAGATTGCCTGCATAAGTCAGAGCATCCACGATCACAAAATCATAGTGCGCTTTGATGTCATCACGGCAAGCCACCGTTCTTACAAAGTTAGATCCAATAAAGCCAGCACAGCCGGTCAATAAAACCGTTTGTTTCATAGTTCCTCAGAAATGATTTTTTCTAAATACGAGCGATAAGAACACTTGGGAAGTTCCGAAGTGATTTTTTGTAGTTGCTCCAGATTAATAAACTTCATGCGGTAAGCGATTTCTTCAAGGCAGGCGACTTTCATGCCTTGGCGTTCTTCGATGGCACCGATAAAGGCCGCCGCATCCAGAAGAGAGCGGGGAGTGCCCGTGTCCAGCCAAGCAAGACCACGATACATCATCTCCACACCAAGCTTTCCTTCGTTGTGGTAAGAAAGAATCAAATCCACAATTTCCGTTTCCCCACGCGGAGAAGGTTTTAATTCTTTAGCGCGTTTGGAAACCGTGTTGTCGAAAAGATAAAGACCCGGAATAGCGTAATTGGATTTCGGTTGCTTTGGTTTTTCTTCGATCGACTTCACTTTTTTAGTGGTCTTATCAAATTCAACAACGCCATAAGCGGTAGGATCCGCTACGTAGTAAGCAAAAACCCGTCCGTGAAGATCTGATTTTTTCGCCTTTTGTTCTTCAATGGCGCGACGGAAGAAATCCAAATCTCCATAGAAAAGATTGTCCCCCAAGATCAGGCACACGTGATCATTGCCAATAAAATCTTCGCCCAGGACAAAAGCTTCTGGGAGTCCGTTCGGCTTTTCCTGAATTTTGTAGCTGAGCTTCACGCCAAACTGAGAACCATCACCCAATAGTTTTTTAAACAAAGGTTGATCGTCCGGTGTGGTGATTAAAAGAATGTCTTTAATACCACCGAGCATAAGAATGCTGAGCGGATAATAAATCATGGGTTTATCGTAAACAGACTGAAGCTGCTTGGTCATAACCCGGGTCATTGGATAAAGACGCGATCCCGCGCCGCCCGCTAGAATGATTCCCTTCATGCTTGCCCCTTAAAGAAGGAATGAATTTTTTCAAGAACCAAGGCCGCTTCGTTACTGGAAAGATCGGCCCACATCGGAAGGCGCAACAGGCGATTGGAAAGATCATCAGTGACTTTCATCGATCCCGAAACGCGACCGTATTTAACACCCGCAGGCGCCGAGTGAAGTGCCACGTAGTGCGTGGTCGACTGAATGCCGGCCTCTTTCAAGTAACTCCACAAAGCGGTGCGCACTTCCACTGAGTTTAAAAGCAGATAATAGATATGAGCATTCGCCTGGCAGTCACTAGGAACCGTCATGCGTTGCAAGTGACCGTTTTTTTCAAGGTCCGCCAAGCCTTGGTGATACTGGTTCCACAAGGCCAAACGTTTCGCCGTAATTTCTTTGCCTTCTTCCAACTGAGAAAGAAGAAAGGCTGCAGAAAGTTCAGAAAGAAGATAAGACGAGCCTTTATCCTGCCAAGTGTACTTATCCACTTGGCCGTTGAGAAATTGCTGACGATTGGTTCCTTTGTCGCGCACGATTTCTGCGCGCGCCACCAAACGTGGATCGTTGATTGTTAAAGCGCCACCTTCACCGCACACAATATTCTTAGTTTCGTGAAAACTGAAAGCGGCCATGTGACCCCAAGTTCCCAAGGCTTTTCCTTTGTAGGAAGCAAAGATCCCTTGCGCGGCATCTTCCACCACCCAAATACCGTGCTGGTTGGCCAGAGCCATGATCTCATCCATCTTACATCCCACACCGGCGTAGTGCACAGGCATAATCACCTTCGTGCGAGGAGTGATGGCTTGTTGAATCGCGGCAGGATCGATATTCATTGTCAACGGATCAACATCGACAAAGACGGGGACAGAACCATAAAGGGCCACGACATTGGCTGTCGATGTGAAAGTGAAAGAGGGAAGAATAACTTCATCTCCCGGTCCGATATCTGCAAGCACCATCGCCATTTCAAGAGCCGATGTGCAAGAAGGAGTGATAACCGTCATCAAGGTCGGAAGATTTTTGTTAAACCATTCAGCACATTTTTTATTGAATGAACCTTCGCCGCTTAGTTTTTTATTGGCGATGGCCTGAGAAATATATTTCTCTTCATTAGAGCTTTTCGGTGGAATATTAAAAGGGATTTTCATACCCCCTCATCGTAGCCTAAGCACCATGAGGGAGCAATGGATTAAAAGCCGTCTGTAGTGCCGACTTTACGAGTGGGACCGTCATCATCAAATGGAATGACGCTCGACGCGGCCTGTGACTTTTTCCCCACGGGGCGAACGGCTTTATCAGAGGATTTTTTCTCTTGGAAAGAGAGGACTTTGGCATCTTTTTTTGCCACAGTTTTGTGGTGAGTAGGCTTCACCGAAGGACCGTCTGAAGAGCCTAAAATAACAGCATTTAAGTTCTCGACCATCTTCTTCATATTGAGAGCCTGGGCGTTGATTTCCTCTGCGGAAGCGGCCACTTCTTCGGAAGACGCGGCGTTAGACTGTGAGCTTTGATCCAGTTGGTTCATCGCACGGCTGATCTGTTGAATGCCGGTTGTTTGTTCGCCGCTGGCTGCTGAAATTTCATTGTTTAGATCAGCCACCTTTTTTACCGAGTTCACGATATTAGAAAGAACTTCGCCAGAACGGTCGGCGATAGTGGATCCTTTCTCGACCTTTTCAACGCTCTCTTTGATAAGGCCGTTGATGTCTTTAGCTGCCACTGCGGAGCGTTGCGCTAGCGTACGAACGGCTTCAGCAACCACGGCAAAACCTTTTCCGTGCTCACCGGCACGAGCAGCTTCGACCGAAGCATTCAAGGCCAACAAGTTCGTTTGGAAAGCGATATCGTCGATCACGCTGATAATTTCTTCGATCTTTTTAGAAGACGACGAGATGTCACGCATAGACTCAATCAAATGATGAATCTCTTGCTGGCCGTGCTCGGCGGCGTCTTTCGATGACTGAGAAAGTGCAGCGGCCTGTTTTGCGTTGTCGGAATTCATCTTTACCATCGAAGACATTTCTTCAAGTGACGCCACGGTTTCTTCTAGGGAAGCGGCGGCTTCAGTCGAAGCTTCAGACAGTGTCTGTCCGGCAGCGGAAAGTTGAGTGATGGCAGAAGCTACTTGTGAACCCGATTCATCCAATCCCGCCGCAATACCACTGACGGTATTTGATACGCGGTAAGCAATCCACATTAAAAGACCGAACATGGCTGTCGCACAGAAACCCGCGATCAAAAGAAGAAGCTGAGTTTCAAAAGCTCTTCTTTCTTTTTGCAGCTTATTATTTTCAAATGAGCGCTTGTTGTACAATTCCATGTTAGTTGCAATAGCGGCTTGTGTGTGAAGAGCCAAAATATGCCACTCTCCGCCGTTCATTGCGGTATGTACTTTTGCATCGTCTTCGGGAGTATTTTTCTCTAATCCCGCAATCATATTTTCAGTCAGAGTGTAAAACTGTTCTTTGACCTCACGAGCTTTGGCGTAATTTTTCTGTTCTTCTTCATCGAGGCGGGTGGATTCGTAGTAAGCCTGACCTTCTTTAAAGTCAGCAAAAGCCTCTTTGGCCTTCTTGATAAAGTTGTCGCGAGATTTCTTATCATGATTGTTCGCAAGAGAAGCCCAGATAAAATAACCAATACGGGCGCGTTGCATCCCGATGCGGCCTAAGCCATCCATATTTGGAATAACATCTGTATAAGCATCAGTAAGCATATCGCCGAGGTGACTCATCGAAGTCAGCGAAATTCCTGTGAGTACAGCGAAAGCTAGCACGGGCAGCATTGCTGACAAGAAGAGCTTGCCACGCAAACCTTTAAACCATGATCCCAATTTTCCTGAATTCATTCCAATGCTCCCGGTAAGAAAATTAATGAGTACTTCTAAAGTCTTCTCGACTGGAAAATTGCGGAACTTTAAGTCTTTTGTAAAATGTGAGCCCGTTGTATGGACCTAGGTGCGGTGCGAAACGTTAAAGTTATTTAATTGAATGTGGCCTCAGTAGGTTGTTACGATTTTTAGTACGTCTAGACTCAAGGAGGGGAAAGTCATGACAAAATCAACGCTTACGCGTGTGACGGCGGCTGTTGCATTGATCGCAACACTCGGCTTCACGCATAAAACTACGGACACAGTTTCTCTTTGCCACGGTTTCGTTCCAGAAAATGATATGAGAATTCCAGTGGGAGTATTCACTGCTGGCGGTATCACAGAGCAGCAATTCAATGACGTCTTGGATCGTTTGGAAAGAATCTACAAAACTGACGTCGAAAGAATGGGCGATACTTTGAAGATCAACCGTCTTTGGAAAGATGCGACAGTGAACGCTTCTGCGCAAAGATCAGGCAAGACTCAGATCCTCAATATGTATGGCGGATTGGCTCGTCACCAAGCAACAAATGTAGAGGGGTTTGCATTAGTAGCTTGTCATGAGTTCGGTCATCACAATGGTGGGGCACCAAAAATTTCTGGTTGGATGGGGTCATGGGCGACAAATGAAGGTGGCTCGGACTATTTTGCCACTTTGAAATGTCTTCGCCGTTTCTTTGCTGAAGACGACAACGCAGCGATCTTGAAAGATCTTGATTTAGATCCGTACGCAGTTGCCGGTTGTGAAGCGCAATTCTCTGACGAGAAAGAGCGTTTGATCTGCCTAAGAACGTCTTTAGCGGGTCAATCTGTTGCAAATCTTTTCCAATCTTTGCGTAAAGAAACAACAGCGCCTAACTTCGGCACTCCCGATAAACGCGAAGTGAGCCGTATGAACGATCAACATCCAGACACTCAATGTCGTTTGGATACATACTTCCAAGGTATGTTGTGCGTTGCTAAAGAAAGCGAAGCGGTCAGCAACTCTGATTACAAGCAAGGTTCTTGCTATGCTCCTCGCGATGTCGCGGGTGTGCGCCCTCGCTGCTGGTTCTTCCCAGGTCGTTAATATTTTCTTAAAATAGAAAATGAAAGAAAGCCGATGTCTCGACAGCATCGGCTTTTTTTACATATTTACTCTGGTGGCAAACTCACGTTAGCGTTAGTTATGTCAAAAAAGAAAATCATCCCGGTTGTTCTCATCGTTTTGATTCTCGTTCTTGCCTATGTGGCGAAAGTTTTCTTATTTAAAACTGAATTTGCTTATGCGGGCACCGTCGAAGTGACGAAAGTGGATATTCCTGCTCGGGTGTCTTCTGTGATTGAAGAGTTTCAGGTGCGTGAAGGTCAGATTGTCGACAAAGGACAGCAGGTTGTAAAGCTGGCTTGCGAAGACATCCGTATTTCTTATCGCCTGATCAAAAGCAGTTATGATCGCTCCAATAGTTTGTTTCGCAGTGGCGGCATTTCGCGAGAAGCTTACGATCACGTGAAAAATAAAATGGATGATGTTTCATTGCGCCAGGGCTGGTGTGATATTGCGTCACCGTTAAAAGGCACAGTTTTAACGACTTACTTTGAACCCGGAGAGATGGTGTCTCCAGGAGCCAAGCTGCTCACCGTGGGGAATCTTGAAGAAGTTTATGCTTATTTCTATTTGCCTCACGACGAGATTTCAAAGTTGAAGCTTGAACAAAAAGTTCGTGCGCAAGTTCCTGAGCTCGATGATAAGAGTTTTGAAGGTGTTATTTCTTATATCAATCCCGAAGCTGAGTTCACGCCCAAAAATGTTCAGACTCGTGATGAAAGAACACGGCTGGTATATGCTGTTAAAATCTACTTTAATAATCCGGAAGGCATTTTAAAGCCGGGAATGACCCTTGAGTGGGCGGCAGAAGAGCCATGAAAGACATTTCTTTGAAGGCTCTGAATGTCTGGAAGAAGTTAAGACAGACGCAAGCTCTCAAAGGTCTTTCTATGCAGTTTACTCCTCATCAGATTCACGGAATCATTGGCCCGGAGGGCGCAGGTAAAACCACTTTCCTTCGCCATATCATGGGTCTTTTAAAGCCGGATCAAGGTGAAATTATTTTCCTTGATCAAGACTCACCAGTGACATTTTCAAAAATTCGCGAGCTCGTTGCCTATATGCCGCAAACACAAAGTCTGTATCCCGAGCTCAGCATTCATGAACATCTGGAATTTTTTAAAACTCTGTATCAGCTTCCTGAAGAGGACTATAAAAACCGTCGTCAGAAACTCTTGCACATGGCTCGTTTGGAAGGTGTCACCGACCGTCTGGCTTCGCAGTTATCGGGAGGCATGTATAAGAAGCTGGGATTGATTTGCGCGTTGTTGTCGTCTCCGAAGGTTTTGTTGTTGGATGAACCTACCAATGGCGTCGATCCCTTAAGTCGTCGGGATTTCTGGGAACTTCTTTATGATTTGAAAGAGCAAGAAGATATTCTTATTCTGGTCACCACGTCGTACATGGACGAAGCGTTGAAGTGCCAGCAGGTGCATCTGCTTTTTGATGGAAAGACGTTGTTAGAGGGTCCTCCACAGGAAATATTGAAACAGAAGGACTGTAAAAGTTTTGATGAGGTGTTTTTGCAGTACGACTCCTCTTTGGAGGCGTTATGAACGCGGTCGAAGTCGAAGGACTTTCTGTTAAGTTCGGTGATTACTTTGCCGTGAAGGACATTTCATTTCAAGTTTCAAAAGGGGAGATCTTTGGATTTCTTGGCGCAAATGGCGCCGGCAAAACCACAACCATTCGCGTTCTTTGTGGCTTGCTGTTGCCCACCCACGGAAAAACTTTCGTCTGTGGTATCGACGTTTTAAAAGATTCATTTCAAGTGAAGCAAAAAGTCGGATACATGTCTCAGAAGTTCACACTGTACGATGATTTGAGTGTGGCAGAAAATCTGGCGTTCACCGCGGCACTTCGAAAAATTCCCGATGCGAATTTTAAAGCGCAGAAGGAAAAGCTTCTTGGTTTTATTAAATTCAAAGAATCCGAAACAGTCTTAGTGCGTGATATTCCCGGCGGCGTGAAGCAGCAGGTGAGTCTTGTCGCTTCCCTGCTTCATGATCCTGAATTGGTCTTCTTAGATGAGCCTACCGCCGGCGTTAGCCCCGCGTATCGCCAGCGCTTCTGGGCTTTGATTCGTGAGCTTGCCAAAGACGGAAAAACTGTTTTCGTCACCACTCATTACATGGACGAAGCCGAGCAATGTGAGCGCATTGTCTTAATGCGCTCCGGGGAATTGATCGCCTTAGATTCTCCGTCAGGTCTGAAACATAATAGTTTTCCCGATAAGGATCCTCACTCAGTCACTCTTGAAGATGTTTTCATTCATCAGGTGGAGGGAAAATGAAATTTCGCTCCATCTTGGCGATAGCAAAAAAAGAAGTTTTTCATATCGTTCGTGATCCTTTCACGATGGCTCTGGCGTTGGGAATGCCGGTCGTTATGGTTTTGTTTTTCGGATATGCGATCGAATTTAATATGGACCGGATCGGCCTTGCTGTTTTTGATGGGAATAAAACGCAGACCTCGTGGAATATCGAAAAGACCTTCACCAGTTCAGGATATTTTATTTCTAGCCCAGTGCACAGCCCTGCAGAAGCGGTGCAGGCATTGGATGAGGGCCGGGTGCATGCTGCTTTGGTTATTCCACCGACATTGACTCAGGATCTAAAGCCTTTTTCAAGCGCGTCAGTGCAGGTGTTAATTGATGGCTCGGACAACTCTTCGGCGGGTTCGATCGTTGGTTATCTAGGAGGCATCCATCGTCGCATACTGGAAAACGAGTTTGGAAAAATCAAAGCACCGCTTGAAGTAAAAACGCGGTTTCTATTTAACCCCGAGTTGAACAGCCGCTGGTTTGTCGTACCGGGGTTGGCGGCGGCGATCATTGCCATTCTTTCTATTTTATTGACGGCTTTAACTGTGGCGCGTGAGTGGGAAAACGGCTCGATGGAGTTATTGCTGGCGACACCTGTAAGACCCATAGAAATCATTCTGGGAAAACTTCTGCCGTACTCGGTGATGGGGATGGTGGCCGTGTTTTTCGTATTTATCATGTCGCAATTGGTGTTCTCTGTGCCGTTTAAGGGAAACTTTTTTGTGTACTTGGTTGCTTGCATGATTTTTCTAAGCACGTATTTGGCGCAAGGTCTTTTGATCTCTGTTGTGACCCGCAAGCAGCAACTCAGTATGCAGATTGCGATGCTGTCGGGTCTTCTGCCGACGATTTTACTATCAGGTTTTATTTTTCCTAACGAACACATGCCCTCTTTTTTTTACTACTTGACGATGATTTTACCGGCACGTTGGTTCATTAAAATCAGTCGTCAGCTTTTTTTACAAGGTTCGAGCTTTTTCGATATCTTGCCTTCATTTCTGGCGTTGTGCGCGCTCTTTTGTTTGATGATTCTTCTGGCGACGAAAAAATTTAAAAAGGATGTCGAACCATGAAGACGCTCTTAGGATTTATCAGGAAAGAATTTTTACAAACCTTGCGTGACCCACGCATGCGCATGCTTTTGTTTGTGGCGCCGTGTGTGCAACTCACGATCTTTGGTGTGGCTCTATCTACGGAAGCAAAGAATATTCGACTGAGCGTTTTCGGGGCCCCTAACGATACAAGTCTTCAAGAGATTTACCGCAAAGCTTTAGCCTCGGGGTGGTTTATCCCGGCAAAAACTTCTTCATTAGATCCTTTTGATCAAATTAATAAAGGTGAAGCTGATGCTGTCCTCGTGGCACCGATGGGTGGTTTAGATAAAAGCTTGGGAAGAAGTGAAGGAAAGGTCCAGCTTCTTGTTAATGCCACTAACGTCACGCGCGCGCAAAGTATCGAAAGATATTTTCTAAACATCGTGCAGTCCTTGTATCCTCAGTTAGCGCCGTTTCAGTTTGATGTGCGCGTGCTTTATAATCCGGCTCTAAGAACGGCGTTGTTCCTTGTGCCTGGCGTGATGAGTTTGTTGGTTTGTTTAATCACGATTCTTCTGACCAGTATGTCCATCACCAAAGAAAAAGAAATAGGCACATTCGAGACTTTGATTTCCGCTCCGGTAAAACCAGAAGAAGTGATTTTTGGGAAGACCGTGCCCTTTGTTCTTTTAGGAATGAGCAATATTCCTCTGATTGTCGGTGTGGCCGTCGCTCTTTTTGGAATGCCTTTAAGAGGCAGTCTTTTCATTCTGCTTCTTTCTTCGTTTGTATTTGTGTGTTGTACGGTGGGAATTGGTTTATTTATTTCTACTGTCGCTAAGAACCAGCAGCAGTCGATGATGGGGGGATTTCTTTATCTTTTTCCGTCAGTACTGCTATCAGGGCTTGTTTTTCCCATTGAAAACATGCCCTGGGTCTTAAGAATTTTCTCGTACATCAATCCGCTGACTTATTTCATCGAGCTTCTTCGCAATATTATGCTGAAGGGCGGGGATGCACGCCTGATCTTATTTAATGTTCTTATACTTACCGCCATGGCGGTCTTGGTCATCACAGCTAGCTGGCGACGCTTTAAGGTCGTACTCGGGTAGGCCACAAGGGTCACCACCATCTTCAATTTCCGGAATCGCGGGAAGAGGCTCTGATGTTCGGGACGTTCTTTCCAGATCCATCTCAAAGATATCTAAAGTTTTCAAAGTATCAGAGCGACGATGCATGGAAAGGTGATACAGGTCACCGGAAACTTTGCGCATAATAATCACTTCGCCATACCCATACTGATCATTGATGAACGAAGCATAGTAATCGCCTTTTTCAGAATACTTTCCGTGAGGCAGTTGACTCATGTTTTTAGGAAGACCAAAAGAGCGGACTGCTTCTTCGCCATTCACCCATTGAGAAAAGTAAATAGAAGTTCCGTAAGTTTCAGGATGAATGGTGACTTGTTTGTTGTTGCAAAGCTTGGCATCTCCCACAGACGGATTCGCCGATTCATTTTTGCAATTAAGGATTTTATAAGTCCCACGAACATTTTCAAAAGTAGAAGCCTGAGCGTTGAGGCCGAAAAATACCAGGGCCGACAGAATGATGTTAAATTTCATAAAGACTCCTTTTAAGAATCTTTTAGCGGATTCATTGCAGGAGTCATGTTTCTTTCCGTTAACCTACATAAACGATTTGTTAGAAACGGACTTAGTTCTTCTTACCCACCTCTTCTTCATCGAGGACTTGTGCCTGTTCAGTAGGTCCTTTTTTTCTTTCCACAAAGAGCGCAGGAGGAGGAACTCCCACCATAGCCAAAAGGAAGAAGAGGGGAAGTAAAGAATAGAAGAGAATCTTCTTCAAACTCATAGTAACAAGGTGAGTCGTTAGGCGAATCTGTCAAGGCTCATAAAGCAAGAGGTTGCCGAAACTTCGGCAGCAGCCAGGATCTCGGCGAAAAGACCTGACGGAGGCCCGGCAGCGTTTTTGAAATACCCACATAAGTTGTTGAAAGCAGGTGGGCAGAGGCTGGCATCGACACTGCAATATCAATTCTCTGAAAACAAACAATCCTGGAGACTAAAAATGAAAAACCTTAAATCCTTCCTTCTTGCCGCATTCACTTTAACTACTTTAGCGAGCGTTGAATCCGCATTCGCGAAAGAGAGTGCCTGTAAAAATCAAAAAACTGTCGTTCTTGACGGTTATGTCACGATGACTTTTTGTGAAATACCGGCGGCCGACGGAGTCATGATTGGAAATAACGATGATTTCGAAGCCGCGCCTGCAAAGCCTCGCAACTTTCAAAAATTTCAAATTGGCCAATTCACGGTGACGCAACTTCAGTATAAAACAATTATGCAGTCAGAACCGTGGATGGCAAATGGCTCACCTTTGACGTACGTGCAAGAAGGGGACAGCAATCCCGCTGTCTGGATTTCGTATGAACAGGCCAAACAATTCACGCGCACTTTGAATTTAATTGATCCGACAGCCACTTATCGTCTTCCGACTGAAGCTGAATTTGAATACGCAGCTCGCGGTGGCACAAAGACGACGTATTACTGGGGTGACGAGATGGACTCAAACTTTCCTTTCTTCGCAGGCAACATCGGCAGCGAGAGCTATGCCCATGCCGTTGACTCCTGTCCCGTTCCTTATCTGAACAACAGAATGCCCGGCTACTGCGCTAATCAATACGGACTTTTCCATATGCTGGGAAATGTCTGGGAATTAACCGAAGATGTTTTCGTAAGAGGATATGATAGCGCTCCCACGAACGGAAACGAACCAGTGAAAGGTGAACCCAACGCAGTTCACACCACTCGCGGTGGAAGCTTCCTTGATGATACGAATCTAATCTCTGCCACATGGCGCGGATACGCTCCCCCAAACAAAGGTTACGGTGACATCGGCTTCAGAGTAGTAAGAATCCCGAAAGCGGCGGGAAAATAGTATGAGGCCTATTTTGGAGCCGTGAGAGCCGGCGGTTGTGAGTTTTCTTGCGGCTTATGGTTCTTGTGGCCCCAAATATAGCCCACAAAATAAGCAACACATCCGATAAGAGCAAAAATCATCCATTTTTTGATGCGACTGTACAGTAAAGCCTTCATTTTTTTGATTTTTACCCGTTGACAACTAAGCCTGGCAACTGTAATTTTGGTTTCTCTTCGAGCGCGGGAGTAGCTCAGTTGATAGAGCGATGCCTTGCCAAGGCATAGGTCGCGGGTTTGAGCCCCGTCTCCCGCTCCAAATTAAAACCGCCCGTCAGGCGGTTTTTTAGTTTGAGCCCTTGTCTTTATTTTAGCTTCAGCCAAATACGGTTCTCTTCACGCAACTGT
>NZ_LUKF01000005.1 GCF_001592755.1 Bdellovibrio bacteriovorus | reverse complement strand
TTTTTTACTTCCTTCGTCGTGATTTTTCTCGCAGACTGTCTGGACTCGGTGCGAAATACTTACTAATCCAGACTAGCGTCGTAAGAAGGTTCACGAAATTTAAATAGATATTTTGATGTGATTTTTTTGACTTCTTTGATTTTGCATCAAAGTTCTGTAAGATTTTCTTCTAGGTGAAAAATGCGCATTAAACTATTTGATAAAGGGCAAATGCTTTGGGGACTCCTCTTATTGAGTTTGTCGAGTCTTTTTATTCAGTGGTTTGTTTTTGATTATATCTTGCCCACTAAATTACTTTTACCATGGTTAATTTACGCATCGTTTTTGCTCGTACTTCGACCATATTTTGCGGCCGTGTTTGTTTTTTTGCTGGAAGCTTTGCTGTTGCGAATTCACTTAATGAAACTTTCGTACACGAATACTGCCCTGGAAGCTTCTGATATTTTTGGATGGAAACAAGCGCTTTTCTTAAAGAGCTATACGGATTTTTTGATTCCTCTTTTGGCGATTGGAATGCTTTTGTGTTTTTTCAAAGGCTTCACGATTAGGAAACGTCAGTTTATTTTTCTTCCGATTTTGCTGTTAGTTACTACCTCTTGTATGCAAGAGCGAAGACCGACTGAGTCGTCAGTTAATTTGGTCAATTATTTGTTTCGCATTGCGAAGGTTCATTATGTCGACTGGAACTTTGCCACGAATATCAAAGAGAATGGCGTTTTAAATCATCTATTTTTAACTCTACCTATGGGACAAATTCCGGCAAAAGGTAAGGTGCGTTTAGGTGAGCGAAAGGTTGCAACAGTTCATAATTCCAAAGATATGCCAGATGTTTTTCTCGTTCTTTGTGAGTCTTGTTACACAAGCACTTCTGCAAAATTCGTAACCCCCATGGCTGATCTTGAGAAAGTGGGATTCGCGCGATCAACCATGATTTCGCCGGTCTATGGTGGTATGACTGCAGAGGCAGAATTTGAAGTTTTAACTGGACTACCGAGCCAAAGATACAAAGGGATCGATTTTCAATATTTCGCAGAAAGTTATTCACCGCACGCAATGGCGCTTCCAAGAGTTTTCGCTGAAAACGGTTATGCTACTTTTTCTTCGCATAACAATCGCGCCTTTTTTTGGCGAAGAGACGTTGTGCATCCTAAATTTGGTTTTGAGAAATCTATCTTCCTGGAACAGATGAATTGGCCAGATATGTCCATTGTTCCAAAGGATGATATCCTTTTTAAAAATGCCCTAGACCAATACAAAGCCAATTTAATAGAAAACAAAAAGACTTTTTCTTTTCTAATCACTATTCATACCCATGGGCCTTATAGAGAAGTGAATAATGATGGGGGAGAAGCGGATTACAAAGCCAAATTGCAGGAATCTTTAAGCGAATTCTTGAGTTTTCAAGCGCGAGTTCATGGATTGGCCCAAAAGAATAACCGGCCCGTTCTATTTTTGATTTTTGGCGATCATAAGCCGGCGATGACAATTTCATTTTATAAAAAACATGTTTTTAGTGACGATTTCTTCACTTCAAAGGGTGAAAAGAGCGATGGTTTCCGTTTTTCATCTTTGAACGATTCTCAGCGTTTAACTTACGGAAGAGTTCCTCTTTTCGTAAGCGCATTTAATACTAAAAATTTAGATCTCGCGGAATCTATTGCAAGAGAAATTCATGACAAGCCTATCTATTGTCTTCCGGGCGTTCTTTCTGAATCAATTCCTGTCTACCATGAATTTTACGGCTATCTTAAAGATGTCTGTAAACGTAACTCAGAAGAACTCGTTGATAAGCGTGTCATAGACACTGTGTTTCCAGAAGAGATTTACGGGAATTTACTATTCGATTGAGACCTATGATCTCAAAAGTTGCCGCTATTTCAGGCAATTTGTTATTGGAGCCTCGCGGCAAATGTCAAACTCGTTTGTTGCTTTGCAAGGATGCCGCTTTTCTATTATTCATGCTTAATGCTTTTTAATTCGTATATTTTCTTATTCTTGTTTTTGCCGTTAACGCTCTTGGGTTATTACATAATCAAGAAAAAGAAGATTCAGTTGTGGTTCCTGTTTTTATCCAGTGTGTTTTTCTATTGCTACTGGAGTGCAACGTACGTATTTCTTCTGCTATTCACGGTCGTTCTTGATTTTTATATCGCTAAAGCTATTTATTACGCACAAACCCAGCGGCATAGAAAAATACTTTTAATAACATCCATGTCAGCCAATTTGGCGATTTTAGGTTTTTTTAAGTACTACAATTTCTTTGCAGATACATTGAATAGCTCTGTAACAGCATTCGGTGGAGCTTCCGTCCTGCCGGCTTTACAGCTCGTTTTGCCAATTGGAATTTCGTTCTATACTTTCCAATCAATGTCTTACGTCATTGATGTTTATCGAAGAACATCAGATGCCCATGCGCATCTCCTCGAGTTTGCAGGGTACGTGACCCTATTTCCTCATCAAATTTCGGGACCGCTGGTGCGCCACAACCAGATCGTGCCCCAACTCGAGAGTTCCTCTACATATGTATTCCATGCCGATAATTTTTGGAAAGGCTGTTACTTCTTTATTTTCGGTCTATCAAAAAAGATGCTTATCGCCGACAGAATAGCGGCTGTTGTCGATCCATTGGTAGGCAATATGGCCTCGGCTTCAAATGCTGAAGCATGGCTTGCGATGGTAGGATATACGATGCAGCTCTATTTCGATTTTAGCGGGTATTCCGATATGGCGGTAGGCTTGGGTCTCATGATGAATATCCAGTTTCCCGCAAACTTCCAGTCTCCGTATAAGTCAAAATCTATTACTGAGTTCTGGCAGCGATGGCATATTTCTCTATCGTCGTGGTTGCGTGATTATCTTTACATCTCCTTAGGGGGAAATCGAGAGGGCAAACTTAAAACATATAGAAATCTTCTCTTAACCATGGCGATTGGCGGTCTTTGGCATGGAGCAAATTGGACATACGTGGTTTGGGGTGTCTTACATGGCGGTGTTCTTGCCGTTGAACGTTTCTTTAAAGATAGAGGTTGGGACTTTTTGAAGTTCAAGTCCTTAAAATGGGCTCTAACTTTTCTTTTCGTTTGCGTAGCGTGGGTATTTTTCCGAGCGCCAAACTTTCACGAAGCGAATCTGTGGTTGCAGAAGGTGTTTTTTTTAAACGCAGATATTTCTTGGGATATTATTCTTATTCCTGCAAGACATAAGGACCGGTTTATTGCTGCCTTAGTTGTAGCGTCCGGTGCCGCTTTTTTTATGCGCAATACTTGGGAGATTCAGTTCAAGCCTAGCTTTCGAAACGCCCTGCTTTTAGCTCTTCTATTCGTGATCTGCCTTTCATATATGGGTGAGGAATCACCATTTCTATACTTCCAGTTTTAGGAGCAAACATGACTTCGAAGAATTCCATCATTTTGTTTGGGTTATTTTCAGTTTTGCTCCTCGTGTTGGTTGGAGCAATTAATTACTCGCTAGATCCACAATGTTATTATCGATGTGAAACTGTCGAGCCCTCAAAGAAGACCTTAAATACTTACTATCAAGCTGCTCAAAGGGTGCTAGCATTTCCGGAAACTGAACTAATTATTTTAGGGTCATCTCGGGGAGAAACTACGCCTCCTTTATGGATAGAAAAAGAGACCGGATTAAAGACGTTGAACCTGTCCGTTTCTGGAGCTGAATTAATAACCAAATTAACTTTATTAAAAATTGCTGAAGAGAATGCAAAATTAAAGAAGGTCATTTGGCTCGCGGACTATTTTGATTTAATTGGAGAAAGTACGGATTCTAAAATTAAGAACACACCGGCGCTCAGAAAGTATTTTTTGAGTAAAACGACCGAAGAAGGTGTTCAGCAAAAAATCAAGTATCTTCAAAGTCTCATTGACCACAATACTTTAGAAGCTTCGCTGCATTTTATTGGTAATAGGGAAGCAACAACGATTAGTAAAGGAGCTGGTAGCGAGCTCAGAATTACTGATTGTGAGTCCGAAGACTTTAAAGGAAAAGAATCAGCTGAGAGTCTTCGTAAAGAAGTGGATTTGTTGTATCAAAACTATGCTCATGGAGTCTTGAAACCATTACAAAATCCGGATTCGTTAAAAATTTTTTCCGATGAGATGAAACGTCTGAGGCTTCACGACGTTGACGTTATAATACTGATTACACCATATCATCCCGAATTTTTAACTCGACTGAAGAATGAATACCCGGACATTTTCGAAAAGCATCAAAAGTGGATTAAGGCACTAAAGAGCCTTGAAACCGATGGAATCAAAGTAGTGGATTCTTTTCAAGGTATGGATGAGGATGATGGTTCGCCGAAGTACTGGAACGACGGAGTTCATTTTACGTGCCACTACTCTATAAAGATGCTTAGTGAATCGCTTTAATAAGATTTGGTTGCAGAGCAGCATCGTTGTTCCTTGCATACCAAAGTAAATACGTGTTGGTTATAAATCAGAGTAACTATTGATGATCAATTCAAGGATTCGTAATCTTTTAAAATATCTTTTATTTGGAGCGATCGCTTTTGCGGTTCTTCAGACGCCTTTGAAGGTTTATTTCTCTAACAAAGGAGGATGGGATCATCATATTTACTGTGAAGCCGTTAAGGCATCCGATAAGGGATTGGACCCTTACATCACAGCGAACCTCGGCTTCGAGTTATCTTTCACTTATCCTGCCATTTTCTTAGAGTCTTATAGGCCATTCTGCGTTGGTGGGCCCAAGACATATTTAATTTTTCATTTTGCTATTCTTTTATTTATTAGTTTTGTACTGATTCAAAAGTTAAAATGGGACCCGTATATCACCGTTACATGGCTGTTTTTAGGCTATAATGCTGCCTTTTCCAACTACAACACTGGTAATATCGGGGTTTTTGAAGCCCTTTTCTTTGCGTTATTTCTTTGGTCTTTTGCGGTCAGAAAATTCGAAGGGGTATTGTGGCTTGCGCCCTCGGCCTTTGTTAAGGTCGTGCCTTCAGTAATGGCAATCCCTGCGATATTACTGGCAGGGGATACGGTTAAGCAAAAAGCAAAAGTGTTTTTTCTTTTCTCTGCAGGTGTATTGAGTTTAATTCTAATAAATTTTCTTTACTCTCCCGACCTATTTAATAGTTTTTTCCGTCAGATTCTTGGTAAATACTCAAATCAACATAGCCCAATCAATGAAATAGAATCGAACGCCTCTAATATCACGATTCTTCTTTTCTTTAAGAATCTTAGTGAAAAGTTGTTAAATGATTTTTGGATGGCGGGTGCGACTTTCTTCGTGTTGTTGCTTGCATACCTTTCTTATTTAGTATGGAAAAATGTGATTAAAGATGAGAGCAATCGAATGCTTCGGTTATGCTGGAGTTATTTGTTGTTAATGCTTTGGCTTCCACGTTTAAAACCTTATTCCTTGCTTATTGTATGCATTGTCATGATTCCTTTGTTACAAAAGGTTGGACGTCGGACCGCAACGTGGTTACTGCTTGTTACAATATTTCATAGAAGTCTGAACGGAGATAAATCAGATCCGTGGATAGATTTCATTATGAATAACTCCGCTATTTATGCCTATATAGGAATATTAATTTATCTTGCTGTAATTTTACGACATCGCACTGAACAAGTTGCTGGTAAGGAGCGGTAGCAGTGCCGATTTCATCACTTCTTATAAATTTTCTTCTGTTATTGGTTCTTTCCTATTGGATTCGTAATAATACAAAAGTTCAGAAGTTCATGTCTGCTGCCTCCAAGACAATACTCATTGCGGCTTTTGTTTGGCTAGCTGGAAGTGCACTGGCGTATCTCGCGACTCCTTTGTTCTTCGATCATGCAGAGGCAAATATCGCTTCCGTTGCTGCATTATGGAGGCAGGGATATCCAATTTATACGGAGCTCGACTCAGAGAGCAGATACTCACTACTGTATGGCCCTTGGCCTTATTTAGTTACGGCTTTTTTTCAATCCAGCGGATTGCCAATTATTTTTGCTTCAAAACTTTCGGGTTTTGTAAACTTAGTGCTTTTGTTTTTAGGTATAGTCCTTCTGGCGAAAGATTCTCTGCTAACAAAAAAAGATCAGTTTTATTCGGTCGCTTTGATTTCCATAGTGATATTGGGATTTTACAATTTCAGCTATTGGAATAGGCCTGACTCGTTTCTGATGACATATGTATTCTGGTCACTGTTGTTAGTTACTAAAAGAAGTGTGGTTGAAACCTGGAAAATGTATGTTGGGCTAGGGGTTCTTGCTGGGCTATCCGTCAATAGTAAGCTTCACGCCTTGTTGTATTTTGTACCTATTGTATCTTTGTATTGCGAAAGAAATCGGGAGCGATCGTTATTCAAGATAGCTACGGGCATCGTAGCCTTTGTTTGTGTTGCGGTGGCACCATTCTTTTTTCCGCAAGTCAGAGAAGATTTGTACCTAACCTGGCTAAAAATGGCGTCTAAACATGGTCTTGCATTTTCAGACACAGTAAAAAATGTTTCCTTCATTACCAGTTTCCTTTTGCTATTAGTACTTATAGGCTTTTCAAAACGCTATAGAATTACTTTCTTCGTCTTCTGTGGCGTTTCATTGCTAATAGCTATCGCGGCAAGTAAACCGGGCGCCGGTCCTCATCATTTTTTGCCACTGGTCCCAGTGTTATTATGGCTCTCAAATGAGGAGTATTATCGTAAGAGTTCTGAGGAGCGTCTTCGCGTAAATTATATTTTTGCGGCTTTTTTGTTAACTGTCGCACTGAATGCTGTGAATCGCCAGAAGAGAGTGGTTGAACTGCTTTCAGAGACCCCTGTTCGAATTAAAGAGTTTAGAGACTTGAAATCTATCTTGAATGTTTTGCCACCTGGCCGCGCGGAATTAGGATTTTCCGACAATAATAATTACGAGTCTACTTTTTACAAAGCTTACTTAGTGGAGAGAGGCAGAGGACTATTTTTTGATGGCGCATCGTTAATGGACATGAAGGCCTCTCATTTAGATTTTCCTGATTCGACAATGACTGCCATGAAGTCGTGTAAAGTTCCTTATCTAATTTTCCCCAAAAAAGGAGAACCGTGGAGTCTCTTGAGTTTTTACCAAGATACTCCTTTGTTCTCGGAAGACTTTAAAACGACATTTAGAGTACATTACGAGCGGGTTTCTGCTATGGAATATTTCACAATCTACAGATGTAAAGTACGCTAAATCTTGAGACGCTTGAATACAGCTTCTGGAATACTGTTGATGATGATCATAATGTAGCGCCAAATCATAGGTAGATAGACAGTGTTTTTCTTTTTTTCGATGGCGGAAACAATACCTTTTGCAACCGAAGGCGCTTTTCCAAATAACGCAGTTTTTTTGTGATCTTTGGTCATCGGTGTATCCACGGGGCCTAACTTTAGATTCAGGACATGGACACCAGTAGGGAATAGTCGATTTCTTAGACCATCCGTGTATGCCGTCATTCCGGCCTTTGCGGATCCATACACATAGTTTGACTGTTTACCTCTATCACCTGCTACAGATGAGATCACCGCGATTGTTCCAAAACCTTGTTGAACCATTTTTTGGGAGATGAATGTAAGTAGAGAAACATGAGAAACAAAGTTGCTATTTAAAAGGTGAAGCATCTCAGCTTGATTAACCTCAGCTTTTCTAGGATTTCCAAGGACTCCATGTGCTAATAACACTATATCGATTTTGGAGTGAGTGTTCCAAATCTCATTAATTTTTGATTCGTGTATAGCAAGATCGTTTAAGTCATGACTTATAGAAGATATCTTTTTACCACCTCGAACGAGAAGATCTTGGGAAATGATATGTAGCATCTCGCTGTTGCGTCCCCAGAGAATGAGCTCTTCGCTATTCGCTGCATACAATTTAGCTACTTCTTGGGCTATCGCTGAAGTTGCACCAATGACTAAGATTTTTTTCATTTTACACGTCTCCAGAGACTAGAAGAAAAATTCGGATCGATATACTTTTCAAATTCATTGAGGCGGGGATAGAACTCTGCAAAACTTTCTTTGCGCATTCGGGCATCTTTAGCAGGGTAAACAGCACCGTTAACAGACCGAACAATCTGATCGCATTGTTCCAAAACTTCATACAAAGACTCTCCATGGTTTGGAAAATCTAAGGCTAAAGTTATACCTTCTTTCGGGAAGGACAGCATTCCCTCTGAAGGGATTGAACCGAAGGTTTTTAAAACTGCCAAAAAAGAGCCCATTTGGCTGCGTTGAAGCAGGGAAAATATTTCTGACAATGCTGCGCCTTGATCGTTTTTATACGGAATGACGAACTGGTACTGCAGAAAGCCTCTTTTGCCATAAATTTTATTCCAATGGTAGATAGAATCTAGTGGATAAAAGAAAGGTTCATAGTGAACGATGTTGCTTTTATGATGCGACAGGTTTTTCCTATAATAAAGTTCGTTAAATGCGCGTATGGAAAAGCTATTTAAAATCCATTCTGGAAAAAACAGCGGAACAGTTTTAAATGTGTCAGTATTGTGGACCTTTAGTACTGCAGATTCCGAAGGCTTACAATAGTTGCCGCGAATGAAAATTCCCCGTACGTCTTTAGCGGTGTTAACACAGTCAACCCATGAGACCGTGAACTCAAAATCCTTTTCGGATTGTTCAGACAAGGTCAAAAAATCAGCTAATGAATCAAACTGTATCTGCTCTTGAGAAATAAATGACGATTGGATTTTCGTCAGTTTAAATTCCGCCCAAGTAATTAATCCTGTTAGTCCAAGGCCACCGATCGTGGCAAAAAAGAAGTCACTATTGTCAATTCGAGAGCAGCGGAGTCTTTCGCCATTCGAGCGTAATAGTTCAAACGAAAGGACGTGGTGTCCAAAGTTCCCTGCACAATGATGATTTTTACCATGAACATCATTAGCAATAGCACCGCCCACGGTCACAAATTTAGTCCCGGGCGTAACTGGAAGAAACCAACCACGAGGAATAGCAAATTTAAGAATCTCATCGAAAGTAATTCCACTTTCACAACAAAGAACACCGGAACTCTCATCAAATGATATAAAATGATTCAGCTGACTGGTTATTATCAGTGTACCGTTTTCATTGAGACAGGAGTCTCCATAGGAACGACCCAGTCCACGAGGTAGGAGAGAGGTGGTCAAACTCGGGATTGAAGTTATTCTGTTTGGTAATATGTAAGTATCTTGATTTTTTACGACGGGATAAAATCCCCAACTTGGGTATTCCATTATGTCGCTATCCCAAAGATTAAGCCTAGAAGTCCAAGACAGATCCAGCTAATTTTATCTTTTACGGCAAATACGACCGGATCATCATGAATTTCATCGCGATTGGTGAGAATCCAAACTCGAGAGATCCAGAATAGCAGTACAGGTGTTGCAAACCATAAGTTCTGGGGGTTGTTATATAAGGCCCTCACGTCGTTGCTCTGAAGATATAAAAGAATGATTAGGATTGATATCAATCCTGAACCAACCCCAAGGGATTGGACCATTGAATAGTCAACTTGTCGATAGCCTCGTCCGTCGAGAGTTATCTTGTTTTTACTTCTAATGATCTCAGTGTATCTTTTCACGCAAGCCAAGCTAAAAAAGAATAAAGTAGAGAAGCTTAATAACCATTCCGAAATTGGCACAGACGTCGCTGCTGATCCAGCGAATATGCGAAGAGTATACATCATGGATAAGATAATAATATCAACAACGACACTCTGCTTAAGATAGAGAGAATAAGCTAAGTTCAAAATCAAATACACCGATATCCATATGGCAAAATCAGTTGGTAGTAACGCTGCCATTGTTCCACAACCGGCCAAAAGTGATGGAAGTAACAGAAGTCCCCATTTTATTGGCAGGTCTCCAGAAGCGAAAGGACGACGTTTTTTGGTATGATGATTTCGATCCGCTTTAAGATCTAAGAGGTCATTAAGTACGTAAACGAACGAAGCAGCAAAGCTAAATCCTGCAAAGGCAAGTAAGCCGTTCTGAATATTATCCGCACTAACCAGTTTATGACCTGCAAATGCGGGCAAAAAGACAAGGACGTTCTTAATCCATTGATGAGGGCGAATTTGTTTGACCGTCAGATTCCAAGTCGATCTTTTTTTGTCAGTAATAATGTCGGTAGGTTTTGCAAGTAAAGCAATTTTGGAGCGTAAACTCACAGAAGGATTTACTGCCACTACCTTCGATGAGTGCTTCCAGATTTCCAAGTCAGCGGTGTGGTCGCCAATATAGGTGAATGTATTTTCTCCAATGGATGATCTGATGGCTTTATACTTGGCAGCTCCCTTTAGATTTGATTCTTGAGAGCTTCCTAGCGCAGATTCAAACAGTCCAGTGTGGAGAGATATATCTTTCACCCAAGTCTCTGGACTTGCTGAAGCAAGAACTAATTGATTGTTTTTATCAGTTTTCGACGTTTTTAAAAACTGAACTACTTCTTCCCTGTAAGGTAGAAGGTTAGGGGAAATGGGTGCATGCTGAGACAATTTGAATTTAAAATAAGAGCGACCTTTTACAAGCCAAAAAGGACTTTGTAAGAAAACTAACGGCTTGGATTTTAGAAGAACAAGCCATTGTTCATAAAGCAAATCTGTTTTTATAAGGCAATCATCCAAATCGCAGACTACATAATGTCTCATGAAGGCAATTTAATCGGATGTAAAAAAAGTAGCAAAGAAATGGCAGCGCGTCAGTTGCGAATCTTGAGTTTTTCTAGTGGCTTGTCTAAGTTCGTCTTTTGTTCAAACGCCAAGAAGGAACTATGTTTAAAACTCAGGAATTGTCCCGCAAAACAAGAATGCAATGGCTAGCTTTCGTCTTACTAACGGCAGTTATGTATCAAGTTATTTTCTTGGCTTGGGTTACGGAAGGATTCCAAGCTTTTACATATACGCTTGATGATCCTTATATCCATTTGAAGTTGGCTAAAAATATTGCATCGGGACACTACGGGTTTAACTTGTCAGAAAATTCAGCTCCAAGTTCAAGTATCGTTTGGCCGTTCCTACTTGCCCCGTTCGCGCACACTTATTTTTTTGAATATGTTCCTTTTGTTTTCAACTCAGTTTTGATTCTCTGCTTTGTTGCTGTGGTTTTTGATCTACTAGTAAATTTTCAAATCAGGCCTGCAGTTTCTTATACAATATCTATTTTATTACTATTTTTTATAAATGGTTTTGGCTTGGCACTTAACGGATTAGAACACGTTCTTCAACTTCTACTCGTAGCATTAATTTTTAAACAGTTTGCGGAGATAGTGGAGAGAAGACAGGAAAGCTTTGGACAGTTGGTTGGTTTGTTAACCTTCGCGATCATGATACGTTATGAAATGCTTGTATTTTGGGCAGCTGCAGTTGCTTTTTATCTCACCAAAAGGGATCCAAAAAAGATCTGTATTGTGACTCTTTTTCCTTTATTCCCTGCCGTTGCATTCTCCTTTTTTCTTAAGTGGATTGGGCTTGGATTTCTTCCGTCATCCGTCATGGCAAAGACGGCGAGTGATACAAGTTTTTTGTTAACAGTTCTGTCAACTTTTCATGCAAACGCTACCTCGCGACAAGGCTTAGGCATTTTGCTTCTTACTATTATCAATGTTTTGTTGGCACGTAAGACACACCGATTGTCTTGGGCAAGTGTAACTGTTTTGGTTATACCATCCGTACTGCATTTGCTCGTAGGTAAATTTGGTTGGTTCTTTCGGTATGAAGTTTACATATTGGTATACGTAATTCTATTTTTCATTAGTCTGCTATCTGTCTCAAACTTGAGCAGATGGCGATACATCTTGTCGTTTGCATTCCTATGTTGGTTATGCGAGCCATATATTTTTAGCTTGAGTAAATTACATCAAGCGTCTCGGAACATACGTTTTCAGCAAGGAGTTACAGCTGAATTCATGGATAAGTATTTGAAAGAACCTGTCGGACTCAATGACATTGGACTTCCAGGTTTAAGATACAAGTATGAAGTGTTGGATCTTTGGGGCCTCGCCTCGCAAGATGCTTTGCGAAAGCGATTGAGCTCTCGCGATTTTGATTGGATTTCAGATATTGCTAATGAAAAAGGCGTTGATATTCTTTTTATATATGAAAGCTGGCTTCAGCCGTCTGCCGAGTGGAAAAAAGTAGGAGAGTTTATTTTGCTGGAGAAGAATGTCGTTTTAGGTGGTGATGTTGTTTCCGTATTTACAAGAGAGGAAAAAATATCCAAACTGAAAAATGATTTGATTTCTTTCAAAGGTGAGCTGGGCAACTTACCAGTCGAAGTAAAAATTTATTAACTGTTAATAGTTGCTGGCTGAGTGCGGTTGTGAATAATTCCCAAGCTCCCTGCAAGAATAATCATAAAAAAGTCTCGCGTCTCTCTGCTATCAAGTGGCGAGTCTGACAATGAAGTAAAAAGATAAGAGACAAACGAGAGAAAGGCGCAAAGTGCAATTCGCTTCACTAGGACATCTTTTGAAGATTGATACTTGCCCCAAAAGTAAAATCCGATCACCGCTATTAAAAGCAAGTATATAGTAAACCCGATAATTCCAGTTCCAGAAAGTACCTGAAGGTACTGGTTATGGGCATGGGCGAATATATCGTCACCTGGAACCTTGTCTGGAGTAGTGTATTTTGAAAGAAGTTCGGTGTTATGCCAATACCCAACTCCAAACCAGGGCTGGTCGAGAAACATGGCAATGTTAGCTTTCCAGATCTCTATGCGAACGGTCGTGGAAGTTGCTCCCGTGAAGTCTCCTGTGTAGAGTAAGCGTTCCTTCAGACTCATGAAGTTTGTAAGAAACATTATTATGCCAACTAAAATTGAAAATATGAACCCCAGAATAACCGTTCTATTTTTGCGCATTACAAATACGGCCATTAAAGTTGCAGATACTAGCCCCATCCACGAGCTGCGGGAATATGTGAAAAACACTGTGGCTGTTAAAGTTCCAAGCGCCAGTATGTTCCAGGTGGAGATCTTCTTTTTAAAGAAGATGGCCGTTAGCACCCAACCGATAAGATATACGCAGGGAAGAGATAAAGTCATGCCATACACGTTAGGGTTGTGGTAAAAGCCAGAGAACCTATTGTCTTGCGACGGCCACGAGGTGGTTGATTGATAAGCATATACGAATGCTAAAATAGCACCTGCAGTTACGACCAATGATGTGGTGGATAAAAATGAGTCATCTTTGACTCGGTTCAGTCTACTCACGGCGTAGATAATATAGCTGCCAAAAATCCATCTGAAGTTTAATACTTCTGCGGGCGTTCCATACAAATAATTCCCAATAAAAACTACGAGTAACCACGCTACTATCAAGAAATGGAAAAGTTTAGTTTGCTTAAGTGCGCCAGCAATTTGGTCTATCGAAAATGGCCGACCTGCGATCAAAATTAACAACGATAGTACAATCATTGCGTCAAAAGCTCTCCAGTGGATGATGGTGACGAATATTAGAACGTGTAGTAGTATGTTGGCGATTTTAGACATGTGGCCTCAGGCTCGCAGTGTACAATAGGTGACGTCCGTAGTCTTTTCTAAGTTTCGACGCCGCGCGCGTTGAATTCGGTGTGTAGGCAATGTCGAAGAACTCAAATGTGTTTAGTATCTTGGCATCCTAGGGCCGATTTTTAAAATATTTAGGTGGAGCCTTGGCTGGAGTGGTTAAGTTGATTGTTGCCATGTATTAGCAGGCAAGTTATCAATTGTTGAGCGAGGGTTCTAATATGTTGTGGGAGAAGAAGTTTACCAAAGATTCTGCAGCTGAGACCTGTAAGGCCTTGGTTGAGGATTGGAAAAACGATAACCTTAAAGTTTTCGTGCTGAGGGCAGCGGAAAAGATTGAGTCCGTCAGGGAATTTTATGAAACGCTATTTCCTTTTATTGGAACTCCTGCGGCGTTAGCTGAGGATGTCAATGTTGGAGACCGAAGTAAGCAAAGAACTGGCAAGGTTTGGATGGAAGTTCGATTTGATCCACGTTTTCCAGATGCATATCGGCACTCTGCAAATGCTCAGCCTCTTCATACAGATGGCTCTTATATTCCAACCTTCCCAAACTCGACGTTGTTAGCCTGTGTTACCAATGCGGGCTCGGGCGGTGAAACTACTTTCTTGGACTCAGTTGATCTGGTTGAGTGTATGAAGTCTGAGAATCCTGTTCTTTTGGAAAAGTTGATGTCTCGTCCTGTGTCTCATTCGAGATCTGGCGACTCTCGTTCCGAGTGTATCATTTGCCAGAAAGGCGCTAAGTTACATGTTAATTGGAACTATTATTGTGTTTCTTCTGAAATCGGCGCGGAAACTCGTAACATGGTTGAAGAGTTTCATAGTTATCTTTTATCCTCTTCGGCAATTAAAGCAAAAACATTGGCTGTAAAATTGCAACCCGGAGATTCCGTTATGTGGAAAGATGACGAGCTTCTTCATGGAAGAAACTCTTTTGCTGCCACCAAAGAATCTGAACGCTTTATTTGGAAGTGTGCGATGAATGTCGGTGTTTTCTAATAAGTACGGAAGAAAGCCAAATGGTCAATAAGCTAGTTCTGGGGACAATGCGCCTGCATGAAGTGACTCTGGACGTTTCATTTTGGGTACAATTTTTTTGCGAGGCACACTCGTTGGGAGTTCGTAAACTCCATAGCTCTTCGGAATACGAGAGTTATCCTTTATTAAAAGAGGCTCTTAGTTTTTTAAAGAAAAAGCATCCTCATGTAGAATTTGAGCATATTGTGAAGCTTGCAGAGCCTAGTTTCGGGGATGTTGGTTTTGAAGTAGGCCGTCTGACTAAAAAGGTGAACGACTATCTTTCGGATTTGCAGACTGCTCATTTGTCTGTAGTTCAGTGGATGTGGAGGCTGAATCTGAATGAGGATCAGATTAGAATTAGAGACTTTATAGCTGCTTGTCCTTGTTTAGCGAAGGAAGTTGAAGATCTCAAACTTCAAAATAAGATAAAGCAATTTATGTGTTTTCCTTATTCTGTTCCATTCGCAAATAGCGCTATTCGGATAGAATGTATTGACGGGCTGGTAGTTTATCGTAACGTGATTGAAACAGAATACGATAAATCTATCGAGCTGGCTGCAAAGCTTGGTAAGAAATCTTATATTTTACGGCCATTGGCTGCTGGAGAAGCTCTCAAGAATACGAACAAAACGGCCCGAGAGCTATTTGAATGGGCTCTTAGTCATCAGGGTATTGAGGGTGCTATTATTAGTATTTCAAAGTTAGAGCATATTCGTGATTTTGCGAGCAATTCATGAAGCGATGTTTTGATTTGATCCTGCTGTTTGTGTTCTCCCCGTTATGGCTGCCTGTACTCTTCGTAACTGCACTTTTAGTTCGTATCAAACTAGGACCGCCCGTGTTATTTAAGCAGGCTCGAGGAGGGCTGGGTGGGAAAGTCTTTTATCTATGGAAGTTTCGTTCTATGACAAATCAGGTCGATGCTCACGGGCAATTGTTGCCTGATGAACAGCGACTCACTTCCTTTGGAAAGTTTCTGCGTGCTAGTAGTCTGGACGAGCTGCCCAGTTTTTATAATCTTCTCGTGGGTGATATCAGCTTCGTTGGTCCGCGACCTTTTCATGCAGAATATCTTCCGTTGTATAATGAGTTCCAGGCTCGCCGACATGAGGTTCGCCCCGGTATTACTGGTTGGGCGCAGGTAAATGGTCGAAACAGCCTAAGTTGGGAAGATAAGTTCAAGTTGGACGTTTGGTATGTCGATAACAGATCATTTGTTTTGGATATGAAGATTCTCTTTAAGACTGTTAAAAAAGTTTTAATACGCGAAGGCATCAGTTCAGCGGGCTCTGCTACGACGGAAAAATTTCGCGGTTCATCCCAGAATTAAGATTTCGGTTATCTGAGTTCTAGCGTCACTGATGTGGTGTTGCATCATAACAGTCTCTCTAAGGGGAATTCGTTTACTTATATAAATACTCGGGTTTATTATCCTTTCTCTATATTATTGAAGAGGGTGTATGAGTTCTTTGGCGAATGACTTGAAGGTTAAAAAAGCTGTCATTGGGATTGTCGGTCTGGGGTATGTAGGCCTTCCTTTGGCACTTCGTTTTTCTGAAGAAAATTTTTCTGTTGTTGGTTTCGATATTGATGAAACTAAAGTAACAAAGATCAAAGCGGGCGAAAGCTATATTGAGCACATTTCCAGCGCATCGGTAAAACAGGCTTCCAGTAAGAACTTTACGGCGACGACAAATTTTGCAGAAATAGCAAAAGTTGATGCCATTATTCTTTGCGTGCCAACGCCTCTGAATAAATACCGCGAGCCGGATTTGAGTTTTGTTTTGAATACAATGGACAGCCTTGTTCCTTACCTGAGAAAAGGGCAGGTTGTATCTTTGGAAAGCACAACTTATCCGGGAACAACTGAAGAAGAACTAAGACCCCGTATTGAAGCGCGTGGATTCACCGTTGGTAAGGATGTCTTTTTGGTATTCTCTCCAGAACGTGAAGATCCGGGCAATCCCCACTTCAACACCAAAACAATTCCTAAAGTGGTTGGCGGCTCAACGCCGGCATGTCTTGAAGTTGGTGTGGAACTATATGGTGGCGTGATCGATAAAGTAGTTCCGGTAAGTTCAACGAAGGCTGCTGAGATGACTAAACTTCTTGAGAACATTCACCGTGCGGTAAATATCGGTCTGGTGAACGAGATGAAAATTGTCGCTGACAAAATGGGCATCGACATTCATGAAGTTATTGATGCAGCAGCAACCAAACCATTTGGTTTCGTTGCATATCGTCCAGGGCCGGGGATCGGTGGTCACTGTATTCCTATCGATCCATTCTATTTGACTTGGAAAGCTCGTGAATTTGGGGTTCACACTCGCTTCATCGAATTGGCAGGGGAGATTAATAACTCAATGCCAGCCTACGTTATGAAGAAGATTGCACTGGCGCTTAATGATCGCTTGAAGTCAGTTAAAGCAGCAAAAGTTCTGGTGCTGGGAATTTCTTATAAGAAAAACATTGATGATATGCGTGAGTCTCCGTCTGTATTTTTGATGGAAAGACTGCGTGATAATGGCGCTAACATCAGTTATGCAGATCCTCATGTCCCAGTATTCCCAAAAATGCGTGAGCACAAATTTGAGTTGAGCTCTGTTGATGTCACGGCGGCCACACTAAAAGAATATGATTGTGTGGTTGTTGCGACTGATCATGATGTGTTTGACTACGACATGATTCAGAAAAATGCCAAGCTGATTGTTGATACACGCGGAAAGTACCGTGGACATCATGACAATGTGGTACACGCATAATTTTATATTTGAGGTTGTATGAATCTGGTAGTGGCTATCCCATGTTTGAACGAGAGCGAAACGATCGCTACCGTCGTCCGCTCTATCCCTAGAAATCTTGATAGGGTGTCCAAGGTTGTCGTCCTTGTGATCGATGACGGCTCTAAAGATAATACCGCTCAGCTTGCTCGTGAAGCGGGGGCGGAGGTTGTCTCCCATGGGGTAAATAAGGGGCTTGGTATTGCTTTTCAAAGTGCAGTTGAGTGGAGTCTTAGAAATAAGATGGATCTCATGGTTACTACGGATGGTGACGGCCAGTTTGACCCCAATGATATTCCAAAACTGATCGCGCCGATTGTTGATGGTCGAGCCGATTTTGTTACGGCTTCACGTTTTATCTCTGACGAGTATCTGCCTCAGGGCATACCTCCAGTGAAGCTTTGGGGAAATCGTCAAATGTCAAAGCTGATCAGTTCATTGACGGGTTCTTCGTATTACGACGTGGCCTGCGGCTTCCGTGCCTACTCAAAGCAGTGTCTTTTGAATCTCAATCTTTTTGGTCAGTTCACTTATACTCAAGAAGTGTTTTTGGACTTGTCCTATAAACGTTTCCGCATTCAGGAAGTACCCTCGCGCGTGAAGTACTTCGAGGGACGTAAAAGTCGTATGGCTCACAGCATTGCGAAGTACGCTTTGAACACCTCCAAGATCATTGGGCGAGCGTATCTGAGCTATTACCCTCTGAAACTGTTTTGGAGTATGGCTTCTGTGTTGTTTGCAATTGGCGGATCTCTTTTTGCGGTGTTCATTGCTCATTTTATGCAAACTGGAAAGTTTACCGGCTATTTGTGGGCTGGATTCAGCGGTGGGTTCTTATTGGGCACGGCATTGTTCCTGTTTATTCTTGGGCTGGTCGTTGAGATGTTGGATCGAATTCGTGTCAATCAAGAGCGTAGCTTGGCATTGCTGAAGCAGAAGGTATTTTACGGAGAATAAGGTATGTGTGGTATTGCTGGGGTCATTGGAAATCTTGGAGGCTCAAATTCTATAGAAGAGTTTGAGGCAATGGCGAAGGTCCTGGAACGCCGGGGTCATGATGCCTTCGGTTTTGCTGCCCTTGATTATGCCGGACGGGATTTGCGTTTTGGAAAGCTCTCTCTTCCGTTTCATAAGGCCATCCGGTCGGACGAATACAAAAGCTTCCGCAGTTTCGTATCTGCATCCGGCAAGCCTGAGCTTGTCTTTGGCCATACTCGTCTGGCGACTCATGGTGGCACAGGGGATTCTGCGAACAATCAGCCGGTAGTCTACAAGGACTGGATTGTTGTTCATAATGGTATCATCACAAATGAAAAAGAGGTTAAAGAAGGGATATCTTCTGATATCTGCGCTTTACCTTTGGATACCTACGCATCAGTTGGTTTTCTAAGTAAGCTTTCTGATTCTGCGGACACGTTCGATTTCTCGAAAGTCATGCGTGCCTTCAATGAGGAGATCAAAGGCGCGAACAACTTCGCAATTTATTCTGCCAAGTGGGGACTGAGTATTTTATTCTCATCTAACGGTTCACTGTATTTGCAGAATCGTGATGAGCGCTGGTATTTCTCTTCTGAAAAAAGAGCCCTTCCACTGCAGGAGCAGTACGAAGCAACTCAGCTGTTGTTTCCTAATGTCTTTGTTTACGATCACCGTAACACAAAGGGCGGAATTTACGATGTTACCAAAGAAGAGATTTCTTTCGGTATGCCGGAGTCATCCGCACCTTTGAAAGAAGTGACCAAGGTTCAAACTACAGAATATACAAGCCATGTTAATGTGGTTGAGCTGGGGCGTATTCTTGAAAGTGAATTCAGGTTCGTTAGCGATGCCACCAAGAACGTAAAACGTTGTACGAAGTGTCTGTTACCTTCAACGTTTCCAGGCATTGCATTCGATTCTGCTGGTGCGTGTTCAATTTGTGCTGGATACCAAAGCGCGAAGCCCAAGTTGTCCAAGAATGACCTGTATAATCGCCTTTCTAAGGGCGGTACTCAAGATAAGGTCTTGGTCAGTCTGAGTGGTGGCCGCGACAGCTGTTTCACTCTGCATACCGTTGTGAAGGAATTGGGGTTGAAGGCCTCTGCCTTTACCTACGACTGGGGTATGGTAACGGATCTGGCTCGCCGCAATCAGTCTCGCATGTGTGGAGATTTGAAAGTTGAACACCTTATTGTGTCTGCGGATATTGAAAAGAAAAGAAAGTATATCAAAGACAACGTTTCCGCATGGCTTCGACGTCCTTCGTTGGGGACGATTCCTTTGTTCATGGCAGGGGATAAGCATTACTTCTACTATGCAGAAAAAGTAAAAAAAGAAAACGGTTTGCATTTGAATGTTATGGGCGAAAACAAGCTTGAAAAGACTGGCTTTAAAACCAGATTTGCGGGCGCTGAGCAAAGTGGTGAAAACTCTTCAATGGCCTATAGCATGTCAACGTCGAATAAACTTAAAATGCTGAGTTTTTATGGAACCGAGTTTGCAGTAAATCCGGGCTATTGGAATGCCTCTCTGTGGGATACGTTCACTGGCTACCTCAGCTATTACGTTTATCCACGCACTTATCTTAATCTTTTTGATTATGTAGAGTGGAATGAAAATGTCGTGGATGCCACTTTGAAGCGGTATGACTGGGAGTACTCACCAGACTGTGAAACCAGCTGGCGTATTGGTGATGGGACAGCCCCATTCTATAATTTCATTTATCACTCTGTTGTTGGCTTCTCTGAGAACGACACTCTTCGTGCAAATCAGATTCGTGAAGGTCATTTGACGATTGACCAGGCCAAGGCGTTGATCGAGAGAGACAATCACCCTCGTCCGGAGTCCTTTGCATGGTATTGTGACGTTCTTGGACTTGATGCAATTGAAGTTGCCAAAGCCATCACCAGAGTTCCTAAATTATATTAAAATATCAGGCGGCCGCTCGGGATGTGCTAATGGCTAAATAGTTCAGAGCTGCCGAACACAAGTAACTTAAAGAAGTCGCAATTGCCGACCCCATCAAGCCCATCGATAAGAAAAACACCGGTTGAGCTATCAAGTTAAACAGCAGGATAAAAGACTTTTGTTTTAGATACAGTTGTGGCTTGTTGATAACGCCCAGAAAATTATCAAAGACAAGCAGGCCAGCTAATGCGGTTTGTACCGCAATTACGGTGTAGGCCAGAGCGATACTTTCTAAATACAGATCCTGATTCTTATATATTTTAATCAGCCAAGGAATGGTGACGAATGCACTGATTCCCATAGCCATCGCAAAAAGATATACCTTTTTGGCGGTCTGTTTTGCGAAGAGCTTAAGTTCGTTTGAAGATGAAAAGTGTAATTTGGTTAGAGTTTTGGAGATGATATTTCTGATGACCACCAGAGCCTGGTAGAAGCCCTCAAAGAAGATCAGGGCAACTGAATAGATTGCGACTTGCTCTTTGGAGCCCAAAAATGAAATCACGATAATATCCAGACGCGTGTTCAGTTCCATTGTCATGATGCTGATGAAATTGGCAGAGTTATGACGAAGGTTGTCAAGCAGGTTCTGTTTTGAAGGAATTGACCGGCTGATGTGTTGGGAGGTCATAAGGGTTGCTACAAGCAAAGTCAGCAGCTCCGCTGCGAGAAATGCAGCTCCCAAGAAGCTCGCCTGTCCCAGAACACCTAGGATTGCTATGGAGATCAGAAAGAAAGCCGGTCGGGCGGAACTGCACATCGCGAATCGGTGATATCTGCCTAAGCCCAATTGTGAAAATGTCAGCGTTTTTGCCGGACCCATTGCCAAAGTGCTGAGTGCTAGAAGGGTGTATTCGGTTTTGTTGAAGGCAAGAGTTAAAAGTACCGCGACAGCAGCGAAAAGAATCGACATTGAAAGGCTTGAAAAGAGTGAAAGGGTGAGCTTTTCCTTTATCTCAGAGTCGGTTTGGCACAGTGGTAGTTGGGATTGCAGGTAGGCTTGTTGCCCCCAAGCGGCGCATTGAGTTAGGATAATATACAAGGATGTCGACGTATTCAGGACTCCGACAATCTCACTTCCAAAGTAGTGGTCGCAAATTAAGTTTGCAGCAAAACCGGAAATTGCCAGGATGCCTAAATTGAGATAGTTGGAGATAAAATGCCTCTTTTTCATTCTATATTACTATCGTTCCGTGCAGACCTTGCAGGCAAATATATTTTTATTTCCACGAAGAATATATACCCGAGAAGTCCTTGAAATGTCATGGTCTTCATGGTTGCTTATTTGGATTGTCTGAAGATCGTCTGGAGGCGCTGTCACTATGTCCCCATTGTTACAACCCCTTGAATTGCTAACGCCCGAGCTTTCGGTTTACTTCGTTTTTAATTTGGTAGTTGCGGCTTTGACCTCTGTTGGAATTTTCTTTCTTTGCAGGGTCCGTGGAAAAGCACCCGCGCGCTTCGCATTTGTCCTGATTGGTTTCGTTCACCTTTGTTACCAATGGCCTTTGGTGCTTTTCTCCACAGTTGTGGTCGAAAGAATCCAGACGGCGTGGAGTTTGGGGATTTTTGTCCACGTATTCGTTTTAGCTAATCTTCTTTGGTTGTTCCTTACACGGCGTATGGATCCGCCCGGAGCCTTCGCGCAAGCGGAAGGTTTTAAAATACAGGATGTATTGGCGGGGTTGATAGTAATTATCCCTCTTGTTGTTGTTTATCTTAGTAAAGTTCCTTTTTCCTGTACTGCGCTCTATGCCTTGCTCTTTGATCCTCAACTCACTTTGTTGGCCAGAGAATTTAGTTTGAAGTTCGTCGGCATGGCTGCCGCAGCATACTCTTATGGAGCGGTGGCTAACGTGGCGGCTCCTTTTCTGGTATCCATGTCTTTCATGGTCGGGGTTATTGCGATCAGAAAAGGCCAATACATTTATGCAGTAGCGATGGTGGCGGTCTTTGTGGGGGCAGTTCTTTCGGCCTTGTTGATTGGTGCCAAGGGAATGCTGATCCCCTCGATTCTTATGCTTACTGTGACTGTTGCCCTTTGGAATAATTCCTGGTTCATGCGCTTTGTAGGCGTTTTGTCTTCTCTAGTGTTTTTGGGATGCATTTTGGTCGCCTTCGAGCTGAGCAAAGAGCGGGGTAATTCCGTTGGTCGGAACTACGACTTTGCATCTTGCAGTTTACAGATGGGAGTGTGTGAGAAGAGCGCCCAGTTGTTGGAATCCGTTGGCGCCAGGAAAGTCATTTCTTTGGGAATATCTCACAATGTTTTAGATTATTTGAAAGAGCGTCTTGATATTGGTTGTTCCGGAAAGGACCTGAGCCTTTATCCCCTAAAAACTTTTCCCAATGACGTCAAGCTCGGTGCGGTTGAGAAAAAGGGTGCAGAACAAAACAAGGGTGCAGAAAGAAGTCGCGGCGTAATTTATGCCGAGGCTCTTTTCTATCGTGCCTTTGTGACTCCTTTCCAAGTGTCCATTTGGCATAATATGTACGTGCTTGATCACGGCAGCCCAGGAATGGGCGCGTTGCCATTGGCCAATCGGTTCTTGGACAAGCATATCAACATGCCGGAACAGGTTTTCCAGCATTATGCCTCGGTATATCTGGGAGGAGACAAAACTAGCACGGGAACTGCGCCTACCGGGTTCATGATGGCTTATCCGGCTTATTGGGGACTCTTGGGCCTTTTGTTGGCAGTTTCCGTTGTGCTTGTGGTTGATGTTGTGTTCTCATTACTGATGGCTTTTTGCCCTTCACGACTAAGGCCACTTGCCGTGGGATTGATGGTTGTTTCATCCTATAATTTTTTGATTTCTGATTTTGGAACGGTTTTGCTTTCCCATGGGTTGATTGCTGGATGGATTATTCTGTTCTTGATGAGTTTTGTAGATAAGTTGAAGCAAAGGGACCGTAATGCTGTTTAGGAAAGACATCAACGCGCTAAGGGCGCTAGCTGTCATTTTGGTTATTTTGTATCACTTTAAAATTCCTGGTTTTTCCGGAGGTTTTATTGGGGTTGACGTATTCTTTGTTATTTCTGGTTTTCTAATGACCAAAATCATTTTGAGCCAGTTGGAAAAGGGTTCATTTTCCTATGGGTCCTTTATTGCCGCGCGCTTTAAAAGGATTTTTCCTGCCTTATTGGTGTTTGTATTCATTCTGACTGTAAGCGGGTGGTTCCTACTTTCAAGTTTGGACTATCTCAGTTTTTCCAAGTCGGCAGTTTCATCTTTACTGTTTTTGTCCAATATTTATTATTGGCGTTCCAGCGGATACTTTGATTCGGATTCTCACTCCAATATTTTGCTGCATACATGGTCTTTGTCGGTGGAGTGGCAGTTTTATATGCTGCTGCCCCTGCTTCTTTGGGCTGTTTACCGTATTGCTCCCAGGAGGAAGGCGCTTACGGCATTTTTGTGGGCCTCTTTTGTGGTTTCGTTTTTACTAAGCTGTTATTTTGCTGAAGTTCGTCCGTCTCCAGCATTCTATCTTTTACCTACGCGGGCGTGGGAGATGATAGCAGGTGGTCTCGTATTCGTATCGCATATCCAGATGAGGCGATTGACGGCAAATGTTCTTGCCGTCGTTGGAGTATTGTTGTGCCTCCTTTGCGCTGTTTTTTATACGGGCGAAATTTCTTATCCCGGATTGCATGCCTTCTGGCCAGTCTTGGGGACGGTATTTGTTCTTTTAGCTCAGCCATCCGGTTATTGGGTTGAAAATAAGTTTTTACAGAAGACAGGTTACTGGTCTTATTCTTTGTATCTTTGGCATTGGCCTTTTTCGTCTTGGTATCTGTCGCAGCAAAAATATGACTTGGATCTGTTGCTACTGGGGCTCTCAATTGTGTCTATAATCGGTTTAAGTTTGTTGTCATACCGTTTTGTCGAAGGTACAAGACAGGGATTTAGCCGGAAGTTGATTACTTTCGGGGTGGTGTTGTTTGCCGCGGTTATTATCGGATGCGGTTATATTTATCAGCAGGAAGGTATCCGCTCTCGCTCCAAAGGAAGTGTTTCAGACTTGCTCAAGATAGAAGAAGCCATGAAGGACTGGGGTTTCCCGTCCAGTTGTAATGGTTTGGATTTCTTTGGAAAGATCAGGCCCTGTATACTAGAAGGGAAAACTGAAGATCGCATTCTATTTGTAGGAGACTCTCACGTTCAGCAATGGTGGCCAAGGGTTAAAGCCAATCATGAAAAAGACGCTTCGATGACGGTGACCTTTGTTACGACCGGAGGATGTCCACCACTGCCAGCAGTGGATCGCATGGCAGCTGGTTTTGCTTGCCCAAAATTTTGGGAGCAGGCGCTGGCCGAAGCCAACAAGCCTTCAACCAAGACTGTGGTTTTCGGTAGCATCTGGGTGGATTATTTCGTCGGTGCTTCAATCGATAAGAAACCGCGGATGGCTTTAACCCAAGTCCCGGGTGCAAGATGGGGACGTAGCCCCATGCAGTCATCTGAGATAAACGAGATATTCTCTTCTTTTGGCAAGATTGTTTCTCACCTACAGGGGAAGGGAAAAAAGGTTTTCATCATTCTACCTATCGTCAGTTCCGTAGAGAATATTCCCCGTGTGATCTATGATAGGGTGTTTTTCTTGGGAGAAACGTCAGACTATTCGGTGGCTGAGGAATTCTTCCTCAATAGATCTCGATCTGTTCGAAATATATTGACCGAGATTTCTCGCGAAACAGGAGCTGTCTTGGTGGATGGTAATAAAGGATTGTGCACGTCCGGAATATGCTCCTACTTTGATGCAGGAGGGGATCTTCGCTATATGGACGGAAATCATTTGCGTTCGAAATATGTGAAAGAGCATGTAGATTTTCTGGATATAATATTCAAATAGTGTAGACTCAATCTGTTTTCAAAAAGAACCTCACGCCGACTTCAGGTTATACATTGGATACTTTTAGTGAGCGAAAGAAATCTGTTTTTTAAAAAGGACATCGGGTTTTATGCGGGGATTGCTTTGGCGACTCCATTTTTGGCGTCCGTGCTTCCTTCGGCTGTCCTGTATTTGTCTTTACTTACTCTAGTTCCATTTTGTTTGTTCGTGCTGAGTAAAGTTCGTTGCGCGGATTTAAGATACTTCAATTTTCTTATCGGTGCTTTTTCGGTTTTACTTCTTACATATGTCTTTTCTTTATTTACAACCGGCACGCCATTTGTATTTGAGGTAGTGAGAGGTATCGTGGGCGCTCTGGTTCTCATATCAGTTTATCTTTTGGGGCGAACATCACCGGAGCGAAATACGGCTATGTATGATGGCTTCACATTTGCTTTGATTCCGGTCACATTGATTCTTTCGATTCTGGCTTTAATTAAAATGTCTCTCTTAATGAGAGGTAGTGAAGTTCCCTTTATGAACATGCCATATCCCCAGGCCGCCAGCTTGAAGTCCGATTATAACATTTTTGCATTTACGATGCTCTTTGCTGCTCTGCTCGCCTTGGGTAAGCTGATCTACGGGAAAAATGCTAAACCGAAGAGGCTGCTTTATCTGCTGATGTTCACATTGTTTGCAGTTTGTTCGATTGCTTCAGGATCCCGCCGGATTCTGATTATGGCTCCGCTGGTGATGGGCAGCTTCTTTGCTATTGGTGCCATTAAGAACGGAAGAACCAAGAAAACCTGGAAGCTTCTGCTGACTGGTGCCTCTGTTCTTGTTGTGATGCTCGTGGTTTTTAAGGTCACTTATTTTAATGTTTTCATGAAGTATCTTTTGGAGTCGATGAGTGTTGATAACCTTTTAGGATTTTTGTCCCGCGTGGATCGTTGGGCTATGGGATGGGACTTGATTTCCAAGCAGAGCTGGTTCAAGCCTATGGGGTTTGCATACCATAAAGTTTTCGCCTGCCACTTCAATGATTGCACGATCTATGATTATCCGCATTTGACTATTTTTTCAGAGTGGTTGGTATCGGGAATCTTAGGGTTGATTTTGTCTGTGGCAATTTTTTGTTTTATTATGCGTCTTATCGTCAAAGCTGGAAATCTAGGTGTGGTCACGGGGGTGAGTTTTATAGCTGCTGCTGCGGTACCCCATGCTTTGATTTCTGGTGATATTTTGGTTTCGAACCCTCAATTTCTGGGTGTGCTTTTGGTTCTGTGCAGTCTGTGTGATCAGAAGGATCTCGAGCTTAGTTTTCTTCGTAAAAATCAATAGTAATTTTTTCGATTGAGAGAGTGGAAGCTCCCATTTGATCAATGGAAACTATGATGGCTTGGGCGTCGGAAGCAATTGTTTCACGGCGTTGGAATTGCAGATCTGTATCTGCTAGGGTTAGATCTCCTAAGAGAATTCTGTCCTCCTTGTTGCCACTGATTTTTGTGAGCCATAATTTGACGTACGCTTGGCCTCGAAGAGTTAAAGAAATTCTTATTTCCTTGGACATTCTCTGTCGATCCGTCAGGTGCAAAATCGGACTTGAGATGGTTGTTTTCAATTCTTTCTGAAATAGAGAACGAGTTTCGACATTCTCTCCTGAAAAAATGGCATCGTCTAACTTTAGATAGGCGAAGGATTTGCTTCCTCCAAAATCAATACCGGTATCCTGCTTCCAGGAGCTCGAGGCAGGCATGAAAGACACAGACTCGAAAGCCATCAAACGTGCGGCTGGTTCAAGTTTGTAAACTTGGTGGCCAGAGAAAGACTCTTGAAGAGTCGACATTTTTGGGTTCGCCATGATTTGTAAAAGCGGGCTGTAGATAACAGTTGGAAGCAGAAAGTCCGGTTGATGGATATGGGTGATGCCAAGATTCAAAAGTGCACTATAGCCTTCTTCTGCAGTCTTGCTGTTGTAAAAGCTTATTAAAGAAGGATCCGTATGAGTTATCATTCTCCGGTCAGAATAGTAAAGGTCTGCAGGCTTAGTCGTGTATACAATTGCATTTTTTGGCATTGAATCTTTTGCTGTAAAAATAAGATTATATTCGGGGCGTGATTTTAGGCGTTCTGTATATTCGGTTTTTTCTCCGGCCGGGAAAGAGCGCTCTCGGTAGATGTGATAAAGCCATCCCTGAAGGCAAAAGCCAGCTGCAATTATCGGATTGATCAGTCGGGGGAGTGGGAGGCGGTTCTTGAGAGAGTTGCTTACCAGGAATAGCGCATATCCGCCCAGGACTGCTGCAAAAGGGCTGATCAGCAGCAGATAGCGATCATTTTTAATCATGATATTTAAACCCAGCAGGATCGAGAGAATGACCCCCGTGTGGTAAGTAATCAGGATGATACCACTCAAGAGCGAAGGGGCAGACTCGTCACTATAGGCAGAGGCAGGATTTTTTTTGTTTTTAAAGCTCAGAATGAAAAAAACAGTCCCCGCTGCCGCCAGCCAAAAGAGGACACCGTAGGACGCAAGGTTGCTCCATCCTTTAAGAAGTCCGTATTGAATCTGGGAAGTGAATGTATCGATCCCCCGAGCCAGGAAAAAGTATTCGTCCCAATGCAAGAACTTCAGGCTGACAACCGGAGGGCTGTCACTGATGAACGACCCAAAAAGGCGAAAATTTTTCAGATAAGGATAGAAGCCGACAAGCAGTGATACTGTAAGAACTACGGCGGGTGCATAGGCTGCCTCAATCCACTTGCGTTGAAGGATTTTTTCCAGAGAGATAACCCCAAGGAATATCGGTACTAACAGGAGAGCCTGAGAATGAGTCCACAAGGTGATTCCCATGAGGATGCCAACCACAATCCATTTTGCCAAAGAATCACGCAGGTACAAAATCGAGGCAAAAACCAAGCAGGCCCCCGAGATTGGCAACATATCGATCAGCGAAGAGTTCGCACCAAGATATATCAGTGGAGTCGTGATAAAGAGAAGGCCAGTCAGCCTCCCTTTGTCGGATTTTCCAGTGACCAAACTGCTTAGTAAAGCAGAGGTCACAATCAGCATCCATGGCGCCAAGAGTCTCATAAGCCCTGGAAAGTCCGCATGACCTTGAAGTACTTGAGTGAAATATATTTGAGCGACGTAGAAGGGAGGGTGTGTCCAGGGGGCATAGAAACCTGAAACACTTTGAGTCGTGTCCAATAGAGGATAGAAGTGCAGTGTTCGCTTGAAAAAGATCTCTCTTCCGACGGTGGCGTACTCTAAGGCATCATTCTGCGTAAGTGGCAAGGTCAGTGAGTCATAGATCAAAAGGATGCTGATGAAGAAAAATGCGATAAAAAGGGTGTCGAGCTGGAAGGATTTTTTGAGTGTCGCTGGTGGTCTTATTTTGGCCCGACGGCTGATGGCAAGGGTTGCTCCCAAAATAAATATTGCGCCGAAAATAGTGGCCACATGAGTGGCTTGAGATGCCCCTGGAAGAATCAACAGAACGCTGATACTTAAGATTCCGCAGATAAATGGTGCGAGAGTCAGGCCAAAGGCAATAACTCCCTTCTGGGGAATTGACGTTTTCCAAGGCAGGCATGCAGAAACAAGCACTCCTAAGATAGAAGATGAAAGAAGTACGCCGATAAAGAACGCGATATCAAGAGCTGAAACCTCAGTCATGGGATGACGTTCCTGTCAGAATAAAGAGATCCACTTTGGCGTCATCAGTATAATCAAGACCTCGGCTCTTAACTTTGATAACAATGTTATGAGTTCCAGAAGGGACAAAGAACTGTCGTTCCATGGTAAAAGGGACTTTTGGATTCATCAGTGCAATGTCAGGAAGATTTGTTTTTTTGATGACTTGGTTGTCTTTGTCCAGAAAAGCGGCGTGCAGGCTGACTCGGCCAAAACCTGCGAGTTGTGTTTTCAAAACCAGTGGTTCAGACGTTGGCAAAGAGCGACCTTCCAGTGAAAATGTCGTCGACTGCTGTTGGGTCAATTCACGAAGATACTTTATAACCGGCGAAATACCTTTCAGTGGTCCCAAAGGGATTGTCAGCAGATCTTTTCGTCCACCCAATGTAATCAGAGCCTCGGTTTGTGTGCCGATGGATTTCAGCGATACATATTCGGCAGCACTGGCGGTCTGGTTGATTTGATAAAGCTGCGATTCGGGGCCTTCGCCAAGTAGTTTTGTATAAGCAGGATTTCCGATAATTCGAATGAGGGCCGTGTTGTATTCCGTCGGTTGAATATAGGTCGGAACATAGACATAGCCGAATTTATTCGCCTTAAGCCAAGCCCAGGCCTCTGCTGCGTCTTTAATTTGGTAAAGAGGAATAAGAACCGGATCCACATGTGAAGTGGTAGGGATGTCATTGAGGAATGAATCCGCAGGTTTGTATGAAAGAATTTTACCGTTTAAGGACAGGTCTTTCCATGAGCGCAGAAATGCTGATGTTTCCATGAAGGACTTGCGAAGCTCTGATTGCTTTGGTTCGGCCCAGCTTTTTTTCAAGAACAGGATTTGACCCGCCAACGAAAGAGTAAAGGTCAGACCGAGGAGGCCTTGGAGGATGATCTTTACGTTACGGGACTTTATTGGATTCAGAGCAAGGGTCTGCATCGCAAAGCAAATCATCAGAGGCAGGAGAATCATTTGATAGCGTTCATTCTTGATGTAGTGGGCCGTTCCCAAAAGAGAGATAGCCACGATAGAAGCAAAAAGTCCCAGCGTGATCAATAAGCTTAAGTTCAAAAATGAACTGTTCTTTGAGCTCTCAGGCTTGAGAGTACTGCAAATGTATAGACTCAGGGCGAATAAAAATATCCACGGAATAAGGTTGTAGGCTTCATAGTTAAACCACATCTTCAGATATCCGAAGCGCAGTACATCGATGAAGTGATAGTAGCCTCGTGAAACCATAAAATATGGATTCATGTCGAGCCCGGAAAGTTGTGCAACCGGTGAGGCGTCCTTGATAGGATTTCCAAATAGGACGGTATTACGGATGTAGTAAATGCCACCGATCAAAATGGCTGTACAGCCCGCAATGAGGCTGTTTTTGATATAACGACCAGGCATGGTTCTATAAAGATATAGAAAGCCAATTCCGAACACCAAGGGATTCAATACAGCCTGGGAGTGAGCCCACATTCCAAATCCGGAAATCATCCCGACAATGAGGGGATAGGATTTCTGATCTGGTTTGAGGGCACATACTGCGACGAAAAGCGCAATGTAGGCAGAAAGGGTGCTGGCATCAATAAGGGCAGTAGTGGCTCCAAGACTCCACAGCGGCACACTTAAGCACAGAGTGAAGGAAAGAAGCGCAAGGTTCTTGGAGGATCTCCATGTGATGGCCGCAACCAGGAAAATGGACGACAGATAAAACCACGGAGATATCCAGCGGGTCAGACCGATATCATAGATGTTGTCCTGGATGAGATTCGCGGCATAAAGCAGGGCTGGATAAAGTGGGGGGTGAGTCCAAGGGCCGTAAAAGTTTAAAGGATTTTTCTCTGGAGATATCAGGGGGTACAAGAAAATGTCGTGAGTTTGAAAGAGGTGCTTCCCGACAATCAGATACTCAAGGCCGTCATTTTGTGTAAGTGGGGTCGTCGTCAACGCAAGCATGAAAAGGATGAAACCAGTCGCGGCAAGAGCAATGAAAACCCAACGATGCTTCTCATGGGTCGCTGGCGGAGAGACCTTCGACGCCCCTGATGCTGGCAAGAGCAGGGTCACAGAACGGGTCGTCAGGAAAAAGAAGATGAAACTCAGGGCAAGGTGAAGGATTCCGGATGAACCGGGAGTCAGTGACATTGCTAGCAGCAGAGTTAGACCCCAAATAAAAGGTGCCAAAACTGCGCCCAATCCCCAGTGCAAGTGACTGAACTCCGTCCTCCATGGAAAACGTTTGCAGAGACGAATGCTCTCCAGAGAAAGGATGACAGCAATACCGAGCAGTAAAATGGCACTCAACATGGGCCGATCTTATTAATGGATGACCACCGAGGGCAAATGTTTATTTTAGCTCCAGGAAATTATCCGAAAGTGGGAATCACAAGCATCCACAGAAGAATTGATGAGCACAGCGCCGCCAAAACGATAGTAATGTTCTTCCAAGGGATATTGTAAACCCTCATCAGGCTGCAGGTCCACGTGAGGTAGTAGATGCTGGTGATTGCGCTAAAGACGGATAGAGCAACGAGCGGCTTGTTAAGAACCGGTCCCCAGACAACCAAGGCCAACAGGGCAAAAACCCCAAAAGCGATTTCGGTTTTGAAGACAATGTGATGCTGCTTGGAAAAATCGTAAAATCGGTCAAGCCATGTAGTGGTCATCATAAGAAATGATGGGAAAAGCATGATTTTAAGCACTTCAGTGGCACCACCCCATCCTGGCCCAAGCAGAAGGGCAACGATTGGTTCCGCATTTTTATATACAAGGACCGTCGGAGGTATCAACAAAATCCATTGCATGAGCAGATACTTGCGTAGCAATGCTGAGGAGGAGTTTTTACGAGACAGCGCCTCAGTCGCCAAGGGGCGTAAGGCGGTTGTCATGAGTGTTGTCGGCGCGCCAAGCAGGCGATCTGTCTGGGCGAAGAGGCCAAGGAATTGTTTTGCCGGCAGACCAGCCAATGCGAAGTACGGCAGCCGAGTTCTTAGTGTGGAAAGAAAGAAGCTTGGCAAAGCAAATTGAGGGAAAGATCGATAGATTGTGGCAACGGCCTTGACTCTTTGCGAAGTCCGCCAGGATTTAGGCCACATTGCTGAAGGAATGAATGTAAATGAGGCAACCGCGGCAATGGAGTGGGCGGCACAAGCTCCGAGTAACAACCCATTGCCTGGGAGGCCTTTGAAAATAAACTGCAGTAACGGAATCAAACCAAGCATCAAGAAAATAAGGATTGTATACTGAGTATAGCGTTGTCTCCGAATCAAAACCTGAGTGGCAACATTGGTCAATGAAACTGAATACACGCTTAGAATTGAGAGTAATGCGAAACTAATATTATTATGAGTTAGCAGCGCGATCGCAATCAAGAGGGGGGCGAAAGTGAGGTTTGATAAGAAAGAAAGTCGCAAAGCGACTTCTCCTAGTGCGTTTGCAGTCGAGTCATGTTTTGCAGTTGATATTGCTTCTGCATATTTTCCTGAGGCAGCGCCTGCAAGGACGACAACCAGTGAGAGCAACAGGCCAAACTGTGCATACTGCTCTGGGGTATAGATTCGGGCCAGTACCGGAACGAACAGAATATTCAAAGTCTGGGACGATATGATGCCCAGTGACGTGCGAAGGACCCTATTTATTTTACTTAGCACGTGCTGGATTTCCATAGGCACAGGAGTTATTGGGAATCTCTCGAACCACTACTGACCCAGCTCCAATCGAGCAATAGGCGCCAATCTTCGTAAGCGGAATTGCGACGGTGCGAGCCCCTATAAGGCTCATTTCACCCACATGGACCCCGCCGCACAGGACGCTCCCCGGGGCAATATGTGTATAGGCTCCAATCACACAGTCATGCTCCACGACCGAAGCAGTATTGAGAATAGTACCCTCCAGAATTTGAGTGTCTGTGTTAACGATGGCCCCCGGCATAACAACGGTGCCCCTGCCCAAGCGCACATTTTGACTGATGATTGCGGAGGGGTCGACGATAACTGGAAGTTTAAGTCCCAGATCTTGAGCCATGAGGGAGAATTTTCTACGTACCTCATTGCTGCCAATGGCAATCGCTGCGGATTTAATATTTCCTGAGATCATGGCAGTCTGTAGATCGGCCTTCGTAGAGTAGACCGGAGTGCCCAGAAACATTTTATTTTTTGGGTTTTCGTCGTAGTAGGCCGCAATTCTATAGTTACCTTCTCTTTGAATGACATCGGAAACTACTTTTGAGTGTCCACCGCAGCCAAAAACTAAAATGCTTTCCATAAGCCTACCTCAATGAGTTAAGGCTATTTGATATTGCGCTTAATCACAAGCTCCGTTAGTGCGGCGCGCCTATGCTTCGAGAGGGTACGATATTTTGGCGACGAAAAGAAGAATCTTTATTAGACTTCTTCGCATTCTAGAAAAGGGAAAGAACTCATGGCAGATCTTTTGGCGATTGATGGCGGAACTCCAGTAAAAAAAACTCCGATGGCTCCTTGGCCGTTCTATGCGGAGGATGAAGTGCAGAAGACTGTCGATATTATACGCTCTGGAAAAGTGAACTACTGGACCGGCACTGAAACAAAGCAGTTTGAGGAAGAGTTTGCCAGATATCACGGGATGAAGCATGGGATCGCCCTTAGCAACGGAACTTTGGCTTTGGAACTGGCTTTAATCGGGTACAATATCGGACCTGGAGACGAAGTGATTACAACTTCTCGAACATTCATTGCCTCTGCCAGTTGTATCGTTCGCGTGGGTGCTACTCCGATTATCGTGGACGTGGATCCTGTATCACAAAATCTTTCAGTAGAGGCCGTTAAAAACGCTATTACTTCAAAAACGAAAGCTATTATTCCAGTCCACTTGGCGGGTTGGCCCTGCGATATGGACGGTCTGATGGCGTTGGCAAAAGAACATGGATTGAAAGTGATTGAGGATTGTGCGCAGGCGCATGGTGCTAAATACAAAGGTCGCTTGGTCGGGTCTATTGGTGATATGTCGGCTTTCTCTTTTTGTCAGGACAAGATCATCTCTACGACGGGAGAGGGCGGGCTTCTTCTATTGAATGACAGTGACATCTATGAAAGACTTTGGGCCTTTAAAGATCATGGCAAAAGTTATGAAGCTGTCTATCGCAGGCCTCATCCGCCTGGATTCCGGTGGTTGCATGAAAGTTTTGGAACCAACTGGCGTATGACGGAAATACAGGCGGCTGTAGGACGTATCCAGTTGGCGAAGCTTGCAGGGTGGATAGATAAACGCAGACATCTGGCGTTGTCTCTCCAGAAAGGCTTGGCTGATATTCCTTGTTTGAAAGTGACTTTGCCTGGCAAAGATATTTTTCACTCCTATTATAAATTCTATGTTTCTGTCGTACCTGAACAGCTCAAGATAGATTGGAGTCGTGATAAGATCATGGCTGCTATTAATGCAGAAGGTGTTCCTTGTTTCTCCGGCAGCTGCAGCGAAATTTATTTGGAGAAGGCGTTTACAGGTGCTGGTTTGGGACCGAAAGAACGATTGCCTCACGCTCAACATTTGGGTGAAGTTAGCTTGATGTTCCTGGTTCATCCAACACTCGACAATTCCTATGTTGAGGAAGCAGTCAGTGCCATCCGGAAAGTTATGAAAGAGGCATGTAAATAATGTTCGCTCGCATTACTCTGCTTCCACGAAAGATTAAGATCCTAATCATGCTTCTGAGTGATGCGATCTTGTTGCCTTTGGCTCTTTGGTCGTCTGTTGCATTAAGAATGGGAACTTTGAAGCCGGATGTAGGTGAGTATTCGTGGCTCTTTTTCGTTGTGCCTTTTGTGACGATTCCAATTTTCGTTCGTTTGGGATTGTACCGCTCGGTTATCCGATTTTTAAACGACAAGTTTATTTATACGGTCTTTTATGGTGTTACCCTGTCCGTGCTGATGTTGACTGCCGTGGTTGTAATGGGAAGAGCATCCGCTTTACCCCGTTCTTCCGTGCTTATTTATTGGGTGATTGCATTTTCCTATATTGCCTTCAGTCGCTTCTTTGCTCGTGGTGTTATGCTTAGCTTTGGGCGTAATTCTGACCGCAGGCAAGCCGTTGCAATCTACGGAGCCGGTCAAGCTGGTCTTCAGACTGCATTGGCTTTACTGTCCGGAACTGAGTTCCGACCGACGGTGTTCTTTGATGACAATGCAGAACTTCAAGGAACCAACGTTGCCGGCATTCGGGTCTATGACCCAAATGATGCAATTGAGGTGATGCGCAGGAAAAATTGTCGCCAGTTGTTGCTGGCAATGCCATCCGCCAGTCGTTCCCGCAGGCGAGCGATTATCAAGCACTTTGAAAATGAGGGTATCGTCATGAAGACCCTGCCGGGCCTTGGCGCTCTGGTGAACGGGGTTGTTCGCGTAGAGGATATTCGTGAGGTTGGGGTTGAGGATCTTTTAGGACGAGATCCTGTTCCTCCATTTGAAGACCTTATTAAGTCGTGCATCCGCGATAAAGTCGTCATGGTCACTGGTGCCGGGGGATCTATTGGCTCCGAGTTATGTCGCCAGATCATCATGAATACTCCTAAAAAGCTGATCATGTATGAACAGGCAGAGTATGCTCTTTATAAAGTTGAGCAAGACATTTTGAAACATCGGGTGCACTTTGAGGTTGTGCCTATATTGGGGGATGTTCTTAATTCTGAGCATCTGGAAACAGTAATGAAAAAGCATGGGGTCCAGACAATCTACCACGCAGCCGCATACAAACATGTGCCCCTTGTTGAGTGCAACGTTGTCGCCGGAATTATGAATAATGTGTTTGGAACATTGTCTGCTTCTGAGGCCGCTATTAAATCCAAAGTGGAAACATTTGTGCTAATATCCACAGACAAGGCCGTAAGACCCACCAATATTATGGGGGCGTCAAAGCGTCTTGCAGAGCTGGTATTGCAAGGGCTTTCGCAGGATAAATCCCATGTTACACGTTTTTGTATGGTCCGCTTCGGCAATGTTTTGGGATCTTCAGGCTCTGTGGTCCCCTTATTTCGGGAGCAGATACGTTTTGGTGGTCCCGTGACGGTGACGCACCCAAATATCACTCGTTATTTTATGACAATTCCCGAAGCAGCACAGCTAGTGTTGCAGGCTGGTGCGATGGGAAAAGGGGGGGATGTCTTTGTACTTGATATGGGGGAAGCAGTTAAAATTGTAGACTTAGCGAAAAAAATGATTGAGCTCAGTGGTCTGGAAGTGCGTAATCCGGAGACCGGATTGGGCGACATCAGCATCGAGTTTACTGGGCTGCGGCCTGGCGAAAAGCTGTATGAAGAGCTTTTGATCGGAAGTAATGTTTCGTGGACTGCTCATCCTCGAATTATGACGGCTAAAGAGTATAGTCTTGAGGTGAACTTCCTTCGTGAGTCCTTGGAGGAGTTGCGTACATTATGTCTGGCGCAAAAAGAAGACGGCGCGAAACGGATTTTAAAAAGGCTCGTTGCAGAGTATGTCCCTAATGTTGGCAGGGATGAATAGTGTATCGGTTGAAGTGTAGCGCCTTAAGTAAGAGTTGTGGTTGGATGTACATAGGAACATCTCTTTTGCTCACAATGCTTATAGTTTCCTTTGGTTTATATGCATCGAAATATGGTATTGAGTTTACCGACGAAGGCTTCTATCTTAACTGGATATCCGACCCATACACATTCGCTACTGGGACTACTCAGTTCGGGTTTGTCTATCATCCATTGTACTTATTGTTCAATGGAGATATTATAGCGCTGCGCCAAGCTAATTTCTTGTTTACGTTGGGTGTTTCTTGGCTAGTTTTCGAAAAAGTTTTTTCTCTTCCGGCATATAGGCAGGCCTTTTTAGACGCGCAGTCAAGGATGGCAAAGCATGCACTGTCTTTTGCATTCTCAATAACAGCGCTGTTGATCTTTCATCTCTGGTTGCCAACTCCTAATTACAACACATTGAACTTTCAGTCGTTGCTGCTTGCCTGTGCTGGAGTTTTGTTTATCGAACAAAAACCACAGGTGTTCTCGTGGTTCGGTTGGGGCTTAATTGGAGTCGCTGGCTTTCTTTGTTTTATGGCTAAGCCTACTTCGGCGTTCTTGTTGGCTTTATCGATTCTAGTATACGCAGGCACTTCTAGGCGTTTCATCCTAGGGGCGTTCGTTGCGGGTAGTATTTCCATTACTCTCTTGTGGGTGCTTGCCATCGTTATTGATGGGTCAATATCTCAGTTCTTATTGGTGCGTGTTGCTGAAGGGATAGCGGATCTTCAGGCGCTGGATGGCGGGCATTCGTTTTATGAAATGTTTAGATTGTATAAATTTGATTTCAGTAAATTGGAGTTGATAGGTATATTTTCCATCGGCCTCTTGTCAACTCTTCCTGGTTTGTTCGTTAAGTTGCGGCAACCGAACAGTGGCTTGGTGAACTTAGCTGAATCAGCCGCAGTCCTGCTTGTCTTTGTTGTCTTGGCTCGGTACATACTTCCAGTCCTTGAGGATGCTCGCCCTACGGTTTTGGTTGTTGCTCTAGCATTTGGTATGCTTGTTAGATCATACTCGATAGATAGAAAGTTTATTACTGCGAAAAGAAACCTCGTTCCATTCTGTTTGTTCTTATTCATGCCTTATATCTACTCCTTTGGTACGAATAATAACTACTTTTTGGTTTCGTGCAGTGCGGGTCTGTTTTGGATTGTCGCCTGTCTCTCGCTATGCTCTTCCAAGAGCAAGATTCCTTCGTGGCATTGTTTCTCTACAGCTGCTTTTCTGAGTCAGATTATCGCTTGTGCGGTTTTATATGTGGCAACTGTAAAGCCATACCGGCAGCCTACGTCTCTTTGGAATAATTCAGTACCCGCTCATTTTCGGAATACTGATTGGAAACTAAATTCTGAGTCAGCACTTTATATTGCAAATCTTCAGGGGCTAATGAGAGATAGCCGCTTTAAGGATAAGACTCCTGTGCTGGATCTTTCTGGAAGAAACCCTTCGTTTAGTTTCATCGTTAATGCAAGGTCGCTAGCGTATCCATGGTTAATTGGTGGCTATCCGGGAAGCGTATTGCATGCAAAAAGAGGCTTGTCTCGTGTTTCATGTTCGAATCTAGGAGTTGCATGGTTGTTGATTGAGCCCAATGGCCCAAGGTCCATATCCGCAGAAGTATTGGAGCAATTTGATATCAACCTTGCCAGTGATTACGAAATAGTGGGATCGTTTCGGTCGCCTAAGTCTGATTACTTCGAAACCTTTGAGCAAATTGTCTACAAACCCAAAGAAAATCTCGTAGAAAAATTATTGGAAAACGGAAAATGTAATAAAAGCAATCTCGGTGATTAAATCTGTTTTTTATTTTTAGCCACTACAATAATTGAGCCTCCAAATGGAATTTTTCCAAGCAGGCTGCCTTCAACTGATAATAGTTTTTCCACTAAGTTCTGAATTTGCCCAATGTGTGATGACCTGTGCTCTTGAATACCTGCCTTATTTTTTTGTTCGCGACTCATCTTTCGTAGCAAGTAAGGAACTGTTCTGAAAAGGAAGATCGGAAGGATGAGGAAGCTAAAGAAGTAGGAGGAAAAAACGACTTCGTAGCCAGCGTCATTCAGTTCTTTTCTCAGGCTTGTCATTGTGTATCTTCGAAAGTGACCAGCTCTAATGTCCTCGTCCGACCATAGCCAATTGTAGGCAGGTACAGTTAATATCAGCTTTGAAACCCCTGGCATGTTTTCGTGGATGCTTTTGTAAACGTTTTCGGGTTTGTCAAAATGTTCGATGACATCAAACAAGCCAACAACGGCATTTGGCTTCGTCGATTTGAAGCCAACTATATCCGCACAATATACATTATCAATTCCTCTTTTTAACGCATTAAACACACCGCTCCCGGCCTCAACTAGGGTCACGCTATAGCCCATGGAAGCAATTTTTTGTGCAACAAAACCGTTGCCTCCTCCCAAGTCATAAAAGTCGATCATTTCCGGAACATACTTTTTCAGGACCTTTTCGATGATCAAATTTCTATGTTTAAACCAGAAACTTTTGTCTTCAATTTCAAAGTAAGTATCATTTCCCTGTTCTGGATAGGAGACGTTCTTTTTTGATTCGGAAAAGTATATGCCATCGATTTTTTGAAATTCAGACATTTATTCAGCTCCGGTCTACTTTGCACCGAAGCGAAGCTTCAGTTTTTTCAAGGGCAGTAAACTTTGTCCGTATTCATCACGAAGATCGGTTATTTTTAATTGGCCCCTTCCGCATAAGACAATCGGATAACCGCCTTCAATCTCGAAAATCTTCCCGGGAGAATTGTTTTCAAAGAGCAAAGAATCTACTGCTTCAGCAGACATGATACGTACTGTTTTTTGTTCGAGAGTTGTGGATGCCCCTTTGTAAGGATAACCCACTGCATCTATCTGGCGAAGGATGCGTTTTGCATCAAAGTGCCAGTCAATTTTGTAGTCTTCCTCATCTCGCCATATACTATATGTTGCATTCTCTTCGTTTTGCTCGATTTCTTCCATTTTTTTACCTGAAAGAAAGTTGCTAACAATATCTGTAGCGAGTTCTTCGTATATGCCAGCAATACGTTGAATTGCGGTTTGGATCTTTATTGGATACTCAATTTTTGCGCTCTTCTGTAAAAGAATTTTTCCGCGGTCATACTTTTCATCAGCGATTAATGCGGTGGCGCCAATTGTTGTTTCACCGTTAATTAGGGCCGAAACCAACGGGTTGAAACCTCGATAACGAGGGAGTAGTGAGTCGTGAAAAACTACCAACCTTTTTCCGTCCGAAATAGGAATGAGAGTTCTCCAGGAGATCGCGATATAAAGTTCGTTTTCTGTTGCAATTTTTTGGGGCAATTTAGTGTAAACTTCAATATTGTTTTTACTGCATGTTTCGACTATGTCACTGTGGAAGTCATTATCTACGGCCGGGTCTTTGCATGTTACGACAAAGGAAATTCTTTCTGATGTAAAATCAGCAATTATTCTGTTTAAGACCCGAAGACCTTTTTCGGTCATTAGAAAAAGTATGACCTTTTTATCAGGTTTATTCAAAGTTATGCCTTTCGGAAACTAAATAAATCGGACGCTGCTTAGTAGCCTCAAAAATTTTGCCGATGTAAAGGCCAATAATTCCCAGTATGAAGACAATCATGCCGGTGCAAAAAAGCATCAGGGTAACAAGGCTGGCGTAACCCAATACAGCGAATCCGTTTGTCAAAGCCCGGATGATGACTGCGATCATTAGTAGAAGTGATATGCCCGACATACCCAACCCCAAACCAGCAACCATGCGAAGAGGTTTATCTGAGTGGGCAAGAACAATGTCGAGCCCAAGTGCGCAAAGCTTAGAAAAACTATAGGTAGAGCCGCCGTCCTGTCTTGAGGCGTGTTGAACCGGTAGCGAAGTAGACTTGAAGCCGCACCACTTTATCATTACCGGGAAAAAGCGAATTGGCTCGTTCATGCTGCGGACGGCATCGATGACTTTACTTCGGTATATTCCAAAGTTTGCTATAGATGGATCAAAAGTCGTGCCGGTTAGAGCAGATAAGATTTTATAAAATAATTTTGATAAACTTTTTTTAAAAAGATGATCTTGGCGCTCAATTCTTTGAGCAAGAACGATATCAAAACCTTCTTGAGCTTTTTTGTACAATTGCACAATTTCCTCAGGCCTGTCTTGGAGGTCGCAGTCCATTACTACGATCCACTCTCCCGAACATGATTGTAGGCCGGCAGTAATAGCGGCATGCTGCCCGAAGTTGCGGCTGAGTTTTATACCCTTCACTCTTGGATTATTTCGGCAGACTTCTTCAATGGCAGTCCAGCTTCCGTCGGGACTCCCATCCTCGACAAGAATGATTTCAAAACTTCCTTGGAAATGGCCTAGTGAGCTTTCGATTGTTTCGACTAATAAATGTACGATTTTCTCAGCCCTGTAGACAGGACTCACGATACTTAGGAGTTTCTTAGGGCTATTGGTCGGCATGTTAAGTCTCATGTTAAGGTGACTTAAGCTAAATAAAAGTTTACAAATTGTATCGCTTTTTCTTCCTTCAACATGATGCGAAACGATAATGGCAGCAGTGGTTAACATTCGCTTATATCAAGGACTTAAAATCTCAACCGCACCCCAATTCCCAAATCCAAGTCCACATTCGTTTCCGGCATTAAATCTACCGCGAGGGACACCTCCCCAAAGATCTCAATGTCCGGATTGTCGATATTATAAAGCAGACCCAGCGGGGCTCGCGGTCCGATGGCAAGCTCGCCATCGTGTTCACCCTTATTAAAGTTAATCAACCGCACCCCAAGACCGTAATACGTCTCAATCGGACCGCCACGCTGCACGGCAAAAGTGCGAGCGCGATCCCAAAGGTAAGTGGCGTGGATATGAAGCCCGTCATAATGACCTGATGAATATGCAAGAGCTCCTTCGAGGGAATGTTTACCATCTAAACCCAGTCTTCCAGACACACCCGTCGGATCTCCAATGACAACACCCACAGCGGAATCCGCATACGCCTTGAAGGTTAAAAACGTAGTCAGTAGTACAAGCAGAATAAAGAACTTCATCATGATGTTCGCCTCCACAAAGGTCATTATGCCAGAGGCGATAGGTAAGGTCACAAGATGCGTACAAAACGTTTCAATTTAAAGGAATGTTTAGATGTTTGACAATAAACAGGAAAATTCAGTAAAGATTTTTGCGCGGATACAAATGAAAATTACGGAACGTAATTTTCCGGATCCAAAAACTCCGACAAACCAAAAATACCATTTTGTCGAATCGGGAATACCAGTCGATCAGGCTCTGTTCCTGCACCATTTTTGAAAATAATTTTGTTTCCAGTGCAAGCACTTCCATGTGGCAGAATGAGTTCCACTTCCGTAAAAGGGGAGTTGAAGTTTTTGCGATAAAGTTTTGCCGGACCGTTTTCAGGAGCCGAGCAGTAATAAAGATACGGCGATTTGTAGAAAATCGATTGAGCTCTTACAGAGAGAGAGAACATCTTGGTCACGCTGCCTGCGCCTACACGAATAACGTCCTTTTGCCCGTTGTTCAGGAAGAGCCAATAGTTGTTACCCGCGATATTGGTTTGATGAATCGGGCTTCCAGCTCCGGCACCCCATGAGAAGTAGTAGTACTCTGGAATACAAGAAGCCGAAGATCCGTTGTTACAGGTTGCGGCAGACACGTAATTTCCATTTCCTAAGGTAAATCGTGAATACCCATTAGTCAGATCAAACTCCCGCCAAACTCTTCTGAAGTGTTCAGTGCCGCCCCAAGAATCAAGACCAACAAGTAATGAGTTATTGTAAAAAGCAAGTGGTGCAAGAGGGTAAGTAGGAATATCAAGATCCCAGTAAAAATATCCTGCGGCTGTCTCATAAGGAACTGTTCCGCCGAGAGTGAAAACATTTTGCCATACGTTGCTGGCGCGATTGAGTCGACAAATACTATGCGATCCGCCACAGTACCAATAAACATCTCCATTCGTCGGATTGGTTACAAATCGGCCTGGTGCAGACCATCCCATGCCGATCGGACTTGTATTGGCTGCAACTCCTAATGGAGTGATGGATCCCGGAGCGTCTGAGCCCGTTCCTGCAATTGTTGTGATGCCTGGAGTTCCTTTGAAATTCACTTCACGGAATCTTCCTCCTTGAGTGTCGAGCACAACCACTTTGTCATTCACGCCATGATCAATAGAAGCAATTTCATTGAGACGAGCCTCCATAGGATGACCACCATCACCGCTACTTAGGTTGTATCCAAAAAGTGTGTAAACGCGATTATCACTGCCTACAATACGAATTTGTCCATCATCCCTAAAATAGACTTGTCCAGTCTGGGAAACGAAAAGATCATTGGGAATAATCGGACAAGACCCCGCAGCCGTACCATCTGCACAGCTGCTGCGTTCGCCGGAGCCCACCACCACGTTCCACCCGGAGCTTCCATCGAATTTTACAATTTGAAATGCCCATGGATTGATGCGGTTCATGGAGTACATTTGTCCGTTCATGCCTTGAACCCGGTATGCGGCTGTACAAGGAGAGAAGGGTGACACGGGATGGCCGCTTCCCAGAGACTGTAAAGTTGTTGGGCTTACTTGCGAAAAGTAAAAATAGTTACATCCCGGTATCTGATGATTCACCGAAACATAAGCTTTAGAAACGACATAAGAAAACGGATCATAAATAAAATTAAGCGTCCCAAGATCCCAAGCGCCAATATCCGTTGAAGGATCTTGATAATCACCAGCACCGCCGACTCGCAAAGTGTCGACGTAGGGTTCAACCGCGCTACCACGATAAACGCGAATGCGCGCGCCGGCGGCTCTTGTCGCGAAAATCGCTTCCGTCTGGAAGTAAATGTCGCCATTAGGGAGTGCGAAGAAGTTCAGATAAGGCGAACCCATACCATACATTTTCGTCGTCGGATGAAGTTTGATCTTCACATCATGAGGATCTGCAACATAGTCAGCCGCATTCGTGCCAACGCGCCCATCGTTAAAAGCACCAATGATAGATTCGATTGTCATCGGCGATGCTCGTGTATCAATTCTGCGAATGCGGTCAGGTTCAAAGACTAAAACGCGATCTTCAAAGTCCAAAGCAATCTTTAAAATTCCCTGCGAAGTTGCGGAAGCCAAAGAGCCGCCATCGCCCGTACTCGTGTCTGTAAGTTTTAATGCAATTTTTTGAACTCCATTATTGGGATCCACCATCAGAAGTCCACGAGCGACGTCTCTGAAGAATAACAAACCATTTCGAGTCACTACGAAAGACCCACTGTCTGGCGTTAGTCCACGGAACGCCGCTTTCTTCGCAGAGCCATTCGTACCGGGATCAGTATTTCCCGCAATGGGGCGGAAGTTCGGGTTGCTAATGTAAACTGTATTCTTGGTCGTAGTTTGACCAATACCATCAGTGACACGAACTTGAATCATATAAGTCGTATTGACCGGTACAGGCGAACTCCAGTTATAAGTACAAGCATCCACGGCACCAGCGGCACTGCATGACAGAACAGAACCTGATTCCGCATTTTCTTCAATCAACGTGAAGTCAGTTCCATTCAAAGTATACCAAAGACTTACTGCGGCTGTGCCGTGATAGACTTTCTGCTTCCATTTTAAATACAAAGAAGTTCCCGGTGTCGTCACAAGATCCCAAGGATCAGGCTGAACGGTCGCCGAAGCATCTTTAGCAACAATCAATTCCGTCAAAGTAGGATCTGGAATAGGTGAATAAGTGACTGCGATTCGGTCCGTCCCATTATTTACAGGCCCCACATTGCTAGAAATATTTCCCGCCTGATCGCGGATCCATAAATAGACTGTATAGGTGCCCTGACGCCAGTCCACCAAATGATCGTAGTCAGTCAGTGTGACGTTGAGGTCAACGGGAACACCGACACCCGGAGCATCAATCGCGATCCAACATGCATTACTTAACGCAGGAACAGCGGAATCATTTTTTAAACAAAACTGAGTCACGGGAGTCTGGTTATCCGTTGCAGAAAAACTCACCTTCACAAACGGATTATAAGTTGTCACTGGTCCCTCTGAACCCGCAATCAAGAATGAATGCGCTGTAATTTCTGGTGGAGTAATATCATAAAGTAGAATGGATGCCTGACTTCCATATCCAGTCTGACCCGTGGCATCTGTTAAGCGAACTCTAAAAATCGTCGCGCCCGGAGTAGACGGTAAATATTGTTTGTACTTATAAATTTTGCTGTTCACAGCACCAGTGATGCCAACAGGTGTAGTCGAAAGAGAAGTCCAAGAGGAACCCGAGTTCTGACTGTACTCTAAAGTAAACTGAGCGCCTGCCGGCACATTTCCTTCAGACAGAGTCCATTTGAATTCGTAGTAGCTATTCGTTCCTAAGAAACCGGGAATTGCATTAAGTGAAATCGAAGGAGGAAGTGTATCGTAATCTACGAGCACACTTGCAAATGAAGGTTGAATATTTCCTGTGGCATCGCGAACAAAGACACGAACGTTTCGAGTTCCTTGTGTCCCGGCCGTACTTAAATTAAAGGAAATGCCACCAGCCGCCGTTGTACAAGAAACCCAATTCGCCTCCGCGCCCGTAGGGATGGAAGAGTCTTCTTTCGCCAGAACTTGTGCTACATCGGCACAGCTTGAAACCGTCATTGTGACAAAGTCCGCGGAAGTAGGACTTGCAGAGTAACGAGTCACTGTAGGAAGTGCCGGTGGAGTCGTATCTTTTATTAAATTAAGATTTCGGGTTGTTACATTTCCCGCCGCATCTGTCGCGGTGACAGTAACTGTCTTGGCACCATCTACTCCAGATAGCGACGGTGACAAAGAGAGCGTGCCTCCTGTGCAGCTCTGCGAAATAGAAGAGCTCACGTCGCCGCCAACAACGATCGCGGCCGCTTCTTCACAAGTTAAATCTAGAGTAAAATTATTTTGGAAAGACGAGTTCGCTGCGGGAGACACAATACTAAGAGCAGGTGGTGTGACATCATAGATATAATCCTGCTTTTGAGCACTAAAGCATTCAAAGTTTCCAAGGTCATCGGTGACTTTAACGGTTAAAGCATAGGTATCTTCCACAGTGAGTGGTGTGGCAAGATTTAGTAAAAAAGCTCCTGACGTATTCGTGCTATAGCTACCAATCGCACTCCCTGTGCAAGTACTTGAATTAAATAACTCAACCAGAGAATTCTCTTCTGTAGTTCCATCGATGGTCGGTGAATCGTTGTTCGATGGACTCGCAGGAAGAACAGCATTGATCACCGTCGCGGAGATAGTGGTGTCTAAAGTGTAGCCCACACCTGGCGAGCAACGAGTGTTACCTAAAACATCAGTCGCAAGAATCGAATAAGTGAAGTGACCATCGACCAGCAAAGAATTTAAAGCGGAAAGAGGAATCGAGAAATTGCCTGAGGAGTCTGCTTTCAGATATTCTAGTGCGACGCCACTACAAGTTCCTCCCGCATAAAGGGCCAGTTGTACATCTTTTTCAGCAACACCTGCAAATTCGGGCTGTCGCGCAGTACTGCGGTCTGCAGGTAATACGTGAAGACCCGAAAACGCTTGAACGGATCTTTTAATAATGATCTCTGTAAGCTTCGACCAGGTGGTGCCCGCTGGATTTTCTACGTACATGCAGATAACATGGCGACCTTCAGGCAGTGTGCTTAGATCAATGCTAAAATCAATTCCACGAGCGTCTCCAGTGCCGATAATGTCGCTATCTTGAGGTTCAAACTGACAAGCCGGGTCTGCAGCAGAAGTATAAATTTTAACTTTTGAATTCGGTTTCGTAACGCCGATGATTTTGATGGCAGTATCTTTAGTGAGAAGAGAGGAGTCTCCTACAGGAACTTTTTTCTCGACACCGCCATCGATAATTGTCAGCTCTGCAGGGATCAAAGACATATTGTTGAACATGCTCGTATCAATACACGACGTGAGCCCTAGCAATAGGACGCAGAAGAAACTTGTACCAAAAACGAACCGAATAAGCTTTTCCACGAATAACTTATCGGAGTTTCTGGAGATTTTTTAAGAGTACATAAGGAGCAAATTGTTTCGGAGTATCAAAATACTACGATGGTTGAGCATTCTTTCGTTTACGGAAGTAAAATAAAAGGACTATTCCTAGACACATTATTGCAGAGCCAAAATACTTCCAGACGCGACCCGGATCATGGTTCACTGAGAGAACAGAAGCCTTCACAATCCCATTAGGCCCTTCCTCAAAACTCGCCTGATAGATATAAAACTTTTTATACTTCAAAGGCTCATTCATAGAAATAAGCGCCTTATTTCCACCATCATAATTAACAGCACTTTGATAAGCCATCGCGCGCATCGTGCCCGGATAATCAGTTTTTCTAAATTCATCGAGGGAAATTTCAAACCCCAATGGCAGTCGACGATTCTGATAGGAAACCAAATACACGCGATTTTCAGTGAACACTTTGACGTAGTCATTTAAGAATAAATAGCTTTCTTGTCCGTTGTAACGAACGCGAAGTGAAGGGGAGCTTCCAGGGACCGGATGATCCAATCGAGTCACATCATATTTTTGAACAGCTTTAGGTAAATAGCGAAGAATACGAAGTTGTAAACCCATCCATCCGGTTTCAACTAGATCACCTTCTTTAGCAACTCCTTGTTTAAAAGGTTTTGTTTCATCTCTTCCATAAAGTGCATACGTCAAGGAGCCTTTTTCATTGATGTTGAAGCGAATTTCATTGATGGAAGGATTGCGATCCCAGAGTCCTCCTAAAGTAATTAAGACTGGTCCCACTTGGGCTTCTACTTTTTCAAAAACATTTCTTTGAACTAACCAGTCCACTTGACTGACATTGGGATTTGCCAACTGAAATCGAACCGCAGCACCACTTTGAGGTTGCGGAGAAGCTTCGACCTGAAGCTTCGGCACAGAATAGGGAATAGACTCTAATATTTCGAAATTAAGATCACGGCTTTTGATTAAAACGGGCTTGTCTGTCGTTACTGGATATTTTAAATAGTTCACCTCTTCGGTATAAATCTTTTCGTAATCAGATCCATCCGGGGAGCGGTAGATCACAATGTCCGTGTCTTGCACAGTCACTTCTTTAACCGGGCCTTCCGTCTTTGAAAGGCGAACAGTTCCATCGACACCAAAAACTTGAGTTAAAAGCGAACCGTATATAAGAATGATAATTCCAACATGCGCGAAAATAAAAGAAGCGTGACGGGGCTTCCAGGGCCAGCGATCCACAATGACGGCAATCAGACTCGTCACTAGCGCTCCCATTGCAACGTACATCCAAATGGAAGCATAGACTAAATTCTTCGCAGTCCACGCATCGTACTTAGCTTCAACGACAGTGCCGATAGCAATTATCACGGCGATGGAGGCAATTATTAAAACTGCTAACTCCATCGACGCTAATTTCTTAATTACTTTACGATACCAAGGCATTATTTCGTGGTTTTCATTTCTCTTCGAAGTTCAGCGACTATTTTTTGACCTTCGCGGACTTTTTCAATTGAGAGACCTAATACGCGAGCAGATTCCTGAGGAGCATGGAAGCCTGAAGAGTTTTCAGCTTCGACAAAATCAAATAAGAATTGAGCCTGCTTTTGTAAATCGCGAGCCTCCGCCAACTTTTTATTCGGAGTCTTCGTCAAATCAACGTCCTTAAACTCTTTAAGATCCTTGATATAATCAACCAGCGCATCAAACGCGATATTACGAAGCTCCATATGACGATCTTGGATGGTTTCAGCTCGCGCTTTCAGCTCTGCTTCGGGAACGTTATGGCAAGTTTGGCAGGCCTTGTTGATATTGAGCAGAGGGCTTTGCACATGATGGTTCGTGATTTTCATGGCACCCATACGTTCATAAGGCATGTGACAATCAACGCAAGCCACACCCGCGCGCGCATGTGTTCCCTGATTGAACATTTCAAACTCGGGATGTTGTGCTTTTAAAACAGCCGCCCCAGTTTCAGCATGCACCCAGTCTTTATGACTGTCTTTTTTATAGTATTCCAAAATTTGATCGGCTTTAAGACCATCGGCCCAAGGATAAGTCAGACGTTTATCAGCACCTTTGAAGTAGTACTCGACGTGACACTGACCGCACACGAAGGTGCGCATCTCTTGACGAGTCGCCATCTTGTTCACGTCGTATTCTTTAATTCCTTGAGTCGCTTTGAAAGCACGAATGCCTTCAATAAATGCCGGGCGAGTCACACGCAAAGACATCGTCGAAGGGTCATGACAGTCAATACAAGAGACGGGGTGATTCACAGAGTGAACGATTTCTTTATATGGAATCTTGTTCATCTCTTCAAAACCTTTAGTGATGTCGCCATCACCTAATTTTTTATAAAGCACGTAAGTCGAAGCATGACAGTTCAAACAAGTCCCCGGTTGTTTCGTGACATTCTGTCTTTCCGTAAAGATCTGATCCGAAAGCATATAAGCGTGTCCACGTTCTTCGCGGAAGTCTTTAGAAAACGCATAGCCCGCCCACATGATTTTCAAGCGAGGGTCCTCATCCAGCTTTTGTTGAGATACGACATCACGAGGATCTTTTTCTGTCGGCACATGAGGAAAAGCCTCAGAACCACCGTACTTCGTTCGGCGCATATCTGCCGTGCGCAGATAAGAATCATACTGATGAGGAAAGTTCTTCCCCCAAATCGCTGGATCATCCATGTCATCCGTAAGTTCCACTACGCGATAGAAAACATTCTTCGCTTCCGTTTTGCGCTCAAAGATATTCACTAGAAGAGCCGTCAACAAGACTGTGGCTATGGCAGCTCCTCCGACAGCTAGAAAAATCCCTTTTGATTTTGTCATAATGAACTCCTATTTCACGTGTCCAACGTTGCGGTGACAATGCAGGCAATTGGTCTCTTCATTGATATTTTTGCCACCATGATTCATCGCTTGAACCATGGGCTGATGACAGCTTAAGCATGAGCTTTTAACGACTTTCAGGCTGTGCTCACGAATACGAATGGGATCGGGGAAGTTTTGCAGAGTAAAAGCCGCAGAGTGATTAAAGCCATTCAAAGCCTTCACTGCATATTTACCGACGATGTTGTGCGGAAGATGGCAATCATTGCATTTTGCGACGTGATGGTGCGTGCCCTTAATCCATGAGTCCATATTTTCATTCATAATATGGCAATTCACGCAGGCCTTGGGATCATCCGACATATAGGAGTAGCCCTTGGCGTAAATGAACGAGTAGCAGCCCAGTCCTAGGACAACTCCAAAGAGAATCAGAAAGATGATGTTCAGTTTACTCATGGGTCAAAAGCTCCTATAAACAAATTCACATTATTATTAATACGTTATCAATATGAAAATGCTCGTGGACTGCCTGCAATATGACAGATGTTTGTTAGGAGTTGATTCTCAAATCTATACACTGAGTTTATTTTCCTCGACCGGCAGAAGTAAATCTTTAACATCCTCTACCTTGGGAGTATTCTTTATTAAGGCCCTTTAGAACATCCTTAGCAGAGGCTCTCATGAAAATATACTCAGACATCACAAAGACCATCGGACAAACCCCACTGATCGAAATGCAAAGAATCGGGAAGGGGCTTCCGGGGCGACTTCTTCTTAAACTTGAATTTTTCAATCCACTGGGTTCGGTGAAAGATCGTATCGGTCTTGCGATGATTGAAGATGCTGAACGCACGGGAAAGCTTAAGCCCGGGATGGAGATCTTAGAGCCCACCTCCGGTAACACGGGGATCGCCTTGGCCTTTGTAGCTGCGGCGAAAGGTTATTCCATCACGCTGGTGATGCCTGAAACAATGTCGCAAGAAAGACGAACTCTCTTGCTATTGCTTGGTGCAAAAATCGTATTAACTCCAGGCCCCCTGGGTATGAAAGGGGCAATCGCAAAATCCATGGAGCTTGCGGAAAAAAATCCAAACACCTGGACACCTCGCCAGTTTGATAACCCGGCAAATCCAGAAATTCATAAGCAAACAACAGCGAATGAAATCTGGAACGACACAGACGGGGGAGTTGATATCGTAGTCAGCGGTGTCGGAACGTCTGGCACGATCACAGGTGTTGGCCAAGTACTTAAAGCTAAAAAACCTTCAGTAAAAATGATCGCGGTAGAACCCGTTGAAAGCGCCGTGCTTTCTGGTGGGAAGCCGGGTCCACATAAAATCCAAGGGTTGGGCGCAGGATTTGTTCCTAGTGTAATGGATCGCTCTGTCGTTGATGGAGTTGAGCAAGTGTCGTCTGAAGAATCCATGAAAGTTGCTCGAGAAGTGATCAAAAAAGAAGGTATTCCGGTTGGAATATCATCAGGGGCCGCGATCGCTGCAGGACTTCGTCTGGCGCAGAAAGAAGAAAATCGTGGAAAGAACATCGTCGTGATTGTTCCAAGCTACACGGAAAGATATCTTTCAACGATGCTAGCTGAACAAGAAAGACAAGAAGCGCAGTCGCTTCAAGTTACGACGGTGGATGAAAGCTATTTAAGTCGGGTGAAATAAAGAATGGTTCCATACATCATACCTACGAAAGAAAAAGTCCTTCTGAAAATCGGAGAAGCGCAAAATCTGCCAGCTCCGACTTCAGAGTTCGATATTTTCGTATGGAATGTGTATAAGGGACAAAAAGCCCATATCTTTGAAAAAGACTTTCGAAAGCTAGGTGAGGGAAAAGACTTTATCCTTCTTCAAGAAGCTTTGGTCGACGATAAAATGCCCAAAATCTGGCAGCAGGATTTTGCAACTTACGAATGGCACCTGGCTCAAAGCTTTCACTACAAAAAAGACTTAAGAAGTACGGGTGTTGCTATCGGAGCAAAACTTCCACCCGCATCTGTCGATTTTATCCGCGCAAAAACCAGAGAGCTCTTCTGGCTCACTCCAAAGCTGACCCTTTTTAATGAATACGATTTCGGCGGCACCAAAGCTCTTTTCGTCTGCACGCACGTTCTTAACTTCGTCACGCTAAAAGCCTTTACGGCGTCACTGTATGAAATTGCTGCGAAGATGAGTGAATTCAAAGGTCCCATTGTGCTTGCCGGCGACTTCAACACATGGAACGTGAAACGCTATCTCATCATGAAAAGTATTTTCAGAGATTTAAACTTAGAGCATTTGGATCTAGAAAACGACGGACGTCTTTTAAAGCTTGATCACGTTTTCGTCAGAGGCTTTGATGTTATCAAAGCTCAAGTGCATCACACGATTATTAGTTCAGATCATTTTCCATTAGAGATTCGTTTGAAGGTCGGTGATCCCAATAAGCCCACCGATCCGAATCTTATCTTACAGCCTTAAATGGACCGCCTTCTTCGTGTTCAATTTTTCAAAATATTCTTGATATTTTGAACACGAAACTCGTAAATTATTGAAATTACTAATTATAACTAAAGTTTACTATTAATAAAT
>NZ_LUKF01000004.1 GCF_001592755.1 Bdellovibrio bacteriovorus | reverse complement strand
CCATCATACCGCCAAGCATTCCGCCGGCCATTGCACCCATAGGCATTCCCATCATTCCACCCATCGGCATACCCATCATGCCTCCGGCCATAGCTCCCATTGGCATACCCATCATGCCGCCGATCATTCCACCGGCCATTGCACCCATAGGCATTCCCATCATGCCACCCATTGGCATGCCCATCATTCCGCCCATAGGCATACCCATCATGCCTCCGGCCATAGCTCCCATTGGCATACCCATCATGCCGCCGATCATTCCACCGGCCATAGCACCCATAGGCATTCCCATCATGCCACCCATTGGCATGCCCATCATTCCACCAGCCATCGCACCCATCGGCATTCCCATCATGGAGCCCATAGGCATACCCATCATACCGCCGATCATGCCGCCAATCATGTTACCCATTGGCATTCCCATCATGCCGCCCATCATTGGGTAACCCATCGCTCCTGGATATGGTCCACCCATACCCCAAGGACCGGCCATACCCCAAGGGCCCATGCCAGGCATATAAATTCCGCCACCAAGACCACCCATGCCCATGCCAGCCATTGCATATGGGTTGCCCCACATACCATTGCCATTCATGCCACCGTAAGGTCCCATCATTCCGTAAGCGCCACCATTCATACCCGCGCAACCGAAACCACCGGCACCGATACCGCCACCGATTGCTCCGTAGATACCACTGCCACCACCGATCATTTGACCGATACCTTGAGCAAGGAATGGGAAGCCGTAGCCCCATGCAGGATATGGCTGAGTCGGCCAACCGATATTCGAGTTCGCCTCTGCAGCAATTTTGTTAGTTTGATAACCCATGTAAGTCGCTGCCAAACCAAGACCGATGTTACCGATCACAGAACCCCAATCAGTTTGAGGTTTCTGATAAGCGTAACCGTTTCCTTGCATAATACAGTCTGTACAGATACCGCCTTCAAGTTGCTCACGTTGACGCTCACGTTGCTCATCTGCGTAGTTTTGTTTTGCATCTTGAATGTCTTCTTTAGAACGATCGATCAAGCTTTCCAAAGCTTCGATCTCGCGCTGCACTTTATTAGATTGAGAATAAGATTTTCTGTAATCCGCAAGACCTTTTGTACAGTCTTGAGCTGTCGCACGGCCTTTTTCAGGTTGACGTGCACGAGCCATATTACAAACTGCTCCTGAAACAGAGCCGGCTTTATTCGGATCACACAACGCTTTCCATTCATTGATTTGGAAACCACGAATTTGTACGGAACCTGCGATATCACCGTTAGCCACTGGGCTTACCGGAACGCCACCTTGATCACCAGCTGCTTCAGATTCTTCTGGAGCGGCACCGATGCCTTTGTAAGCTTGGCAAGTTCTGTTGTTTTCGATGTGCTCAAACATAAACTCAGAGAAGTCTTCAGAAACGACTTGTTCCACATCGCGACGAGAGCGCTCCATGGATTTTTCCAGTCTTTTCTTTTCAGTCTTTTTAGAGCGGAGTTGTGCTTGCGCTTCTTTGATTGCAGCTTGAGCTTCTTTGATTTCATCAAGGTAGCTTGAAGAACCTGCCGCAGCGGAGTAGTTGTAAGGGCATGATTGCATACCACCATACATCCCTGTTCCCCACATTTGAGCTTGAGCACCAACTGCAAAACTCATCACTAGCGTGAATGGAGTTGCAATGCGCATCCAAAATTTCATACACGATCTCCTGAAAAGGATAAAAAACTCTTCTACCGTTTCACTCATCGTCAGGGAACAACGCAGACTTGACTCATTTCTGAGCAAAAATGTTGAAAGAGTATGAAACTAGACTCCTGTCTAGGTGAAAAAACAGCTGTGGGACAGCAGAGTTTCTCTCTCTTCCTCGTTATCATCCATGACAACAAACCGGCCTTGTGCAAATTCCTTTGCACTGCTCTTTTTCAAATCCTACACTAGCTTTTATGGTGAAGCACACAATTCTTTGTGTAGATGATGAAATAGATAATGTGGACGCCCTTGAAAGGTTGTTTCGTAAGAAATTTACCGTACTAAAGGCCACCTCAGGTAAAGAGGCTCTGGCTGTTCTCGACGAACATCCAGGCCCCGTTTCTTTAATCATCACTGATCAAAGAATGCCGGAAATGACCGGCGTCGAATTTTTAGAGAGAACTTTAGAATCTCATCCTGAGACGATCCGTATTCTTCTGACCGGTTACACGGATCTTGAATCCGTGATCATGGCAGTAAATAAAGGACAGATCTTTCGCTATCTGACGAAACCCTGGGATCCGGTGGATTTAACAAACACAGTTGAACACGCCATCGAAAGATTCGCGATCGGCCAAGAACTAAAACAGAAAAACGCGGAACTTGGCAAAGCCCTGGATGAACTTAAAAGCTTAGATGTCGCAAAATCCAATTTCATGATTTTGATCAATCATGAATTGAAGACACCGTTAACATCTATATTAAGTTTCTCGTCCCTGCTTGCCGAATCAAATTTGAATGACGAAGACAAGCTGATGGTCAACCGAATCACGAAGAGCGCGGAACGCCTAAAAACTTTGGTGGAAGATGTGCTGCTTGTGGTTCGTGCTGAAACTAATCAGCTTAAGATCGATATGCAAAGTATCGCGTTCACTCAATTTGACGAAAGTCTTTCTAAGGACGTGAACGATCTTTTGCAAAAGAAGCAACAAAAGCTGGTTTCAAAATTAGAACCCGTGGCCGTGAAGGCCGATGCTCGCTTGATCAAACAAGTCATGCTACGCTTGATCCACAATGCGGCGAAGTTCGGTGAAGAAGGCAGTGAGATTCATATTGAATCCATTCGCAACGGTGCCAACTTACGTTTCTTAGTTCATAACAAAGGCCCGCACTTACCAAACTCAGTGGTCGATAAAATCACGAAGCCTTTTTATATTGATGAAGATGTTATGCACCACTCGACGGGAACGGGCTTAGGCCTGACGATCTGTCAGTCTATTTTGAAATCACATCAATCCCAATTGCAGTTTAAGAACACCAATCAAGGTGTGATGGTTTTCTTTGAACTCCCGGTCGGTTGATATGTCCGGACGCCGTCCCTAAGCCTTTTTAAAAGCAGATCGGCGTCCGCCTTACAGATTGCTCTGGCCTCAGAGCATGAAAACACTTTTTCTTTCCATCACACTCTTTGTTTCTTTAAGCTGGGCCCAAGAAAAAAACATTACTCTTTCTTTGGGCGAATCACGAAGGCTTTCTTTAAGTGGTCAGTCCACTGTATGGATCCAAGACCGGGATATTTTAAAAGCCGAAGGTCAAGGTTCAAGCCTTACCATTCGAGGCACTCGCGAAGGCCAAACGACATTGAAGCTGGGTTCGGTTGTTTATCGCATTCAAGTCCTTCATCCAACGAAAACAGACGCATTTACTGAACTCCAAAATGAACTCAAAAACATTGTGGGACTCTCGGCTGAAATTTCCGAAGGGGATCTTTTGGTGAAAGGGCAGCTTTATCGTCTGCAAGATTGGCAAAGGCTTTCTGATTTTGCACGCACGCGAGGTTTGACTTATCAAATGCGCGCAAGCTTCTCGGAAGAACTTCAAACAAAAGCCCACTCCCTGTTTCGCGAAATTTTAGAGACTTCAAAGCTGCCGCCACAAACTCTCATTTTTTCCGAGGGTATTGAAGTTCGCATTAGTGCCTCCGAAGACCTTTATAAAAAGTACGTCAAATTATTGAATCCGTACGGTGTGCGAGTGACTCGCGACGACAGTAGTTTAGAAATTGCACCCACGGTAAAAGTGCAGATCACGGTGGCCGAAATCAAAAGAAGCAATGCCATGAAGTACGGCCTGGAGTGGCCTGCTTCGTATGCCGCTAAACTGATGCCTTCCGGGAAATGGGAGGTCGAAGACGGTCTTCCCTTCAATCTTCACGCCCTGGAAGAAAATGGCGACGGAAAAATTCTGGCAAGTCCTAATATCCTTTGCCGCAGTGGAAAAGAAGCAGAGTTCCTGGCTGGTGGTGAATTCCCGATTCGCATTCTGAGTTACAAAGCCTCAGAAGTCGTTTGGAAGCGTTACGGTATTTTACTGCGGGTAAAACCAAAAGCGGACTCTTCCGGCCGCATCAGCCTTTCCATTGAAACCGAAGTAACGACTTTAGATAAAGCCAATGGCACTGGTGATATTCCCGGAGTGTTAACGAATCGCGTGTCTAGTCACTTTGATCTGACTCGTCCGCAAACGATTGCACTTTCAGGACTCTTGAAAAATGAAGAAGGCGAATCTTCGACCGGGCTTCCGATGTTGTCGCGACTCCCCGTCATTGGCGCTCTCTTTTCTAGCAAGGACTTTCGTGAGAACCGTTCTGAACTGGTGATTTTTGTTCGACCGACAATTCTTAAAGAAGGCGATAGTGGCGTGGGCCAGGAACACCTTCAAGCTCGTGGAGACGTTTTATGATGATCGCAGCAAAAACCGTTTACGACAAAATTCAAGAAGATATTCAGCAAATTCCTTTGAATGAATTTTTGCTTTCTCCGGAAGAAGCCAGCTCTTTGCGTTCAAAGAAGGTGGAGCAAATCGTGGAAAAGCACCTGACATCACAAGAACAAGACGTCTGCGCGCGTGTTTTAAATGAAATCCACACTTGGGGGCCCCTTTCGGATCTTTTAGAAGACGAAAGTATTACAGAGATTATGGTGAACGGCCCTCAATCGATCTGGATTGAGCGTGAAGGAAAACTTTTTCGTCATCCGGATTCGTTCTTTTCGGATTTAAGCTTTCGCAACTGCTTGGACCGTTTGTCTCATGAAGCCAATGCGCATATTACGAAGGAATTTCCCACAGCCGACGGAGCTTTTAGGGATTTTCGATTGAGTATGATTGGAAGTGATATCACTCAGTCTTCCGTTCACCTATCTTTACGACGCCATCCGAAAAATCCTTGGACATTTTTAAAGCTTGCCGACATAGGCTGGTGTCGGCCCGAAGACCTGCGAATCTTTCGGGAGCTGATCGATAAGAAAAAGAATTTTTTGGTCGTGGGTTCTACCGGTTCGGGTAAGACATCTGTTTTGAATTCATTCCTAAATTTACTTCCGGAAAATGAACGCGTGGTGATTATCGAAGACACTTCTGAAATCCCTTTACCTAACAAAGCCAGTATGAAACTTTTGACTCGTGAAGATCCGCAAAATGTTTTACCCGCGATTGATCAAACTCAACTTGTGAAGCGTGCCTTGCGACTTCGTCCCGATCGAATTGCTATGGGAGAAGTTCGTGGTGCTGAAGCAAAAGACTTTTTAATGGCGCTGGCGACCGGGCACGAGGGAAGCTTTGGAACTTTGCATGCTCAAGATGCTGCTCAAGCCTTGATTCGTCTGGAGATGCTAATCCAAATGGGTGCGCCGCAATGGAATCTTTCGGCCATTCGACGCTTGATTCAAATGTCTTTGGATTTTGTGATCGTCGTCGGCCGTGAAGCTTCGGGACAGCGCCGGTTCAAAGGGGCTTATCGCCTTTGCTCTTTAGAGGATAACGGATTCCTTTTAGAACCTTTCGACTTGTGAGTTCGATGATTCGGATTGCAGCTCTGGCTGCAACTCATCGTCGCGCACAATTTCGTATGTCACGGCGGATTTAAATTCTTTTTTGCGAAACAAGTAATAAATAAATCCCGTCACCACACCGACAACAAAACCAATCAGATGCGCGCGATAGCTGACGTTGGGCTCAAAAGCTGTAGAGGGCATGAAAACACCTAAAGCGACTCCCACCGCTCGTAAACTTCTTTGCAGCCATGTGCGCTGTTCATCCAACATCAGATAAAGAACAAGCCACATACCGCCCATCCAATATACAACTCCAGAAACACCGATAAGATTGATATCAGGTGCGTATGTCAGAATTGTCAGCGCATTCGTCACTCCACCTAATAAAAATGCTAAAATCGGAAACACCCAAAGGCCAAAGTAGCCCGAAAGAAAATATCCGAAGATAAAAAATAGAATGGAATTCGAGGCCAGATGTCCTAAATCAGCGTGAGCAAATAAAGTCGTCCACAGCCGCCAATATTGATGTTGTGAAAAAACAGAGAACTGCGAAGCACTCATCCAAGTGGAGAACTTGTAGAAGTTTTGCCAATAGAAAACACTGCCGATGATAAGAAATAGAACGGACCAGGATGCTGCAAACCACGCGCGACCTGATGGCTTACGTGTAAGCCAAGTGGAACGTATCACTGTCCAAGTACGCGCTGCCGGCTGCATAGAGCCTCCCGTTTCGTTACTTTGAGTTCGAAACGGGAGAAGTCAAGATTTAGGCGATTTTATTGTCTGAGATCTCTTTTAATGGAGCTGGAGACGGTTGTGGGCGCAATTCCTTTTCAACAAAGAAAAGACCTTCGTTGTCCGTCGTCTTCGTCAAAGCTTCTTCCGACTTCGTCATGTCCCCTTCACGAGCCACTGATTTTGGATTCTGGAAGAATTTCTGATTGAGATCTTCAATTACTTTCAACTTCTTTACTTCGCCAGGATTTTTATAAACGGGAGAGGCCTCGGGTTCAGGAAGTTGCCCGGTCATTTTCATCTCTTCCATCTGCTTACTGAGCGAGATGCGATCTCCAAGAGAATTTTTACCCATGGGTCTTCCAAGTGCCAAAGCCCCAGGTCTTGCGGGCTGCGCGACAGAGACATCGGCAACACGCGTTCGTGGACTTGCTGGAAGAATTCCACTGATTTTTTCCATACCACACCTCCGTGTGTGTTGAATTTTGAAGGCCATCCTTGGTCTTCAAGTTATGTATCGGAATAAAACGTTCAAACTTGAGACAGACGGAGGAAAACTGGCGTTAGGTCCAGGGAATGAAATGCCAAGGACTTGCGGGATGACCTAAGAGCTTCTGGCAGATCTCTTTGACTTGCGGATCATCACTCCCCGACCAGAAAGTGCGACCAATCAAAAAGCTTTGAGAAAACTCCATCCAAGATTCGAAATGTCCTTCAACGATAGGAGCGAGTTTTAGAATTTCAGCCCAAGCTTCGTTATCATCTAAATAACCCGTAACAAAACAAAGACGAACTAAGTGAACATAGCGGGCGGCATCCCATCCTAGAATACCAGCCTCTTTTAAATATTTATTCGTGCGTTGGATCCACGAGGCCAGCTTCGTGTAATCTTCTTTGCTCATTTGCACTTCTTGCCCGACTTCGAGATCAAAGCAGAAGATTTGCTTAAACTTTTCTAAAGAGACCGCATCAATACTGCCGTCAGAAGGCAGAGATGACTTTAAGACATTGAACTTTGTGCGGTGACCTTGCTGTCGGATATTTTCTAAGCTTTTCAGAGCCGAGGCTTTATCTGTCACTCCCCAAAACTCTTCAAGAATGCCGATGCAGTCCCCTTTAATCTCAGGACCGTAATTCATATCCAGACGAAAAAAGTACTCGCCAATTTCGTCTAAAACCTGATCGCGTATTTCCGGAGAGAGTTCTTGGCCTTCGATTAAATCAGACCCGACAACTTGAAACACCTCATCAAGAACTTGATTTTCTTCAACAAAGACCGCGCCCAAACACATCATTCTTTTTTCTAAGGTGGTTTCCGGAAGTATACGGCGCATGGGGTCCTCTGTTTTCTTTTAGAATAACGGTCCCATATGATACTGTGGAAATCAAGCGGGCTCCCTTGGCTACGGCCCACTAACAATTCGCTCGGACAGTCCTCGCGGACGCCGCTCCTTTGGAGCTGGCTGCTGCGGAACTCGCGAATTGTTAGTGGGCCGTAGCCAAGGGGCTCGTTGTTTCGCACTTTGGGTGGGTTTTTTTGGCCTTCGGCGGTTGTGGGCGCGTTGATTTTTGGGCGTTTTGGGAGAGTTGGGTTTCTATGCTTAAGAAAATTTTGATGGGTTTAGCGGCGCTCTTTTTTATTTTGGTTGGTGGGCTTATTTTGATTATGGGGTATGTGTTTAACAATCCTGAGTCGGTTTTTACGGCTTTTCATTCGGTGACTGATAAGTTTATGCAGGGGCAGAAGTATGAAGAGCCTGGAGAGTTTTTTCTTCAGGGGATTTCTGAAGTTTCTTTGAATGCTCGTCGTGTGGATATGGTTGTGCGGACGCATTCGGGGCCGACTTTGAAGGTGCTTTTACATGGGAAAGTTCCTCGGTTTGAGCCGGGGCCTTTTATTGTTCAGATGGCTGAAAAAGATGTTTTGCGTGTGGATTTTCAAGAGCCGCTTGCTAGTAATTGGATTCAGATGAATGTGAATGGTGAGGAGTTCACGCAAGAATCTGATTCGAAGCTGACCGCCGATATTTATTTGCCACAGTCGTATAAAGGGAAAATTCTTATTAAAACCGAAGAAGGCAATGTGACTTTGCGTCTGCCTGAGGATCTTTTCTATGAAACGGATTTACAATCGGTTTCTGGCAAAGTGACTAATAACTTAAAACAAAAACCCACTTCCGAGATTCTTCCTTCAGAAGTGGGTCATATTAAAATTCAAACTCAGTCGGGTGCTATTGTCGTTGAAAACGACAATTAGACCTTCTTCATTTCTTCTAAGTTTTTCTCTGCCAATGGGCTTAAGCGCACGCCGACTTCGGTTAACTGATCGCGGCTGACTTCACTTGGACAATCCGCCATCAAGTCAGAAGCTTTCGCCGTTTTCGGGAAGGCGATCACCTCACGGATAGCATCGGTTCCGCACAACAACATTACAAGACGGTCCATACCCCAGGCGATACCACCGTGAGGAGGGGCTCCGTATTTCAAAGCGTCTAACAAGAAACCGAACTTCGCTTCTTGTTGTTCTTTGTTCATGCCTAAAAGACGGAACATCGCTTGTTGTAATTCTGTGCGGTAGATACGAATACTGCCGCCGCCCATTTCATAGCCGTTGCACACAAGGTCGTAAGCTTTTGCTAGCATCTTGCCGTACGAAGACTCATCGCCGTCGATCAAGGCTTGCATGTATTCGTCCTTCGGTGACGTGAACGGATGGTGCCTTGAAACCCAACGTTTTTCATCGGGAGAATACTCAAAAGCCGGGAAGTCGATCACCCATAGGAAATGATCCTTGGACGTATCGATCAAGTTCAATTCTTTACCTAAGTGCAAACGAAGTGTTGAGAGGGCGGCGCAAGCCGTGTCGAAATCATCTGCAACGATCAAAGCACAGTCGCCTGGATTTGCGCCCACAGTTTTAAACATCTCTGCCAATTTTTCAGGGCTGAAGAATTTTGAAACTGGAGAAGCGTAAGATCCATCGGCCTCTGTTTTAATCCACACCAGGCCTTTTGCGCCCGCGCGTTTTGCCATGTCCGTCAACTTGTCGAACTGACCGCGAGAGTACGATGCGCCTTTGGGAACGGCAATACCGCGCACGATACCGCCACGAGCGATAACTTCATCAAAAACTTTGAAGCCTGAACCTGTCACCACTTTTTGAAGATCTTTGATCTCCATTCCGAAACGTGTGTCTGGCTTGTCGATACCGTAACGATCCATCGCCTCTTGGTAAGACATGCGAGGGATATCGCCCACATCCACGCCTTTGACCTCTTTCCAGATTGTGCGCAGAAGTTTTTCATTCATTTGCATGATATCTTCTTGATCGATGAAGGACATTTCCATGTCGATCTGAGAAAACTCGGGCTGACGGTCTGCACGCAAGTCTTCGTCGCGGAAGCAACGAGCGATTTGGAAATAGCGGTCATAACCCGACACCATCAAAAGCTGCTTTAAGATTTGTGGTGACTGAGGAAGAGCATAGAAAGTTCCTTGGTTCACGCGTGAAGGAACTAGATAGTCACGTGCGCCTTCGGGAGTCGACTTAAATAAAATCGGAGTTTCGATTTCCACGAAACCTTGCTCTGAAAGAAAGCGACGAACCAATTGCGCTACTTTGTGACGAACCATCAAATGATTTGTTAAGCGCGGTGAACGCAAATCCAAATAACGATGTTTAAGACGCAAGGTCTCGTTCACGTTAGGATCATCGACTTGAAACGGAGGGACTGCGGATTCATTTAAGATCTCACAGCGAGTGGCTTCAATTTCAATCTCCCCTGTTTTGATTTTCGTATTTTTCATGCCTTCGGGGCGCGCACGAACGACACCCTCAAGCGCCAATACGAATTCGCCACGAAGATTCTTCGCCGAAGATGTTTCAGCTTTATTTGGATCAAGAACTACTTGCACGATTCCTTCACGGTCACGAAGGTCGATGAAAACCAAACTTCCGTGATCTCGGCGGACATCCACCCAGCCCATGAGGACGACTTTTTGTCCAATTTGGGATGTACCTAGACTTCCGCAGTAATTTGTTCGCTTAAGCTCTTTTACAAACTTCATAGATGTACCTTTTTGTGAAGGAAGGATTTAGTGACGATGCACTGGGGCTTAGATTTGCACATTGTGCCAATACAGTCAAAAAGCATCTTTTTATCCTTCCTAAAAGTAAGCCTTATCTCCGGAGGCCGCTGTAAGAGCTTTGTCTTTACCAAATGGACCCGATATACTTTCAAGATCGAAGGACCGTAACTTAAGAGAGGAACTTTTTTATGCCTAAATTTACGATCGACCACCAAAGCAACCACTCGGTTGAGGAAGCTTACTCTAAAATCAAAGAATTCCTTTCGAACGACCAGGATATTCGACGCTTTGACCCAAAACTTCAGTGTTCTTTTGATGACGGTTCTAAGAGTGCCGCATTGAAAGGTTCGCAGTTCAAAGCTGACATGTCGCTTACATCTTCTGGCGCGGGCAGTAAAGTCTCTGTCACGGTGGATCTGCCGTTGATGCTCACTCCGTTCAAAGGTAAAGTGCAGGAAACTCTGCAAAGGAAACTGGCTAAGTATCTTGGCTAATCTCTATGGCGAAAACAAAGGCTCAAACTCCAAAAAAGGACGCGGAAAAGAAGCCGAAGATTGCAAAAAAAGCATCTTCTGGAAAAGCCGCGCCTGAAAAAAAGGTCGAGCCGAAAAGTGTTGTCGCCGAAATCGTTGAAGATTCTTCACAGGAGGAATTTCAACCCTCAACAGAGGCTGAAAAAGCTTACACCGTTGAAACCCCCGAAGAGGATTTTGATATCGAAGAGCCGCAAGAGTCCAAAGCGGTCACTGTCGGCTCTTCCAAATCCATCACGTCATCCGACCCTTTGGTAATATACCTGAATGAAATTCGTCGATACAAAGTTTTGACCAAAGAAGAAGAACTGGCTTTAGCGAAAAAATATTTCGAAGGAAAAGATCCCGCCGCCGCCGAAGCTTTGGTGAAAGCCAATCTTCGTTTCGTGGTTAAGGTCGCCGCCGAGTATTCTAAATTCGGCGCAAAGATGATCGACCTTATCCAAGAAGGTAACGTCGGCTTGATGCACGCGGTTCGTGATTTCAATCCTTATAAAGGTGCACGTCTTATCACCTACGCAGTCTGGTGGATTCGCGGCTACATTCAAGAATTCCTGATGCGCCAATATTCCATGGTGCGCATCGGGACGACTCAGAACCAACGCAAACTTTTCTATCAGCTGCAAAAAGAAAAAGAAGCTCTAGATGCCATGGGTATTGAGCCAAACACGGCCCTCATCAGTTCTCGCTTGGGTATTCCTGAAGATGAAGTTCGCGATATGGCGATGCGTATGTCAGGCCGAGACGTCAGCTTAGATCGTCCGGTGGATGAAGATTCAGGAACAAGCCTTGGTGATCTTCAAAAAAACATGAATGATCAACCTCTGGACGAGATGTTGGCTAAAGAAGAGCAGCTCAGTATCTTAAAAAAGAAGATCGAAGAGATTCGCCCCGAGCTTTCGGATCGTGAAAAAATCATACTAGATGAGCGCATCTTGAATGACGATCCTTTGACATTGCAGGAAATCGGCGAAAAGTACAAAATCACTCGTGAGGCCGTTCGCCAAATGGAAGCGCGCCTGCTGAAAAAAATTAAAGCCAAAATGGAAGAGGACTTAAAAGAATGACCTACACAGGACAATGCCACTGCGGAAACGTGAAGTTCGAAGTTGAGATGAATATTGAAACTCTGGTTGCTTGCAACTGTTCCATCTGCAAACGCAAAGGCCATCTTTTAGCATTCGCTCCAGAATCTAATTTCAAACTTCTTTCTGGTGAAGCTTCATTGAAAGACTATCAGTTCGGCAAAAAATCCATTCACCATTATTTCTGCTCTAATTGCGGAGTGGGATGTTTTGGCGCCGGCACATCTCCGGATGGCTCAAAGTCGCGCGCAATCAACGTGCGTTGCCTCGATGGCGTCGACTTTACAAAATTCCCCGTGCACAACTTCGACGGCGCCAGCCTCTAAAAAGGTATCTGCCCGTCTGACACCTTTTGGCTTTGTAATCTAACAAAATGTCTACAGGGTTGACTGCGTCCGAGGGAAGACAGATAAAACTAGTATGAAAGTCATATGGGCTCTAATACAGTTGTTGCTTCTTTCTTCTCTTAGCTTTGCGCAAACGTCTTCCAAGTCGGACCTCGCAGTTAAAGAATTTACTTTTATCACTATGGAGATTCCTCCATTTATGAGTGAGGCCATGCCCGAGCAAGGTGCGGCGACGTATGCCATTCGGGAAATCTTTAAGAAGCTAGGTTATGATTTTAAAGTTCGCTTCGTTCCTATTATGCGTACTCGCACTGTGGGTTTTGATCCTACGGTGACGGGTTTCTTTCCTTCTTTCAAAGATGACGATTTTTTGCGGGGAATGGTTTTATCTAAGACGGTGTACGATACTCCTTGGGTGATTGTTGAACGGATAGATAAACCCATTCAATGGGAAAAGCCTGAAGACCTAGCGAAATATAAAGGCGGTAACGTCAACGGCTACACAATTCGTTCTCTTCTAAAAACCGTGCATAACCAGAAGAAATTGAACTTAGAGGCCGCGCCCGATGATGCCCTCAACATTCTGAAACTTGCCAAGAAAAGAGTGGATTATATTTTCATCGACGCAGGAGTATTTAAATTTCTTTCTGCTGCAGATCCTCGAGTCAAAGAAGTCGCAGCCCAGCTTCGTATCAATCCCAAAATCGTTATGATGAATCATTATGGGGTGGCTTTTAAAACAGATCCGGCAAGCCAGAAGCTAATGGCGGAATTTAATAACAACGTCAGTGCCTCTGAATTTAATATGCTTGTAGAAAAATACTTCCGCGAAAAGCTCAAATAAGTTTTCGCGTCCCCTTGTTCTAAAGATATCAGGTTAAATCCACCCAATAAGTACCTGATTCCCTTCGTTATTAAAAGGCACCAAGTTATTTCAAACCACCTCTGAAAATAAAAAAGGACGCTCGAAGCGTCCTTTTTATTAAATATGTACTATTTCTGTCTCTTATACACATC
>NZ_LUKF01000003.1:249191-250957 GCF_001592755.1 Bdellovibrio bacteriovorus | reverse complement strand
ACTTACTTACTTACTTACCAACAAACCAACAAACAAACCAATCAACCAACAAACAAACAAACAAACAAACAAACTAACAAACTAACTAACTAACTAACTAACTAACTAACTAACTAACTAACTAACTAACTAACTAACTAACTAACTAACTAACAGACGTCTATCTAACAATCTGACTGATAGATCAACTAACTACCATTAAACTAGCAGCCTACACACATATCTAACTACAAAGATACACACTCATACATGCTTACTCTTGTTCTAACTTACTTCTTCGTGCTGCATGTTTCATATTTTTACTTCCGACTCCTGTCAGATAAATTCTAACTTTTAAGTCTTAATTCTTTTGAGCTTTTAAAATCCAATCCGCAGCTTTCAGCGGCCTGGATGTTATGGGTTCGGCACAAAATTCTCAGATTGTTGATTTCATTGCTTCCACCCAATGCCAGCGGATGAATGTGATCTAACTGCAATTGAAATTTTGATCCGCATTTCTGTTTGGTTATAGGGTTGATGAACTCGCAGCAACCTCCCGCTTTTTGCAACAGTCTGCGCTTGGTATGCACGGAGAGATATTTCCGAGATGAAGAAGTTCGAGAAAGACTTTGCAGAACCGCCGTAGCGTTGACGGGCTGTGTTGGTATTTTCAGCACGGTGGGCTTATTCTCTTTAGTTAAGGTATTTCTTCCGGCCAACTTTTTGGTATTAAATTTCTTGGCTAAGATTGAAATGATCTCAGACCAAGAACCATCGGGACAGATGTGAGAAAGAAGGCTTTTTGCTTCCTCCAGTTCTTGAAACTGTTCTTTTGTTAAAGTGATTTCCATGCGAACAGAGTCGTCCGCTTGCGGCTTTAATTTTTCATGGGTTTGAATCGGTAGGCCAAGTTCCACTGCTAAAACTTTATGAGTTTCAAAAGTATTTTTGTTTTCGATTTTACTTAAAACTTCCTGCGCGATAATTGCGGATTGCCCTTTGGTGCACTTTTGTACTTCCGTCAGCTGAGTCAAGTTGAGACTGCCATTTTCAATCTCTTCCGCCACTGCAGGAACTTGCTTTAACAATCTTGCAGATTGCAAGCGACGATAAGCACTTCCTTCCGAATAACCAAGCCCCCGAGTTAAGTAAGAATACATTCCGTCAAAGCCAAGATCGGCATAGATTTTACGTTCTTCGATTTCAGCGATGTGAAGCAAAACCAAGTGAGTGATTTTTCGTTCGGTACGCACGAGCTTTTCAAAGCGCAAAATAAGTTGTTCGTTAGAAGTGTTTTGAAATTTAAATAAATGCTTATTTTCCATCGAAAAGCCTCCGATGAAGACCTTATACCATAGAAATTTCAGAGTGATTTTTGGGCGTTTCTGTCTGGAGATGATAATTCGAAATAGTTCTTTAATGCTACTCAAGACGCTCTAATCTTGCCGATGTTAAAAGTTTTCCGAATAAACAAGAAGCGTCCTGCGAAAACTAAAATCGCTTCAAAGATTAAACTTTAAAAACTCGAAATTCACCCGCAAGAAAAATCTTTAAAAAAATTTAAATGAGCCTTATCAACGCACCATATCCTCGCTGCGAAATCATGGTCCCTCAATGCGCCGATTTTTTTGTATGAAGCTCGTGAGTATCGTCTTGGATTTTTTATTGGTATTCAATCTTTGCGTTTACTTCATCGTCCAGGTCATTTCGTTCTATTTGTCCGTTTGCTATTTGCTTATCGGTCTATCGATCTATTGGTTTATTGGCTTGTTGGTTTGTTGGTTTGT
>NZ_LUKF01000003.1:0-249126 GCF_001592755.1 Bdellovibrio bacteriovorus | reverse complement strand
TTTGTTGGTTTGTTGGTTTGGGCTCAATGTTCCAAACCAACCCCGCCATACGCCCGGGGGTCCAACAACGCGAGTCTTTGTTGGCTGCGCCCCCTAAAACCTACTTTTTGGAGCTTCGCTTCAGATTTTTCTCGGGGCCAATAAGCACCTCAAGCGTTTTTAAATGCCCTGAGAGCCCGACTGTATTTGCTCATTGGTTTTTTTAGCGTTCAAGGGTAAGCTTTCGGACTCTTGGTTTATGAGATTTAAAGGACGATTTTATGTCTAAGAAAAAAGATATTTTTGGTGATGATATTGAAGAGTCGAAAGACTTTGCGAGTTTTGAAGAGTTGTTTGCGCAATCTGAAAAAGGATTGGATCGCAAGCTTCGTGTGGGTGATGACATTCGTGGGGAAATTCTTTCTATCGGTAAAGAAGAGGCCTTTGTTTCAACTGGCACGCCAGTGGATGGTTTAATCTTAACGAAGGATCTTTTGGACGAAAATAAAGAAGTTAAATACAAAGTCGGTGATGTGATCGACTGTGTGGTAACGGCATTTAAAAATGGCGAGATTCGTCTTTCTAAGCGTGGTTCTAAGAACGCGACGACGGATTCTTTGGAAGATGCTTTTGATATGGAACTTCCTGTTGAAGGACGTGTTACTGAGACTTGCAACGGTGGATTCCGTGTCAATGTTCAAGGTAAAACGGCTTTCTGTCCTATCAGTCAGATTGATTTGAAATTTGCGACTGATGCTAACGAATACGTTGGTAAGAAGTTTGAGTTTTTGATCACGCAAATGGATAAGCGCAACATGGTTGTGTCTCGTCGTCGTTTCTTAGAGCTTCAACGTGCCGAGAACGAAGGGACCTTCATGTTAAAGCACCAACCCGGTGCTCTTCTTGATGGCAAAATTGTTCGTATCGAACGCTTTGGTGCTTTTGTTGAGCTTGAAGCAGGTATTGAAGGTTTGATCCACGTTTCTGAACTTGGCTGGTCTCGTATTCATGACCCGCATGAAGTGGTTTCTATCGGTCAATCAGTGACAGTGAAACTTCTTAAGACAGAAGAGCTTGATGGCAAGTTGAAGATTTCTTTGTCTTTGAAGCAAGCTGACGGCGAAGGTAATCCTTGGTTGCAAGTGCCTCAGAAATTCCCGGTGGGAACTGTGGTTAAAGGGAAAGTCGAGAAAAAAGAAGTCTACGGTCTGTTTGTGAACATCGCTCCGGGTGTGACAGGTCTATTGCCAAAATCAAAATGGCGTGACTCTGTGGATGCCAGCCAGTTTGAAAATAAAAAACGGGGTGATGAGGTGACGGTTCAAGTAGATCAAATTCTTTTTGAAGAAAAGAAGATCTCTTTGGGTTTGCCTGGTGAAGTGGAAGACGCTAGTTGGAAACAACACACGGCTGCTAATTCTGGTTTTGGTTCTTTGGGTGATGCGTTCAAGAATTTGAATATCAAACCAAAATAATCAGACGGCATTGACGAAAAAAATCAAAGTCATTATAACTAATGTACTTAACAAATAGGGGACCGCAAGGTCCCTTATTTTATTTTGCATCATTGGTTATGACAGAAGAAAAGAATTCAAATTTTGAAATGCGTTGTGGGGTTGTGATCGCGGTTTTTGCGGCGGTCATGGCGGTGAGTGACCTGGTAGCAGGTAAGTACGGTGATGATGAAATCATCGGCACGAATGAAAAAGCCGCTGCCTATATGTGGTACCAATCCAAAAGTATCAAAGAAACTTTGGTTGAAGGCGAAAAATCTTTGCTGGTGAGTTTAAAAGAGGCCGGCGCCATCCAGGCCCGGGCGAGCGAAGGCATCGACAACCATATTGCGGATTTGAATAAAAAAATCCTGCGCTATAAAAAAGAAAAAAACGAAATCTTGAAAGGCTCTGAATCCGTCGGAAAAGAAAACTGGATTCAAGACGTAAACGGAGAGCTAGGCAAAATCATCGGCGCCCAAGAGATGGAAGTTCATCTCGCAGCACTGGGAAAAGCTGGGGACCGCTTTGATATGGCGAGCCTCTTTTTTCAAATCTGTTTGGTCTTAGGGGCCCTCAGTTTGGTATTAAAAAAAGAAAAACTGCAGAGGCTCTTCTTTGCAGGCATGTGCAGCTTGGGTCTTTTAGGCACAAGCATCTCGCTCTGGGCCTTTTTGTCTTTATCCTAGTTTAAATTTTTCATCCAAAAGATCAGCGCCATCTCTGCAAAGTATTGATGACGTCTTTCGCGCATATTCGCGGTCTTATAAGGACTGGTGATCAGATCCTTTATTTTTCTACCGCGAAATTCAAGACTGACTTCACAGCTGTGCTCGTCTTTAGGTAAAACATGCAGGTGCAAGTCGGCGGGGCTTTTCACGGTGCGAGATTTTGAAAAGCTCCACGATTTATCTGTCATATAGTCGCGTAAAACTGGCATCAAACGATTCATCAAGAATTGACCGGTCACTTCATCGATCAGACAAATCGAATTTATTTCTTTTAGTTTTTGCGCGAACACTTCGGCGACATCTTCGGCATCGCGAGTGATTGTACAGAACTGAAGGGCCTCTGTCAGATTGTTGACGACCTCTTCCATCTCTTTTTCTTGAGATTTAAAATAGGAAAGCTTCACTTCCACGTAAGGAAGATGAACACGATAGCCTTTTTCGACAGTCACATTCTTTAAAACATCTTCAACGATCACAGCGACGTCGGATTCGCCGACTCCCATCGTATCCCACATACGAGTGACAAAAGGATCTAAATGCTTTGTATGTTCATTCAACCAGTCCGCGATGTAATCATCCCACACGGATTCGATTTCGCGGGGAGGTCCCGGAAGTACGAAAACTTTTTTGCCGTGAGCTTCTAGGTAAAAAGCATTGGCCGTGCCTTGCATGTTCTTAAGAACTTTGCTTCCTTCAGGGAAATAACATTGCTGTTTTTGAATTTCTTTAACGACGTATCCGCGCGATGTCAGGCGGTCGTTCACGTGTTGCCAAGAGGCCTCGTCAAACTTCAAAGGCACTCCGGCCCATTCTGTTACTATGTCGCGAGTGAAGTCATCGGACGTCGGCCCTAAACCGCCGGTGATAAAAAGCAAATCGGCTTTGCTGGCGCAAAACTCCAAACCCTCGCGCATCAGCTTGCGTTCGTCAGGGACTACCAAATGAGCATTTGTCGTCAGGCCTCGTTGCTTTAATTTTTTGGAAATCCACGAGGCATTTTTATTAACGATCTGTCCATCAGTAAGTTCTGTGCCGATACCGAAGATGGCTGCTTTCATTTTCAAGACTCCCTAAGGGCTGAATACCAAAGTGATGTAGACGAAGAATACCGTGAGATGCACAGCACCCTCAAGCAGGGTTGTTCTTTTGTTCGAAAATGTGAGCGTGCTTAGCAACAATGTGATTGCAAGCAATGTCATCTCTGTCGGTTTCAATCCCAGGACCACGGGTTGTCCCGTGATAAGACCAATAATTAGAACTGCGGGCACAGTAAGCCCCACTGTCGACGCGGCAGAACCCAGGCAAAGATTGATCGCGCGCTGCAAATCATTTCGCGCTACCGCTTTTAAAGAGCTGATGGCTTCGGAGGTAAATACGATCGCGGCCACCACCACACCACCAAGTGCTGCGGGAAGTTGCAGATAATTGATCCCGTGATCCAAGATTTTCGCCAAACTTTTTGAAAGAAGAACGATAGGCAAAATATTGAGGATTAAAAGAATCGTGTGTTTGAAAACAGTGTGCTTCGCGATTTCAACAGCATCCTCACCGCTGTGGTCGGCTTTAGTCGCTTCCAGTGCATCGGGGTGAACGTAGAAGGCGCGGTGGCGACCAGTTTGGGTGATAAGAAAAATTCCATATAAAACAATAGTAAAGCCAGCGACCGCCACCGATTGGAAAGTTGTCAGTGTTCCGCCCTCTGTGGATGTCGTGAAGTTCGGCAGAATCAAAGGCACCGTTGTCAGGGGAATAAGAACGGAAAGATAAGAAGCAGATCCTTGAAGGTTGTAAGATTGCTCTCTGAATTTGTAACCGCCAATCAGAAGTCCCAAGCCGACAACGCCATTTAAGATAATCATTAAGACCGCAAACATGGTGTCACGACCTAATGTCGGAGCTTCTTTAGCCCCCAACATAACTGCCGCAACCAAGGCCACTTCAATAATGACGATGGAAAGAGTCAGAATCAAAGTGCCGTGGGGTTCGCCTAAAAGAGCGGCCAACTCTTCGGCTTCATGCACGACGCCGAATGCTGACCAAAGAATCACGGCAAAGAGCCACAGAAACAAACCCGTTAAGATCACCGGGGATCCCAAATCGCTCAACCAGGAAGAACCGAAGATAAAGAAGCAAAGAACGGTCACCCAGGCGACGATAAGGCGGGTTAAACTGACTTTCTGCATGGCGACCTCCTAGGCTGAAGCGGATTAAAGTTATTTACTTATGACTTCTATGCGTCCATCGGTCCAGACACAATGCATTAAGAGGGCCAAAACCTTGCTCATCTGGGCGTCTCTCAATAGATTCCTGCGTTGAATAATCATTCTACTGAGCTCAAGGAGTTTACTCATGTCTTTCAACTGGAAAGAGTTTGATCTTTATAATCCGACACCAGAACACGCGATGTTGCGCGAAACTGTGAAGGCTTTCACGGAAGCCGAAGTAGAACCTCAAGCTCATGAGTACGATCGCAGCGAAAAATTCAATCTTCCTCTTTTCAAAAAAATCGGTGAGCTGGGACTTTTGGGTATCACAGTTCCTGAAGAGTTCGGTGGAGCCGGCATGGATGCAACAGCGGCCGTGATCGTGCACGAAGAACTTTCAGCTTCAGATCCTGGTTTCTGTTTGGCCTACCTTGCGCACTCTATGCTTTGCGTGAACAACATCGCCGTGAATGGCAGTGATGAACAACGTCACCGCGTTTTGCCAAAGCTGTGCTCTGGCGAGTGGGTGGGTTCTATGTCGATGTCGGAACCCGCTGTCGGTACGGATGTTTTAGGCATGCAAACGCGCGCTGAAAAAACAGCGAATGGTTATATTTTGAACGGTCGCAAAATGTGGATCACCAACGGCACGATTGATGAAAACAACACGCCTTGTGATTTGACTTTAGTCTATGCAAAAACGGGCGAGAAAAATGGCCGTGCGCAAGTTTCAACATTCTTGGTTGAAAAAGATCACCCTGGATTTCAAGTAGGTCAAAAGATCAAAGACAAATTGGGTATGCGTGGTTCCAACACCGCAGAACTTGTTTTCCAAGACTGCCAAGTTCCGGCCTCAGCGCTTGTGGGTCACGAAGGTGATTCGATGTTGCACATGATGAGAAACCTTGAGCTTGAGCGCCTGACATTGGCGGCGATGAGCTTAGGTATCGCTCGTCGTTCGATTGAAATTATGAACCGTTACGCGACAGAGCGTGAAGCTTTCGGAAAATCTTTGAACTTCTTTGGTCAAGTTCAGCGTTACGTTGCTGATAGCTATGCGGAATACAAATCGGCTCGCGCTTATGTTTACGAAACAGCTCGTCGCATGGATTTGAATAAAGAAGGCAACCGTTTGGATTCAGACGGCGTAAAACTTGTTGCGACGACAATGGGTAAAAACGTTGCCGATCGTGCGATTCAGGTTTTGGGTGGTTATGGTTACGTGGGTGAGTACGTGGTTGAAAGACTTTGGAGAGATGCCAAGCTTCTTGAAATCGGCGGCGGTACTATTGAAGCTCACCAAAAAAATATCACTCGTGATTTGGCTAAAAATCCTGAGTTCTTGTACAAGTAGGTCAAATGTTTCCTTACGGGCCCGAGCTTGAAATCAATGCTCACTTGAAAGTTCATTATCAGTTAGTACTTGAGAAAATCGGGCCTTTGTTGACCGACGATCGTCGCCAAAAAATTGAGCGCGTGGTCTCTTTAAGAAATTTCGATACGGCGGTGGTGCTTGAAGGCATCTATGACCGCGGTAATATTTCCGCTGTGATGAGAAGTGCCGAGGGCTTAGGCTTTGGCAACTTCCATGTCATTGAAACCCAAGAAAAATTCAAAGAAGCCAACCGTGTCACTCAAGGCGCGGATAAATGGGTTGAAGTTCAGAAGTGGAAAAAAACTTCGGAGTGTGTGAAGTCTTTAAAGCAACAAGGCTATAAAATCTGCGTGACTCATCTGGATGCGAAATCGAAGCCGCTCCATGAAATCGATTTTTCTGGAAAAGTGGCGTTGGTCTTAGGAAATGAAAAGGACGGCGTGTCGCCCGAGATGATTGCGGCGGCCGATGAAACCATCATCATTCCTATGACAGGCTTTGTGCAAAGTTTTAATATCTCTGTGGCCGGTGCTTTAAGCCTTTATCACATTGGTCAAGATCGTTTGAAAAAATTAGGTACGAATGCTTCTTTGACTGAAGAAGAACAAGCTATTCTGCGCGCGCACTACTACATGCGCACTCAAGACTCTGCAGTACAATACTTACAAGAACTTTACGACCGCGGCACCCTGCAAGGCTGATGAAAAAGGCCCATCCGACTGCGTTGAAGTCCTCCGCCTTGCGGCTGAACCTTTTTGATCAGCCTTAAGTGTGTCTTATTTTTTGCCTGAGGATTCTTTTTGTTGGTATTTTTTCGTGCCGGACTTTTTTAGAAGCTTCTCGTAGAAGGGAAGTTGCTTATCCAGGCTTTTTTGTAATTCGGGATAATGGACGTTACGACACTCCAGAAGCGCATCGATGGTGCCTTGGGGATCGTATTTGTTTTGATATTCTCCGGTGACGCTATTCATTCGGCGTACAAGATCTTTTTTAAAGATCGTTAAAGTCGCGTCGTCGAGTTTCGCTTTAGGGGCTTCGGCCTTTTGTTTTTCTTCTTTGCTCACTTCTGCATAAGAAATTCCGCCGATGTCGCCATTGGCTTGGAAACTCATTTTTACATAAGGCATTTTGCTGTCTTCAAGGTGAAAGACCGCATCCTTGCCCGCGAACTTATTGTCGATCACGTAGGAAGAAGAGTCGGTGATAAAGTACAGGTGCTTGCCCCAAGGAAGAACGATGGGTGTGGCAGTTTCAAGTCCCAGCTTGTGGCTTCGGCCTTCTGACTTATCGTTCAAAGCTTCGTGGCAGCGTACGACGTTTTTTAAATCCTGAGAGGCCAGGGCGGAAGTAGAGATCAAAAGACTGAGGGCGACAAGGTGAACAGAAAGCTGTTTCATATGTTTTCAGATTAAAGAAGCTTTGATGTGGACGCGAGTCCAGTTTGACGGTTGTTTCAGAAAGTAAATGCCTTTAGTCTAAACATAGACAGGTAGGGCAGCTATGAAACTTACATCTTTGATGCTGGCATTGTTCTTATTAACCTCTTGCGCGGAAAAAAGCGTGCAAAGCGGTGGCTTTGACAGCGAGATAAAAGAGTCACCGAAGTCTTCGTTCTTCATGACGAAACCCCAACCCACAGAACCCGTAGAGTTGGTTTTTGATAAAAAATACGCCGGGAAGCAGGCCGTGAATTATCGCAAGAACGACACCTTGCGAATTTCGGGGAGCGCGACTTTAGACCCGAAAGCTTTAAAGCAAGTCGCGAAGGTCGTTAAAAAAGATAAGGCGGCCTTATATGTTTTTGATCTAAGGCAAGAGTCGCATGGGCTGATCAATGATATTCCGGTGACGTGGCAAGCCGATCGCGATTGGGCCAATGCGGATTTGAATCATGACGAAGCCGTTCGCCGTGAGCGCCGCTTGCTCGGGGATCTGCGCGTCGGTGAAAAGATCGCGGGCACGGAAATCAAAAGTATTGAAACTGAAGAAAGCATGGTTCGCAGTGCGGGTCATCAGTATGTACGTCTAACAGTGACAGATCATGTGCGCCCGGTAGATTCAGAAGTCGATCGCTTTATTGAAGCCTTCAGAGCCTTGCCGGAAAACTCATGGGTGCATTTTCATTGCCGCGCGGGTAAGGGACGCACCACCACATTCATGGTTCTTTACGATATGCTTATCAATGCCAAGTATGTTTCGTTTGATGAGATTATTGAAAGAAACACGAAGCTCAGCAACGACTATGACGTCATCTCCGTTGGCGATCCCAAAGATTGGAAGTATCCTTATCAAAAAGAGCGAGCCGATTTCGTTCGTCAGTTTTATCAGTACGCGAAAGAAAACCCTCGCGGTGAAAAGCAGCTTTGGTCGGAATGGGTGAAGTAATGAAAAAGTTTTTAGTTTTAACAGCTTTGGTCTTCGTCTGTGGCTGTGCCACTCAAAAAAAAGAAACTGCGAACTGGGACGAGTTTACTGATTTAAAATCGTCTTCGACAAAAAAATCCAAGAAATCTGATAAGTCTTCCTCTGAACCGACAGCAAAGCCTAGTGCCATCGTAGTCGATGGGGCAGATGTCCAAACCCTTGAGAAAATGACGAAGGCTGTAGAGGCTTATGTTCTGAAGAATCAAAAAGACGACTTGACGAAACTTTGCAAAGACAAACGCTTTGATTGTTTCGTAGATGGCAAAGTTTATCCAAAAGGAAAGAAGTCTGTGAAGCGCACTGTGCCACCTTACGCCAGCGGTTCAAAGATGGGCCTGCAAGGTGAAACGCGCGTGCAGGTGAAGTACGATTTTTATCCTTAGTTCTTTCTTAGGATGATGGATTTCATCAAGGGCTCCTGATCGGGGAGCTCAAAATCTACGCCTTGAGAGGGCGCCGGTAAAATCTTAAAAGAAAAATCCTTTTTCAATTTATTCAATTTCAAATGTAGATCGCCCGTTGTCCATTTTTCATAATTGGTGCAGAAAAGCAGCAGACCATTTTTCTCTAAGCAGTACATCGCATTGATAAGAAGCTCATCAAAGTTTTTGCTAATAGAGAAAACACCGTTTTTCGAACGACCGAAAGAGGGGGGATCACAAATGATTAGATTGAATTTTCTTTTGCGACGAATGGTGCCTTTTAAAAACAGGATGCAGTCTTGCACCCAGAATTCATATTTATCGTCTTCGGGATTGAGTCCGTTGATTTCAAAATTCTTTTTGCTCCAGTCGATAAAATTTTGGGAAACATCGACCGTGCAAACTTCTTGAGCTCCGGCTAAAGCCGAAACCAAGCTAAAGCCACTTGTATAAGAAAATAGATTCAGAACACGGCGATCTTGTGCATGTTCTTGCACCCAAAGACGATTTTCACGCTGATCTAAGAAAAGACCCGGCGACAACCCCGTGTTGTTGCGAAGCTCGTACTTCACACCATTTTCCTTAGCGATCCAAACCGGAGAGGTGTTGCCGATATTCCACAGAATCTCGGCATTAGGATCTTCGCCGCGATTGAGCATCTTACGGATAAAAATCTTCTTGTGGTGTTTCTTCGCCAGCTTTTCAAAGCGCAAAAGATCTTGGACGGTAGGATCGGATTCTTTGTACCAGTAGACCCAAAGATGATCGCCGTATTGATCGATACGATAAGAATCGATCTCGCGGTGACTTAAACGAAGGCATTCCTCTGGAAGTTCGGAAAATTTATACATGCGCTCGCGACGCTCTAAAGCTTCGGCGACGGTCAAGGCTTCGATGTCAGTCAGCAAATCACCCGCGGTCGCCCACACGGGTAACGCGGTTTCGTAGTGAACCTTTTGCCCACGCAATTCAAAACTCAGTGAATGAGAATGCAGGCACAGGCGATTGAAATGCGTACCACCATGTTCTTCATCTCCCAGAATCGCAATGCCATTGGCCTCAGCGTGCAGACGGATTTGATGAGGTTTTCCGGTGTGAGGAATCGCCTCCCAAAGTTCATAAGGGCCGACCGATTCAAGCCATTTAAAAGTTGTTTTGGAATTCGGCTCTTTACTGGTGGAGCTTACGAACGAGTTTTTCTCTTTTGTAATCAAAGACTCGTAAGTGAATTCCTTTTTTTCAGATTTTTTATCCGTCAGGAAAAGATAGCGCTTGGCGACCTTGTGCTGCTCAAAAAGTTGCGTCAACTCGGCGGCCACTTCAGAAGATGTCGGGAACACCAAGGCTCCCGAAGTCGCCTTATCCAAGCGGTGTACGGGATAAAGTTTTCGATCAAGCTCTTCTTCATAGATTTCGACGCAACCGCGCTGACCGTACTCCGGCGTATGCGTATTCAGACCGGCGATCTTGTCAACAAAGATGCAGCCGGCAAATTCGGTGTATTTGAGCTTAATAACTCGTGTCATCAGTCTACTATAGTTCGGTTTTCATTGAGGGTCATCGGTATATTCGCTAGAAAGTATAGCTGGACCCTGCCGCTTCAAACAGTCCTCGTTCGTGAGGTTTTGTTAGGCTCCGCATTAGCTTGTGTGCTCACTGCGGAACTTGCGTCAGAATCCAGCTATACTTTCTAGCGTATAAACGGAGAAACGAATGAAAAACCTAATGATAGTTGTGCTTTTTGTGATGCCATTCTTGGTGGGCTGCGGAATCCAATCTTTGCCGCAAGGTAAGAATGCGACAGAGGCGGCGTTGGCAGAGGTGAACAACCAATACAAACGTCGGGCTGATTTGATTCCGAATTTAGTGAACGTGGTTAAAGGTTATGCAAAGCATGAGCAAGAGACTTTGACTCAAGTGACTGAGGCGCGTGCCGCAGCGACTTCGAATCAAATTGATCCTTCAAAAGTGACACCAGAGCAATTGGCGAAGTTCCAACAAGCTCAACAAGGTTTGTCGCAAGCTTTGGGTCGTTTGATGGTGGTTGTTGAAAAGTATCCTGACTTGAAAGCCGATCAAAACTTCCGCGATCTTCAAGCTCAGTTGGAAGGCACTGAAAATCGTATCACTGTCGCTCGTCAGCGTTACATCGAGTCGATCAATTCTTTCAATAATCTTGTGACGGTTCCGCCAACAAGCTGGACGAACTCGATCATGTATCATTTCGAAAAAATGCCTCAGTGGGATATGACGGCCGAAGAAAAAGCGACGGCTGAAAAAGCTCCAGAAGTGAAATTCTAAATAAATGCGCTTTTTTGTTCTTCCTTTCTTTTTTCTTTTTCTTAGTTTGAGTGTTGCTCAGGCGAAGTTCAACCCGCCGGCCTTAACGGGTCCGGTGATTGACGAGGTTGGATTTTTGACTCGTGGCGATCGTCAGGAGCTGATGCAGCTTCTTTACGATTTCAATCGTCGCGGTGTTGCCCAAGTGCAAGTTCTAGTTGTTCCGGATTTGCAAGGTCTTCCGATCGAGCAAGCTTCTATCGAAATCACGGATCAATGGAAATTGGGTGATGCCAAAAAAGACAATGGCGTTTTATTTCTAATTTCTGCACAAGAACGTGCGATGCGCATTGAAGTGGGTCAGGGGTTGGAAGGCGCGATTCCGGATATCTACGCAAAAAGAATTATCGCCGATCAGGTGCTTCCTCTTTTCCGTTCGAAAAGATATTCCGCAGGCATCGTTGTCGGCGTTCACGAAATCCTGCGTCTTGCAGATAAAGAATTCGCCGAACAAAACGGAATCACCGAACAGGCTTCTACAGAAAAAAGCAAAGGCGGCGGTGACATTCCGATCTTTGTCATTATCATCGTTCTGATCATCATCTCTTTCTTAGGTCGCTTTGGTGGCGGTCGCGGTCGTTACTATCGTGGTGGCGGCGGAGGCTTTGGCGGATTTGGTGGTGGTGGTTTCGGCGGCGGTGGAGGAGGCGGCTGGTCTGGAGGGGGCGGTGGCTTCTCTGGCGGCGGCGCTTCGGGGAACTGGTAATGGAGTCTAAAAAAGTGGAGAGCTCAATGGCTTGGATTCATCGTTATCTTTCTTCTTCTGAATTGAAAGAGATTGAAGCTGCTATTCAGAAAGCAGAAGAGCACACCAATGGAGAGATCGTCCCTGTGATCGTGCGCCGATCTTCCGCCGTGGGGCATGTGCCTTTGAGCCTGACTCTTTTAATCACATTGTTCATTGTTATCTTGGAAATTCCGTATAGCGACTGGCTGTGGGTGAAGCCCTGGGTTTGGGCGTGGCCTTTTCTTATTGTAGCCATTTACTATGGCTCGACTCTGTTAGCCCAAAGCAAATTCATTCAAAAAATCTTCGTTCCTGAAAAAGATGAAGTGGATCAAGTGCATCGCCGTGCTCAGTTGGAGTTTTACCTGAATCGCATCAACCGCACAAAAGGCGGAATGGGCATCTTGATTTTCGTTTCCGTCATGGAAAAGAAAGCCGTGATCTTAGCGGATGAAGGTATCGCTAAAAAACTTCCTAGTAACACTTGGGATGATATTTTGGCCGAAATGCGCGCGCACTTCCACGATGGAAAATGGTCGCACGGATATCAAAAAGCCATCGAACGCTGCGGCGAGCTTCTAAAACAACATTTTCCTATTTCAGGAAACCTCGAAAACGAACTGACGAATCATTTGATTATCAAAGATTAGGAAGTGCGCGTTGAGTTCATGAATACAGCGCTATCAACTTTCAGTGACTCTATTACCAATTGAGGGCGGTTTCGCCTGTCCATTGAGAATACAGTCCTGATAGGTTTTTCATCTTTAAGGAAAATTTAACACGGATCTGTCGGCCTAAAGTATATTCGTCTTATTTGAATAATTAAAGCCTCCAGGAGTTTCAATGAAATCCGTATTTGCATTTGTTATTTTCGTTTTAGCTTCAACCTCAGCATTGGCAGCGGACAAGTATTGTACTGTATCGAAGAAAACCGTAAGCAAAATTGAACAACTCAGAATTATTGATCTGCCTTATAGAACTATCGAAGTACAAACAGTGGAAGCATTAGTGACCGACAAATGCGTAAAATCGCGTTTAAGCAACGAAGAAATTTACACTTTATCTCAGATCCTTTTGTCACATGAGCATTCGCAAGACTCCGCAGATCAGATTATCAACGAGTTTCTTGCTCAGTAATAAAGTACGCTCGACCTAAAAGGGACAGTAGTTCGCGCAATACGCAGTCGGCAGTTGTGCCCGCGGTAAAAAACGCCGGTGGCGTTTTTTAGTGCGGAGCATGCGCGAGGCCCTTGCCGCGAAGGCGGCAAACGTCAAGCGCCTAGGAAAAGCGCGCTCAACGCGCGCTTTTCCGCGTCCTGCCGTAGCAACCAACAAAGATCAAAAACCGTATTTCCAACAGAAGAAGTAAAAAAGAGTGGTGCAGTCGGCAGGACTCGAACCTGCAACCCCTTGGTTCGAAGCCAAGTGCTCTATCCATTGAACTACGACTGCACAATAGAGCTCCTAGACTATCGCTTCCCTCAGCCAGTGGCAAGAATCCCTCCCTGTGCTGCACGTGGTTAGCGCCTGTGTACATAGGGTTTCGACCGAATTACAATCGGTCTATGACTATTCGACGTTTAAATAGCACCGACCTTCAGTCGCTGAAAGACCTTAACGTGGTATTTTCGGAAGCCTTTGCCGATCCAGAGACTCACCTGTCTAAGAAGCCCAGCGATCCCTATCTTTTAAAGCTTCTGTCAAAGCCCCATGTGATTATCTTAGCGGCCTTCGATGGCGCCACTGTGGTCGGCGGTTTAGTGGCCTACGTGATGGAAAAGTACGAACAAGAGCGCAGCGAGATTTATATTTATGACCTTGCGGTCGCTGAAACTCATCGTCGTCGCGGCATCGCTAGAAATTTGATTTTGCATCTTAAATCAATCGGAAAAGAAATCGGCGCTTGGGTTATTTTAGTTCAAGCAGATAAGCCAGACACTCCAGCAATTCGACTATATGAATCTTTGGGGGCCAAGGAAGAGCCTTTGCACTTTGATATTCTTATCGAACAAAACTGCTAGAACCTACGTCCTGGAGTAGGAACGTGAATGTGATTGGCGTTTTGGTTTTTGTAGGAAGTTGAGAATTTCACGGGTAATTGTGTTTTTTCGATGATCTTTTTCTTAGAGTTGTTCAGTTGTTAGCTATCTAAGCCGATACATTACACGTATGAAATATCTTGTCTGGTTCGTTGTCGGAATAGCTCTTGCTGGTTGTAGTCTGGATGCTCAGTTACTGAGTAACGGTTCTCATTCCTCTCTTCCTTCTAATAACAATATCGAAAAAGCTTCTGCACCTACATATTGTGTGAATGGTGATTATGCGAGTCCTCTTGAGTTGGGCGATGGTTGGACCTTCCTTTATGGTCACTTTACTCAAATCGGAAATTGTGGATTTGGAATTTATGGAAGCAATCTGAACGAATCCAAGGCCCTCGTGAACGTGTCTGGCGGAGAACTCACCAGAGCTGTCTCAGATAGAGACGGTGGTTTCTATATATCCGGTAACTTCACCGAAGTTGGTGGCGTGCAACGTGCTGGTTTGGCTCGTATCAACTCGGATGGATCTTTGAATAAAGATTTTGTGGCCTTTGGTAATCTTCCACATGGAGTGAGTGCGACAGATGAAGTTTCTATGGTCGCAGGGGCCGGAAAAGTTTTTGTAAGCGGTCGGTTCACCAGTATTAGCAATCCCTTTGGATCTGTCGTCGACACAACTACAGGCCTCGCTAAGTGGTCGGCTGCAGACATTCGTTTTACAGGCGAGATTGAAGCTTCGGTCAGTGACGGCCAGGGGGGGCTTTACGTCGGCTTGAGTAATTCTGAATATAAAGGAGCGTATGTCGGTGAAGTCATTCATTTGCACGCAAATGGGGAGTTGGACACCTCTTTTAATGCTCAAATTTTTGGAAATGTTAAAGTCTTAGAGTTCGACTCATCTACAAATACACTTTACGTGGGTGGTTCGAATTTAAATTCACCCACTCTTGCATCGACTCCTGTTGTCGCGTTACGAGGCGATACTGGAGCTATTGTCTCTTCATGGACTCCCGCTATCACTCCAGCCTATACGGCAGTGACTGATATCGTTGTGACTTCGACAAAAGTTTTTATTTCGCGAATCAACTCCTATAACAGTGCGCTCCCCAGTTTATTCGCGTTAGATAAAACGACTGGTGCCGTGTTATGGCAAAAGTCAGCCTCTTCGATTTCGGGCTTCACGGGCTTAGCTTATGACGGCTCTAAACTTTATGCTGTGGGTGGGTTCTTCAAAGTAAACGGTGTAAATCGCTCGACTCTTGCGATCTTTGACGAAAATGGAAATATGCTTGCGAATCCTACCGCGACGCCCACTTCGGAAGTCAGCAGCGTGTTGTATGCTGATGGATATCTTTACATTGGTGGTTGGTTTACCAATATCGGTGGAACTCCTTATCATGGTTTGGCTCGTTACCATACCAGCGATTTAACATTAGATACCTGGAGTCCCAATCCAACTCAGACGGCGGGTTTTAATACTATCAAGGGCATGGTGTACGACGGAGCTGGAACACTTTATGTGAATGGAGATTTCAGTTTTATCGGTGGCAAGTTTGCCTCTGGAGTTGCAGCCATTTCAACAACTGGCGCTGGAGCCGTGAAAGACTTTAACGTTAATGCGGCTGGTGGAAATGGAGTGTCGACCGTGGCTCTAGGGGCTGGAGGTCTTTTTGTCGGGGGTGCATTTCAAAGTATTGGCGCGCCCGTGATCAGCGATTTTGCCGCGCTAGATGCAGAAACTGGAGACGCTGAAATATTTGATGCTCAAGTTCTTGGAGGCGACGTCCTGAGTATGACAGTATCCCAAGATGGTCACACTCTTTATGCTAGTGGTGATTTTGAATATATTTTGGGGCAGCGAAGAAATGGTTTAGCGGCTTTGAATATTGCGGACCTCAGTTTAAAATCTTGGGCGCCCATAACGACTGCGGGTACTTTTGATAAAGTCAAATTCGTTCAAGAATTTAATGGCACTGTTTACATTCACGGTTTTTTCACTGAACCACTAGGTATCAACCTTCAGACCCGAGAGTATTTCGCGGCAATTGATCAAAGTGGCAATGTCTTACCTTGGCAGCCAACGGTTACGGACATCAATGATGTTTTTGATTTTCAGATTAATGATGGCGTGCTCTATATGGTAGGTCGGTTTAATGACGTTCAAAATCCAAATGTTGCCGCCTACGATTTAAAAGCTGGTGGATCTCTTATGATAACAGGACAGGGCTTTGATGGGGACCGACCAGATGCATTGGTCGTGCGCAACGGTCAAGTCTATGTGGCCGATGGTTTAGATTTGATTCGTCTTCGTACTGATCTTTCAGAGTCTTCGATCTCGACACTTGTGCGCTCCTACTCCACGCCTATCAAAGGCTTGGCGCTCAGTGATGATGAAATTTTTGTTGGTGCCGCTGATCTTGGTGGACCCGCACGCTATGGTGCAGTTCTTGTGAATCTGAATGAGGCAGAAATTTTAGATTGGATTCCTTCTCCAAATATGACTCAAGAACTTCAATCCGTTGCAGTCGTGCGCAAGGTCGGAGACCTTCTCTACATTGCTGGCGAGGGGCCTGACGAAAACTGGAATCCTATTGGAAAACTTATCGTGGCGGACTTAAACTCTAGTACATATCAAGTTCACGCGACGGACGGACCCATTAAAACCATGGAGGTCGTTGGTGACGTCGTCTTTCTTTCTGGTGGATTCGGTAATATTGATGGAAACGCACGAACTGGCTTAGCTTCTTTTAAAGCGGGCAGTTTAACTACTTGGCAGCCTTCGCTAGACGGTTCCGCGATGTTTATGAAAGCTCATCAGGGCGTCCTTTATATGGGTGGAGAATTTACTTCGGCCAATGGTGAGGCCCGCACTGGATTAGCTGCTTTTGATATGGCAACGGGTAACATCTTGCCCTGGAATCCGTTAAGTACTGCCGGTTATGATTTTGCAGCGGGCGTCCGTGTGCAGACTCTTGGCGACAAACTCTATATCCAATATGGCTACATGCTCAACGACGATTACGGACAAGGGGTCGCCACGGTCGATGCTTCTAATTCTTGGGGCTCATGGCAACCACCAGCTGACTTTGATCAAGAATCCTCGTGGTTTATTAAGGATGGAAAAATATATTACTTTTCTACAGATGTCGGTGAAATCGTCGTGGCGGATGCAGTCACACTACAGCCTGTCGCTGTGTCATGGGAGCTTCCTGCTTGGGATCTAAGTATCGATGATCAGGGCACAGGTTTGTTTTGGGGGAACTTGAATTCGCGAGTTCCCGTGGACGAAGTCACAGGCAAACCAAAAATTTCTTTGCAGAAATTAGAAGGCGGCATTCCGGAGTAAGGCCGCCTTCTTGAGCGCTTCTGAAATTTTCTGTTTCCTTGAAGCTGATGCCACAGGACTTTGTGGCGGATGAGTTAGAACGTCATTTGAAAGCCTAAACCACCGCCACCAGCCATAGGAATAAAGCCGGGTTGGAAAGTGATCTCAGAACCTGAGTACATAGATTTCAGCTGTTGATAGCGACGGTTGTGTTCTGGTGGGGCCGCCCACACGTCGATGATTTCCCAGATGCGAAAGCCGACATAGCCGAAGACGCCCAAAAAGATCAGTCCGCCACTGTTTTCACAGTTGTCATTGTCGTAAGAAGACCAAGTGCAGTTTCCCAGTCCCGCAGCCAGGGCGGCGATGGAAGCTAGTTCTCCAACAGTGAAGATCCAACCTTTTTCGGTGTAGCGACCTTGAACGGCGTGACCAATGCCTAATCCCAGTGGGTAGGTACCTAAGATGCCACCAACGACATAGCGAGTTCTCGTGATTTCCCCTCGAGCCAGGATTTCTTTATCTTTATCGCTTAAAGCTGCATAGGAAATACTAGGAGCCGAAGTGGAAGTTGTTGCATCGGTGTTAGACTGACTTGGTGTCGGCACTTTTTCTAAAGTCATCCCCGGTTGAACTTTTCCGGCTTGGATTTTAATAAGCGCTTTTTTGCCGCCATGTGAAATCTTAGTGACTTCGCCGTGACCTACAATTTCCAGTTCATGGTTTAAAAATTGAACAGATGTTCCTTTTTGCAAACCCTCATTCCCGTCTAGAGTCACCATCGCTTGGTTGTTCTTAATACTGTTTACAGTTTGCGCGTAAGACAAAAAACCGCAAAACAGTGCAGCGGTAAAAATTAGATATTTCATAGAAATCCCCTCAAGAAATTCGTAGCATGGGCTCTGCAAGGGGTAAAGAAAAGAATTTCGGGTCCCGAGGAAATAGCGTTTGGTAAAAGGGCGAGTTCATGTTTAACCTTCAAGAATGAATTCGATCTTTACGACCTCTTTTTCAAACCCGCAAAGCCTTCAGACAAAAGATTTCATGCTCTTTCCAACGAATACCGCCTTTTATCAGTCTGATTATGAAGCTGTCATGAAAAGCAAAGGCATCTTAAGAGTCTGGAGTCAGTCGACTTGGCCCGAAGACGACTTTACGCCTCTTCAAAACAAAGAGGATTTAGCGGGTCATGTGCAAGACAATGTCGAGCACACCGCTTATGGTTATATGATTTATTCTTTAGATAAGAGGGCCTGTTACGGAAGTCTTTATGTGAATCCACTGAGCACGGTTTTAGGAAATTATAATTTGGACGTGAATCAAGAAAAGCTGATCCACGCGCGCCAGGCTCGCATCGATTTTTGGGTGGTAGCCGGAGAGCCAGAACTTGAAAAGGAAATCACGCGTGAAATTCTAGAGTGGTTTTCGAAAGTTTGGAAGATTCATCCGCTCTTCAGTGCTCGCGAAGGCATGACCTTGCGCGAAGAAATTTATTCAGAGCTAGGTTTAAAAAAAGTACTTCATTTGCGAAGTAAAGTTTCTGAAGCAACTCTTCTTCTTTATGACAGGTGAAACTGTTCACACTGTCTCATCTCCCTTAATCGCTTTTCGTCGATAATCTCGATGTGTTTCTCTACCGTCGCTAGAATACCTTGCTTGTGCCACTGACTCATAATGCGGATGACAGTTTCCGTTGTGGTACCAACTCGTTGGGCAATGTCTTGCCGGGTGGTCGGAATCAAAATTCGGTGTCCTTTATCGCCTTGTCGTTCCCAAAGTCGTAAGATCATGTCCGCCACACGCTGATGGATGAGCACGTTCTCCATACACCGATCATTTTGCAGTTCTAAAAATCTTTCACCGATCTGCCGGTTCACCGTGTGGCGCACCGATTCGATTTTCATCATGTATTCTAAGAAAAACTCTCGCGGAAATTTTAAGAGGGCACTATTTTCTTGGGCGATTAAAGTAGCTGGATATTTTGGATATGTGAGTCCCGCCAATGCGATTCCTAAAAATTCTCCACGTCCTAAAAAGTTCAGCAGAAGGGGGCCTGAACCGTGCGCTTTTTTGGCGACTTTGAAGGACCCGAATAAAACAATGTAAAGATCTTGAATCAGTGTGTCCTCTTGAAACAGAGTTTTCTTTCTGGGAATTTGCATGACGTCACACTGAGCGCTTAAATCTTTAAGAACTCTTTCGGGCAGTGCAGAGAAATAATCCAGACTGCGAATTCTTTCTATAGGGTCGGTCATAGACACTCCTTAAGAACTGAATAATCGCACAGAATCCAGCGGCCCCAATATGATTTAGATCAAGTTCTTTCGCTATTAATAAATTTCATCTGATACCTATCATAAATCGTCTAGGTACCGGAATCCTAATTTCCTCTCCCTTGATAAGCAGAAAGGCACGGCATGTTTTTTAATTATGGAAAGAGAGAAAGTATGGAAGTTTTTAAGAATATAGTTATTGGAAATATTTTAGGCAGCGCTCTTGTAGTCGTAGCCGCAGTAGGAATTGTTGGCGGGTCCTTAGTGATTTGCGGGGCCTCGCTGGTAGGACTTCTTTTGGCAGGTGGCTGATGAAAGGTGTTTTACTTTGTGCTCTCATTTTATTTCACAGCCCCAGCTGGGCCTTAGACACGACCGAGGCTTTTGCTCCTGGCTTATCAGACTTCGAGTTCTACGGGTCCCATAGCCGGTCTGAAAGAACATTGAGTCTTGTGACTGGCTATGGTCATTCCCACTGGCTGAACCCTTCACTTGGCATTGAGCACCGCACGGCGACGACCTCGGAAGAAGCAGCTATCGACACGAGTTTCAGCATCAGTAACTTTGCAACCGTTTTTTCGGGGCTCGTCGAGGTGGATGTTTTAGCGGGGTTTTGTTCGAAAGAAGACGCAGGACTCTTCATTGGTGATGAGTGGACGCTTCCTTTAGGCAGGTATGTTCCGTATCTTTCCAACTTGTTTGAAAGCAACCAAGGCGAGTTCAATCATACAGCAACCTTAGGTTTAAGTTTTCAACAAAATAAGAACATAGAACTCTTTGCGGAATCAGGTTGGGATATGTCCCAAGGGGGAGAGCACACAAGTCTTGCATTGGGAGTGAACGTGCTCAGTACGGCGGGGCTCGAGGTCTTGGCTGAAGCGGGCACGGATATTTTGGAAGACCAGTCTTATGCTTCGTTAGGCCTTATTTGGACACTCGACTGATCAAATAGCTTCGATATTCTCGCAGCACAGATTGCATAATGTGAGTCAGGGCTTGTTGAAATTCGGGATCGGATGAAAGATCTGGTCCCGAAACGAAACTTTCTAGAATTTCTTGCTCTCGTTCAGGAACGATCAGGGGAAGGTTTTGATCTTTTTTCAGGCTCCAAATTTTTAACGCCAGATCGCGACGTTGAATCAAAAGGTCCCGCAAAGAATCATGGATATGATCGATCTCGGCGCGTAAGATTTCGATGGACATTAGAACCCTCCTTGCTCGATCAAGCTGATTAAGGAGTAGGACGGAATGTCTGCGGGAAGATCCATGTAAAAGCTCAGACCTCCTCCACCGGCTTGCGGAAGTGATTCGTGATGTTCATTGTAAATATTTTGAATTTTAGTTTTTATCGAACCTTGTGGAGAGATAAGTTCAATGTCATCGCCAGGTCGCATGCGGTGGCGGGCTTCCACTTTCCATAACGAGCCTATCTTTTCTAGAACCAGGCCCGCGAAACGTTGTGTGAAATTGCGCGAAGTGGAGTGGCGGTATTCCTGTGAATCCTGACTGAGTGCTCCTGTCACAAATCCTTTGTGATAGCCGCGGTTAGGAATTTTGCTAAGTTCTTTCAATAGGTTCGTGTCGAATTTTCGTCCTGCTTCCATATCATTGATGGCTTGGCGATAGATTTTTGCGACCATCGCGGCGTAATAAAGTGATTTCGTACGTCCTTCGACTTTGAATGAACAGATTCCAGCGTCACGCAACTCTTGAAGATGCTCGATCACACAAAGATCTTTGGCATTCATAATGTATGTTCCGTTTTCATCTTCATCAATCTGGTAAAACTCGCCCTTATTGCGCAAGTCTTCTAAAAAGAATTCCTGATCTTTATCGGAAGAGGATTGGTAAATGTTGTAACCGTAACGGCAGCTGTTATCGCAAACGCCCTGATTGGCATCGCGATAACTCATGTAGTGAGATAAAAGACAGCGTCCCGAATACGCGATACAGATCGAGCCATGAACGAAGGCTTCAAGCTCAATATCAGGAACACGCTGACGAATTTCGCGAATTTCTTCAAGTCGCAATTCACGACTTAAGATCACGCGGCTCACCCCTTGTTGTTGCCAAAACTTCACGCTTTGCCAGTTCATGCAATTGGCTTGAACACTCAGGTGAATGTTCACATTCGGGTCGATCTCTTTGGCTAGACTCATCAGACCTGGATCACTCATAATGAAAGCGTCGGGTTTTAGATCCACCCACTGCTTGAAGTTTTCTTTAAAAGATTTCAATTTTAGATTGCGAGCAAAGATGTTCGCAGTGACGTAGATCTGTTTGCCGTGCGCCCGCGCAAATGCGATGCCTTCACGAAGATCTTCGAAACTCATTTCATTTTCCCGAGCTCGCAGGCTAAAGAGGGGGACACCGACATACACGGCGTCGGCACCGTAATAAAAGGCATATTTCAATTTTTCTAAAGAGCCAGCGGGCATAAGAAGTTCAGTTTTCATGGGACCCTGTTTACGTCGGTGTTTTCTGTCTGACAAGCTGACGGTTTAAAATCCATCCAGAGTGGGTGCAAATAAGAGAGGACTAAACAGGCGGCTGTCAGCTGATGAAGAATGCCAAAAAAAACGGGAACTTTTAGAATCAAAGTCAGAACTCCCAGAAGGATTTGGGAATGGAGAAGTATATTGAAGGTCGTCCACTCGGGACGACGTACTTTATTTGTGAAAATAAAAAGAACCCAAAAATAGATCATAACCGCAAAAGCCAGCCAGCGATGTAGAAGCTGAAACAAAACCGGATTTTCCCGGAGGTAGCTCCAAGAAAAATGAAAAGGGGAACTTATTTTTGGAAGAAAACCCGCCGACATTTGAGGAAAGGTGTTTTCCAGAAAACCGGCGCGATATCCGCTCACTAAGCATCCCAAAAACACTTGTGAAAGTAAGACCGCCAAAAGCCCTATTTCGGAACGGTGATGAAGCCACAGATCCATGAACTTTTTTCGACGATCTATTCTAAAATACAAGGCGACTGCCAAAGTAGATAATGCTAAGAAAAAATGTATGACCAGCATTAACGGTTGAACACGGGGTTGATCTCTAAGACCGGATTTTACCATAAGCCAGCCCACAGTTCCTTGAAGTAAAATCAGGCCAGCGATCGCGATAATCTGGGCTGACTTCTTTTTCCAAAGATAGAAGACACCAAATCCCAGGAAGTATAGAAATAGAACTCGCGCCCAAAGGCGATGAAACCATTCCCAGAAGTATATTTTCTTGTAATCACTGACGGTAAAATGCCGATTGATAAGTTTGTATTCAGGGGTCTTTTGATATTTAAAAAACTCGGTGTGCCATTCAGATTCCGTCACTGGGGGAAGCGTTCCCATGACCACGTTCCATTCGACAATCGAAAGGCCCGAGCGTGTCAAACGTGTCGTACCGCCGACGGCGATAATAAGAAGTAAACCAATAATTCCCCAAAAAAGAACACATCTTGCCCTGCGATCCATGCGGAAGCCTAAAAACCTTTAACAAAATAAAAAAAAGTGAAAAATATGAACAATACGAAAGACAGTGGAAGAATCCATTCCTTTTTCGTAAATCCATGAAATAAGTTAAGATCACCATGGCCTTGGTGAAGCTCAGAATGAGAGCGGCCTGAAGGCTGGAAAAGGCTAACATTAGCACCAAGGAGAAAAGTAAAATGACTAATGCAATATAATTCATGATGTGGCTCCATAGAAAAAGACAGGAAAAATCAAAATCCACGCAAGGTCACACATATGCCAAAAAAGCACGCCTGATTCGTAATCTTTAACAGAAAGTTCCGGCAGATCTTGTTTTGGAAAAGATCGTGCGAACAAATAGACCAATAGTCCCACGCCAACAACTACATGAGCGAAATGAAACACCATCGTGAGCCAATAGTATTGCCAGAAATCGTTGGCGACAAAGTCATTACCTCGCGACCATTGTTGACGGAAATCTTGCCACTTATGAAAAAGAAAATAAATTCCCATAAAGGCGGCCAGAAGCAGATGAACACGGGCTCGTGATCTTTTATTTAAATGAAAGTAGCGGATTCCTTCCGCCGCAAAGAAACCGCCTATAAGCAAGCACATGGTGGATACTAATCCATGTGTCAGGCTTAGATTGGCCTGACCATTTAAAAACTCCTCCGAATTTTTACTTTGATAAAGAAGGAACGCACCTAGAATCCCTATGAAAACAATCAGCTCGTTGACAACGATAAGCCACATTAAAACCGAGCCTGGCAGGCGATCTAAGCTGTACTTCCTCATACGACACCCCTTCGTGGTGAGATGAAACCTAACACGGGGATAGACCTGGTTGTTATGAGAAATGTCATAACGGTCTTTGCGCGGAAGGCGTATTTATAGCCGTATGCAAAACCTAATTGAATTACCTGAATACGCCAAAAAGTTAGATGAAAATCATCCTGTTCGAATTTATTTAGATGAAAATCATTATTTAAGAAACATTCTGATGGGGTTGTCTGAAGCCGATCCTGAAAAGGACTTTCCATCTTTTTTTAATTTATTCAATCAAGCCGCCCAGGTGGATATTCGTTACGTTCGGAAAGAAAACCAGCTCTTTCCTTTTCTGGAAAAGAAGGGATGGCTGGGGCCTAGTCACGGGATGTGGAGTTTTCACGACCAAATCCGGCAACAAATTCGCGATATTCGCGCAAAGATAGAAAAGAAAGAAATAAAAGATTTAAAAAACGACGTCGTGCTATTGGTCAGCGAAATGGGTCGCATGATTCAGATCGAAGAATCACGGCTATTCCCCATTTCGCTGGATATCTTAAGTGAAGAAGACTGGAAGATGGCGGCCTTGGGCGAAGAAGAAATCGGATGGATGCATAAAAAATCCCTTTCATCCTCGACGGCAGCAAACGCACCGGAACGGGCTATCATAAACCCCCTGGATGCGGGAACGTTGAAAATGAATGAAGGGTCTTTAAGTTTGGAGCAAATTAATTTGCTTTTACAAACCATGCCCATCGATCTGACCTATGTCGACGAAAATGACAAAGTTCTTTTCTATAACCGCGGAGAAGAAAGAGTTTTTCCTCGAAGCGCTGGTGTGATCGGGCGCGAGGTGGGGTTTTGTCATCCGCCGAAAAGTGTCGGCACGGTCTTAAAAATCTTGGAAGAGTTTAAATCAGGTCGACAGAGCACCGCCGAGTTTTGGATTAACTATCGCGGCCGCACGATTCACATTCGTTACTTTGCTGTGCGCGATGCGAACCAAAAATATCGTGGCGTCATTGAGCTTTCCCAAGACATCACGGATATCAAGAATATTCAGGGCGAAAGACGACTTTTGGAGTGGGAAACTTAGTTTGCACGCTCATTCCTAAGATTTGGGTTCGTTATGATGAATGTCATAACCGTGTTTTAAAGAAAGTGACAAGTTGGCTTCAGAGTCACTTATAAAAGTTGCCGACTAAGAAAGGAAAACCATGTTAACGAAATCAGGTGCGAAAGCCTTCTTCCTATTAGGAACAGGACTTTGTTCATTGGCCTTTGTTCTGTTAACCATTGATACATTTCACCGCATTCCCGCTCAGACCAACGAAGATCAAATTACTGAGTCCGTAAAAAAAGGGAAAGACCTTTGGGAGCATAACAACTGCATGGGTTGTCACACCCTTTTTGGTGAGGGCGCCTACTATGCTCCAGAGCTCACGAAGGTTTATCAGCGAAGGGGAGAAATCTTCATTCGTCAGATGCTGAAAGACCCGCGTGCCATGTATCCGAACGATCGCAAAATGCAACAGTATCATTTTACTGAAGACGAGATCAATTCTTTGGTGGCATTTCTGAAATGGTCTGGAGAAGTGAATTTAAATGGCTTCCCGGCGGATCCTCCATTGGCGCCTAAAAAAACAGAAGGCGTGGGTCCGGCTGATCTCGCGACTCACGTTTTACCGAAACCAGAAATATTCCAACAGATGTGCACGGCTTGCCATACTTTGAGTGGAGCCGGGGGAAGTGTGGGACCGGCCCTTGACGGCATCGGCAATCGTAAGGACACGGCGTGGTTGAAATCTTGGATCAAAGATCCGAAGGCGGTGAAGGCGGATACGACAATGCCGACGCTTCCTTTGACGGATGCACAGTTAGAAGAAGTCGTACAGTTCCTATCCAGTCAGAAATAAAGAAGGTTGTTATGAAATTTAAATCGCAAAAAATTGCCTATTTGTTCTTTGCAACTTGTATGCTCTTATTCAGTTTACAACTTGTCTATGGCTTCATTATGGGATTTGCCCATATGGGGCTGGATGTCTTGCATGATTGGATTCCTTTTCATGCTGCCAGAGCCACGCATACAAATCTTTTGGTGATGTGGCTGTTAGCGGGTTTCATGGGTGCCGCTTATTGGATCGTGCCCGAAGAATCAGACCGAGAAATTATTTTTCCAAAGCTCGCGGTCGTGCAATGGGCCGCTTTAGTGATTGTCGGGGTTACGGCCATCATCGGTTTCCATTTTAACTGGTGGGAAGGGCGTAAGTTTTTAGAGATCCCGCGACCCCTCGATTATTTAGTGGTTGTAGATGTGCTTCTCTTCATTTTCTTAATTGGCGGCACTATATGGAAGTCTAAAAGATATACGACGACCTCGATGGTTCTTTTTTTCGGCCTGTTGATGGCGGCTCTTTTGTATCTGCCCGGAATGATTCCCACGATAAATCAGACTGTCGACTCTTATTGGAGATGGTGGGTCGTACATCTTTGGGTGGAAGGTGTTTGGGAGCTTATCATGGGGGCGATTATGTCCTACCTGTTAATCAAGCTGACAGGTGTCGATCGCGAAGTGATTGAAAAATGGTTGTATGTGATTGTGGGTTTTACGTTTCTATCGGGAATTTTAGGAACGGGTCACCATTACTACTACATTGGTACGCCAAAATATTGGCTGATGATTGGTGGATTGTTCAGTGCCTTAGAGCCGGTCGCGTTTCTGGGAATGGCAATGTATGCCATCGTGATGGCTCGTAAAGGCGGACGCAACAATACCAATCGCATAGCTTTAGCTTGGACCGTGGGAACGGGGGTGATGTCGTTTGTTGGAGCAGGTTTTTTGGGATTTGCCCATACGCTACCTCAAGTAAATATGTACACTCACGGGACGCTGGTCACAGCAATGCATGGCCATTTAGCATTTTGGGGTGCTTATGCGATGTTGATTTTAGCAATCATCGCTTATGCCATGCCGGTGATGACGGGGCGTAAACTTTCCGACTCCGGCATGAACACTTTTGCTTTTTGGACATCGAATATCGGCATGACGGCCATGACGGTCGCGTTCGGTATTGCGGGTGTGACTCAAGTCGTTCTGGAAAGACGCATGGGAATGGATTTCTTGGCCGTACAAAAAGAGGTCGAGGTGCATTTCTTGGGGTTGGTGATGGCAGCGACACTGTTTACGGTCGGTATCATTGCTTATATCTGGAACTTCGTTAAGTTTGGTCTGCCCTCAGATGAGGTGTTAATTGAAAGAAAATAAACTTTTCTATCATCCTCGGGATCGAGAAATTGAATTCTTTGAAAAAGCTTACAAACTTTCTTGGCCTCTTTTGCTTAAGGGGCCAACGGGTTGTGGAAAGTCCCGCTTCGTTCAGTACATGGCAGAAAAAGTCGGACGACCGCTGATAGAAGTAGCTTGTCATGAAGAAACATCCGCCACGGATTTGGTAGGACGATACATCTTAAAAGGCGGGGAGACCTTCTGGCAAGATGGTCCGTTGGTGAAGGCCTTGCGCGATGGCGCCATTCTGTATCTGGATGAAGTGGCCGAGGCGCGTGAGGATATCATCGTGGCCCTTCATCCGGTGTTAGATCATCGTCGCACTCTTTTTATTGATAAAACGCGTGAAACCTTGCATGCCAGTCCCGGCTTTATGATCGTCGCTAGTTACAATCCTCATTATCAAAGTCATTTAAAGGAACTGAAGCCGTCGACGAAGCAAAGATTCATGGCACTTTCATTCGATTATCCCCGAGAAGACGATGAAGTCGAGATTGTGCATAAAGAAAGTGGACTAGAAAAAACTCAAGTTGAAAAGCTGGTTCGTTTTTCCGCAAAAGTTCGAAGCTTGGACCATCTCGATTTGCGAGAAACAGTTTCCACTCGCTTAATCATTGCGGCGGCAGCACTTATCAAAGAAGGAGCCCCGAGAAGAGCGTCGGTGGACTGTGGGATCATTCAAGCCCTTACAGATGAATCTGAAACCGTCGAAGCGCTGCGCGAAGCCGCGGCTCTTTATTTTTAGGTGATTTATGGGATGGGACGAAGGCCTTTTTGGATTCTTCTACAAACGCTATGAATCTTCCGTAGAAGCTCTTAAAGGTCCATCTCTGTCTTTGGAAAATTTGAAATTTCGCTTAGAAATTTTGGCTAGTTTCAATTGGGGACAATCCGTCCAGATCATTTCTGTGGATGACGCCGCTTTTTTCGATGGTCATCGTCTTTATCTGCCTGAAAAAGTCTACTCAAAAAAAGGCAGCTCCGCCTGTGAAACCTACTATCTCTTTTCGACTTTGTTATTAACGGCCCCTATTCATAACTACGAATCCTTAAACGATGTCTTGATTTTTTTGAATTCACGATATCCCGGGTTTGAATCTCTTCAAGATCAAGCGCATCGCTACTTTCCAGAATACTTTGCAGAGGGTGTTTCAAAATCGTCTTTGGGGCCGTGGGGGGGACGCGACTTTACCAAAGAAGACACCAGGGCATTGCCGGTTGAAGGTAGGATGCAAGTTCTTTCCGAAGAAAAAACTTCAGCGCATGAAAGCGTTCGGATGAAGCGAACGCGAAAACTGCAAAAACTTAATGAGTTCAACAACGAACAAGATGAAAATCCTTTGGTCCACGCTTTCGAAAAAGTTTTTACTTTAGATCAATTTAAGGGAGGACGTAAAAAAGTCGATTCCAGCGATGATTTAGACGAACATAAAAATGCTCTGACCGAACTGAAAGTGGACTCAACGGTTCATTCAGAACAATCCAGCCGTGCGTACTTAAGGGTGGACCTGCAAGAAGGGTTGGAAAACATTTCAACTTCGGAGCCGACCCTGAATGCCCAAATTCATCTCTACCCAGAGTGGAATTATCGCCATCACACTTTCAAAAAAGACTGGGTTCAGCTATTTGAATGTGGACCGCAAAAAGAAGGTGAAAAAAGCGTCAATTCGCCGGAAATGAATACGGAAGAAAAGAAAGTGTGCGGCATATTGAAGAATCGATTTGTAATTGATTTGAATCAACGGCTTTTAAAACGCGGCATTGTAGAAGGAAATGAGATCGATATCGATAGACTCGTGGATTTCCAGGTAGATCGTTTCATTGGTGAAACACCTCAGGAAAAAGTCTATCAGAATAAGGAGCTTGCACGAAGTGATAGCGCCATACTGATCTTAGTGGATCGCAGTCTTTCTACTGATTCCTGGGTGGGAGACCATCGGGTTTTGGATATGGAGCTGTCATGTTTAAAGATACTTGCGAACCTGCTACCGGAGTTGCCGGTGACTTGGGGAGCGGCAAGCTTTTATTCGAACACGCGACGAGAGGTGCACTTTGATTGGCTTCGCCCAATGTCGAATAAATCGACTGAATTTGCGGGCCTTGATGATATCCGACCTACAGGCTCGACACGACTAGGGCCGGTGATACGGCACGCGGTAGAGGTCTTCTCGAAGATCAAGTCGAGAAGAAAGATGGTGCTTTTTTTATCTGATTTAAAACCGACTGATTTTGACTTTTATGAAGGAGTTTACGGAGTGAGCGACTTCAGAAAGGCCGTCAGCGAAGCACGGTCAGAAGGAATCGGCTTCCACATGCTGGGTTTTTCATCAGATTCCCTGGATGCGGTAAAAAAATATTTTTCGGTTGATGAGTATGAATGTATCGCCGATCCGACGAAAACCAAAGAAGCCCTTTGGCGTTGGTTGAAAAAGAGGACACTTTAATTCAACAACGCACCGTGCTTCCTGCGATAGAGGTCCTTTATGGAAGCACATTTAGAAGAGCTCAAACGATTCGAACAGTTTCAGGGATTTGGCGACAACGTGGTCCGCTATCTTTGCGAAGGGGGCCGGGTCACATTCAATCAACACCGCGATGTTTTATTTCATTTTGAAGAGCAGGCTCACTATTTTGGAATTGTTTTGAGTGGGGCGTATAAGCTGTGTCGTCCTTCTTTAGGAGGCAGTGATTCGATTGTGCAAGTCGTTCTGCCTGGCGATATCGTGGGTGCTTTAATCATGTGCAATCCGAAGCCGATTTATCCTGTTTCTGTAGTTTCTATGGGACCGTCTCGATTTTTAAAAATACCCAAAGATGTGTATCCCACGGCTTGGCAAATGAATGCGGCCGTCGCTAGTCGTGTGCAAGAATTATTAGGTAGAAGAATGCAGCAGATGCACATGCACAAAGTTTTAATGCGGTCTCATTTATCGGTGCGTTTAGCTCAACTGCTTTTAGATTTAATGGATCAGGTTTCGACCGAAGGTGTGCATAAACTAAAAGTTCCAGTGACTCGTCAAGAAATGGCCGACGTTTTAGGTGTCACCGTAGAATCGGTGATCAGAACGATGAGTCCATGGTCTAAAGAAGGAGTCATTCAAACCACTGAACAGTATATGCAAATTCTTCGTGTGGATGTCTTAGTGAAGATCACCCTCGGGGCGACCTAGCAAACAGTCATCAAAGTTTTAAAAGCTCCTCGGCAATCAGGGTCGGAGCCGTCTTAAGAGGCTCGGTGCAGTGGCCGCTCGCGGTGCAGACTCGGGTCTTTTCACGAAGTATAACGCGACTCCATTTTCCGTCAGCCCCTTCGACCTTCACTTGGTAATAGCGACGTTGCGGATGCAGATAATCGCCGATGCTTTGAGGTTCTTTTAAATATTTTAAAAGTTTTTGAGTTGTGGTTTTGCAATCTGACGTCGAAATCTTCTTTAAGAGTCCTGCTTTCTTAAGATGGCATTCTTTTCCATCAAAAGTAAATTCGAGATAAGATTCCGCTTTTTTGCTAGGTTCAATTTTGCGAACTTCAATCTGAAAAGGAGATTGAGCAAATGAAAGCAACGAAGAGAATAACACAGCTATTACTGTGTGCATGAAAGTCCCTTTGAAAGCTTTGCCGCGTATCCCGGCGCATGGTTGAGTACACAATCCAATGTCGAGTGGCCTGCCGAATGAATAGCGGAAGGGGAGTTAAAGCAAAGTTGCATTGTTAAGTTGGGCATCTCGCTTTCTTTGACCGTAAGCGCGGAAAAAACATCGGCCAGAGCTTCTTCGGTTTTAGAGCCAAAGCAGCTGTCTTTAATGAAGGCATAATCATTGGTGTCAAAGGTTTCTTTTTCCACTTTATTACGCATGCATTGTTTTAATGCCGACGCATTTTTTCCCGCCAACAAGTTATCAATCACCGTATAATTATAGTGTTCAACGGGGTCGTGACCACAAAAGCCTTCATAAGCTCCGTTGGCTGTGGAAAGACTCGTTCCACTTCGTTCGCCAATTTGCAAGCGAACATAGTTGCAAGCGTGTCCCAGTTCGTGGCGGATCGTGTAGTCTAATTCTTGAGTTTCGCCGCGTTTATATTTCCCGAGGCTGATATAACCAGAATATATTTTCCCAGGATTGAAATCGGAATAAGTTGCGCGAACCTGTTTTAGAAATTCTGTTTTCTCAGAGGCGGGTGTGTTTGCAAAGACTCCGGCATAATAGCTTTTCGTATAGTTATCTTCATTCACACTGAAATAGGCTTCTGCGGTGCCTGCGCACGGATCGGGAACATTAGGGTCTTTCTCTGCGACAGGGTCGCTGCAGAATTGAAGAGTCGTGGCTTTAAAGGCTTCAAGACAGTGTTTATCGCTTCCACAGCATTGAGAAGCCGTACGATTTTTTACTTCGTTGAATTTTCGTTCGGTATTCTTCAAGTCTTGTACGGTGGCGACCGAAAAACCATTTTTCAGCATCTCGTTGCGTGAAGGGTTTTGATATTTTTCAGAAGACTTGTCCAGTTCGGCCGGTTTTTCTTCCGCAATTTTTTTCCACCAAGATTTTCCATCATCCCACAGGGCTTTGCAGAGAGGTTGATGGACAGGCTTTTGTTTTTTAGAGATTCTTTGCAGATCGGCGCAGAAGTCTTTTTGAGATCCAGAAAGACCTTCTTGGATTTGCTGAAGAGATTGAGTGGCCTCGTTATCCGGTGTGCAATACGAATGGGCCATTGCTAAGTTCAAAAACACTACCAGTGAAATCATATGTTTTTATTCTAGCAAAGTAAGTGCAAAAGTTAAGTCCAGTCGCTGTCTAAATCAGCCGAAGACATTTATTTGGGACTCCTACTTGTTCCAATGCGAGATAGGACCGCCGACACGTACATTGCGTAAATGATGAAGAGCTTAAGGACCATAAAGTGTGGAACCGTCGCTGAAACGACGATTCCACTAGCAAAGATTTTTTAACCGATTTTAAAAAGGTTCGCGATCCAAGCTACTGAAGAAAGGATTGAACCTAAGTAGCTGCGCGGGTTTGCTGGAACGTAACCGCGTTTTCCCTGGATGTGCGTTTCAAAGTGCAAGTGCGGAGCTGTTCCGATACCTGTGTTGCCTGAAAGAGCGATAAGATCACCTTGCTTCACAGATTGTCCCGCTTTGCTTTTAAAACCAGACAAGTGAGCATACAAGGTTTCAAGTTTATTTCCTGGATGAACGACGATGACGTAGTGGCCATAACCTGAAATTCTTTTTGTACGGCGATTTTTCTCTGTGCGAGTCGCTAGAACTTTTCCATCAAGCACGCTGACTACAGAGGTGCCAGTAGCTGCGCGTAGATCAATTCCTTTATGCAAGCGTTTACGTCTTAGAACTGGGTGATTACGCATACCGTATTCACTTGTTACTGTTAAGCAACCACGTCCGCAATTTTTAATCGGGCTGATGACGGTCTGTACGGCCGCTTTTTCAATCACGCCAAATTCAATTCTTTCGGCACGCAGACGATCGACGTATTTAGATAACGAATTCATCGAGTGCAAACGGCCTTCTTGCATAAATTCATTGAAGGATTTAAGAGCATCTGTACCGTTACTTTCTAAAGCACCCGTGACTCTAAGATCGGATAAAGAAAGACAAAGATCTGTGCGATCCATGATCTCGTCAGAGCGAATGTCTTCATCCATCACGTCAACGATGCGAAAGCCGCAGGCAAAACCCGCGCTATTTTTAGTGATCTCCGTTTTTCCTGGAGGAATAAAAGGAAAGCGGATGCGTTCCGGACTACTAGTAGCATCACTCAATGCAGAGTTTATATTGTGAATATCAATAGATATAATGGATTCTTCCGGCAACTCAATCGCCGAGACCAAGGCACGTTTGCCATCCGCAAGCTCCGAAGCTTGGTAAAGATGAATGGCGAGCTTGTTTTCCAAGTAAAGCGTGTCATTGATTTCTTCAAAGGCCTGCGCCAAACCTGGCGTCGCAGTCATTACTAAAAGACTTCCGAGTAACTGTGACAGAAACTTATTTCGCATACGTTCCTCCGATCCACTTTGGCGGAAATGCGAAGAACAGGCCATGATTTGGAGCCTATGAAAGGCCCCTAAAACGATTAAACAAGAAATCGCTGTCTAAGTTTTAGTGAGTTGGCTTCAAAAAATGTCACTGCGGATGCACGGATCCGCAGTCGGTAATGAAGTCTAATTAGCTTAACGGAGTAGGGGCCGGAGTCGGAAGGGGAATGATATCGGGTTCCCCTGGTACCTGCGGAAAGCTTCCGTCCATCCAGGCCTGTTTTGCTTTCTCGATTTTCTCTTTCGATGAAGAAACATAGTTCCAAAAAATATGTCGAGGCTCGGGAAAAGAGTCTCCGCCTAATACGACAACTTGTGTGTCTTCCATTGCTGTGATCTTTAATGACGAATCATGTTCCAAGATCACGAAGTCATCCGGGGCGATTTCTTTTTCTCCCAAAGAAAGTTTTCCTTTGATGATGAAGAACGCAAGTTCCTGAGAGCCCGGATCAAATTCGAAAGTTCCGCCTTTTTTTAACTGCACATCCATAAAGAAAAGTTTTGAATACACATCGACAGGCGATGTTTTTCCGAAAGCGGAGCCCGCGACCAAGCGCACATCCGCATCACCCACCTGAAAGCGAGGAATGTCAGAGGCAGCATGATGCTTGAATGAAGGCTCGCGGTCTTCTTCCGCTAACGGAAGAGCCACCCAAAATTGCAGAAGGTGCAGGCGATGTGCTTTGCCATGAAGTTCTGGTGGCACGCGCTCAGAGTGCGAAATTCCTTTTCCTGCGGTCATCCAATTCACATCCCCTGGAGCAAGGAGTTGTTTATGTCCGAGGCTATCGTGGTGAAGAACCGCGCCTTCAAGCAAATAACTTAAAGTAGAAAGACCGATGTGGGGATGAGGGCGTACTTCCATGCCTTCTCCCGCAGCGAAATCCGTTGCTGGAAAATAGTCGAAAAAAATAAACGGACCAATCATGCGTTTCTTCGCATAAGGCATCAAGCGATGCACAGTGGGGCCACCGAGAGAGACCAAACGGGGAGCAATCTCCATAAGAATATTATTTTGTGTAGAACTCATATTATGTCCCCTTTCAATCTGTGGAAACTCATGATAGCCTTAACCAATTTAGCATGTGAATGAAAATCTAAGGAGTAGCATGAAAACAAAAAAAGAAATCGTCGATAACTGGCTGCCTCGCTACACGGGTGTGCCTTTGAACGAATTTGGTCAGTACATTTTGCTTACGAACTTTGGCAATTACGTGAAGATGTTCGCGGAAAAGTTCGATGTCCCAGTGCGCGGTCTTGATCGCCCGATGCAATCAGCAACAGCCGAAAACATCACTATCTTGAACTTCGGTATGGGCAGTGCCCTTGCCGCAACGTGTATGGATCTTCTAACTGCGGTGAATCCTAAAGCAGCTCTTTTCTTAGGGAAGTGCGGTGGGTTGAAAAAGAAAAACCAATTGGGTGACTTCATTCTGCCAATCGCTGCGATCCGCGGCGAGGGGACAAGTAATGAATATCTTCCAGAAGAGATCCCTGCTTTGCCATCGTTCCGCTTGCAGAAAGCTGTTTCTTCGATGATCGCAAAACATCAGTGCGACTACTGGACAGGCACAGTTTACACGACGAACCGTCGCGTGTGGGAACACGATGAAAATTTCAAAGATTACTTAACTAAAACACGTGCAATGGCCGTGGATATGGAAACGGCGACGATCTTTGTTACGGGGTTCGTGAACGAAATTCCTCGCGGAGCTTTGTTGTTGGTATCAGACAACCCGATGATTCCCGATGGCGTGAAGACAGAAGAGAGTGATAAAAAAGTCACCGCGAATTTTGTCGACAAGCACCTGAACATTGGTATCGATGCTTTGCGCGAGTTGCGTGATTCCGGCGAATCCGTGAAACACTTGCGCTGGGATTGATTTCAAACAAACTCTTGTTCCAGAAATTTTCAAAGTCATGCAGGTCGACTAGCTTCTAGTTTCTAAACGGAGGCAAACTGCATGACTCGCTGGACGATTCTTTTAATCACTTTAATTTCTGTTTCGACTTCTTGGGCTTCTGATTCTTACGAAGTTCAAGCCACTCCTCGGCCGTTGCCGGATGCTCCTTATGAGCCTGGTCCCGATGATCCTATTCGCAGTGAACCGCCTCGCGAAGAATTTATTCCTTACTCACTGGGCACGGGTGATACAGGACGCTTTGGTTCTAAGGATAGCGAGTTTTATCCGCGTTTTGATTTAGCCCGCGTCGTGAGCCTTCGTTTGGTCGGCTCACGCAATGAAATCGATGTGAAAGAAGTGAAAGTTCTTTACGCTGACAATATGGTAGAGAGAAGTTTGTACACGCTTCAGGGAAATTTACGTTCCGGTGCGATCAAAGAAATCGCTTTGGATGGTCGTCCGATTTACCGCATTGATGTCTCTGCCAAGTCCGAGCGTTTCTGGAAAAAGTTAGGGAGTTACCGAGTAGATATCATCGCTGTTCGATGACAAATGCCCAAAGTTTATGCATGAAAATTCGATAGGAAAATAGAAAAAGGCCTCGGTTTCACAGGGGCCTTTTTCATAAATTCACCTTTTTTCACGCAATTAACATGTTGTGTCATTCTGAAATGTGCGATATAACTGGCACCACTTTAATCACTACAACTGAAGTACATTTTGGGGAGGCTCGCTTTGATCAATCCTGGCACTAACATGCAAGCGGAAGAAATCGACTCTGACTTAGACTTGGACCTTGATAACGAAAAAGAGATGAAGAAAACCTCTGCTTTTGAAGCAGATATGGACGAGGACCTTGAGGCAGAAGCTGCTTTAGCTACTATGGCTGGCAACTTATTGATGGAAGGCGAAGAAGACGATACGAACCTGGATGAAATCGAAAATATCTTAGAATTGCCAGACACTGGTTTCCCTAAGTTCACTTTGGCAAAAAATAAAGCTCGTTTCTTAAGAATGGTGAGCTGGTATCGTGGTAAAGAAGAGTGGATTGAAGTTGCTCCTTTGTCAGGCGTAACAAAACTCTTCAAGCAACAAACGAAAGAGTTGGAAGGCATCCGTTCTTCTAAACTTGATTATGAAATGGAACTTGAAACTGGAACTTTGACTCCGTCACAACGTTCATACCGCCGTGACGAACTTAAGATGTGTAAAGTTCAAGAAAAAATGGCTGTTCACTTGATCTCTAAACTTCAAGTGAAAATCAAATCCGGCCGTAGATAATCCGCAGCTGCGGGTTCACTAAAACAACTTAAATTGTTGTAACCATCAAGCCAAGGGTCTCCACCCTTGGCTTTTTTCTTTTATCGCACAGCACACAGACCCGACAGAACTTCCGGATGATTCTCTTTTAGTTTACAGTTTTAAAGTACTCTTAAAGAAGGAAAGGTAGTTCCTATGAAATCTTCTAAAAAGAAATCCCAATCAAGCGCCGTAGCCATTGATATCGGAATCCCAGAAGCTGACAGAATCAAAATCGCAGACGGTCTTTCAAGACTTCTTGCAGACTCTTACACTCTTTATCTAAAAACGCACAACTTCCACTGGAACGTGACAGGTCCGATGTTCCAAACTTTGCATTTGATGTTTGAAACTCAATACACAGAACTAGCTACAGCTGTAGACTTGATCGCAGAAAGAATCCGCTCATTGGGCGTTCCTGCACCGGGCACTTACAAAGAGTTCGCAAAACTAACAAGCATCGAAGAACCAGACGGAGTTCCTTCAGCAAAAGAAATGATCCGCCAATTGGTAGAAGGCCAAGAAGCGGTAGTAAAAACAGCCCGCTCGATCTTCCCGAAAGTAGAAAAAGCAGGGGACGAAGTGAGCGCGGATCTACTAACTCAACGTATGCAACTTCACGAAAAGAACGCGTGGATGCTAAGAAGCTTGTTGGAAGAGTAGTTCTTTAATTCCGGAATTTTGAAAATAAAAAAGCCCTGGGGAATCCTCAGGGCTTTTTCATTTTTGAATCTAGAGCATATACTTAACACCTAACGCAATGGCTTACCGCCACCGTGGAAGTGATTTTGTTTGCGAAAGATAAAGTACGACGCAGTTGCTTACTGCCACGGTGGCAGTGAAATCGTGAACAAAAAGTGGTGGCGCTATTAAATCAGTAGCCATAGTTCACAAATTTGAAAAGCCAACTTAACAATCCCAACGCCGAAGGCATCTGCTAAAAACAAAAAAACAGCAGCCCCAAAACAAATCTTCAAAACGCAGCCCACTCCCACCAAGATAAAATTTTTGAACAGCCTACAAGGTTAAGACACTTCTTGCGTTATTTAGAAGTTGATTACTAACCGGACCCACGTGGCTGGGAACGAATATAGGGGAGGCCCCGCAAAGGTCGGCCTTCGCCGGCGCATGGATGCGCGAACCGCCAAAGGCGGCGGCGACGAGCCAGGAGGGCGTGCCGACCGCCGCGGAGCCACCCCTATATTCGTTCCCAGCCAACCGAAGCCCCGTTTAGAAATCAAGCCCCAAAATAACCCGGCAGAAAGCCCAGTCTTTCCCCCAACTTAAACTGTCTCAAAAAAAAATCGCACCTGGCCCTAAATTCTCAGCGTGATACGCCGATAGGTACAAAGTGAGTCAATTAGCATTGAATAATGTTTCAAAAGGGGAGGATTTAAATGTCACGCACAGTAATGATCGTGGTGAGCGATAACCAGGAAACGATTGAGAACGCAAAGAAGTACTGGGAAACACACGATGTGACAGTTCAAGCCTATTCATCTTCACAATGGAGAGAAGGTCTTGATAATGCATTTTTCAGACAACAACTAGTAGCTGGCGTTCCTGCTTTGATTTCAGGTAACAGCCCAGTAAATTCTGATGCTGGCGGTAACGTAATCCAGTTCCCAACAGCGACAGCAACTTCATCTAGCGTACAAAAAATGGAAGAGCTTGAAGCTCATGCTATCGAAAACGCTATCGTACAATACAAAGGCAACTTGACTGAAGCTGCGAAAGCTTTGGGTATCGGTCGCGCGACTTTGTATCGTAAAGTAAAACAATATCACATCGATCCTTCAGCAGCTCGTAAGAAGAAAGTGGCTGCTTAAGACCCTTTTGAATTGAAAACCGAAGACCGGGTGTTCACACTCGGTCTTTGTTTTTTCGGGGACCTGTCGGAATGAGTCGTGTTCTTGCCATACTTCTAGCACTCAGCTGCGCCTTCGGAGCGTATCATTTCACTTTGCAAAAAAGTTTCGTGAACCCGTATCCCGTGGTTTGTGATTTGGTTTCGTCAAAAATTTTTCTGGAAGATGATCAAGTCAAAAAATGGAACCGCATCTGCCATCGTCGCAGTCGTTTGGTAACGCCGTACTCACCAAAGAAATTAGTCATCAAAGATATCAATAATGTTTTGGGTTTGCTCAACGTTTCTCATCTCGAGGTCTATGACTCTTCTGAAGTGAAGAGTATCTGGAGAGGAGAAGCCCTAGAAACCGGCATCGAATCCGAGTTCGTTGATAGTGAACTTGTGATTTTCAAACTTCATCCCAAATCTCCGGGAGCTTTAGCAGGCCTAAAAAAAGGGGACGTCATTAAAAGTATCAACCGTGAACAACCCAATCCTTGGGAAGCGGCGACCGAGTCGGGTACTTACTTGATAGAAAGAAAAGAGCAAGAAATTGCTTTTGAAATCAAAGCCGCGAACATCGTTCGCAAAGAAGAAGTCAGCTTCGAAGAACTCAAAAACAAGGCGGCCATGATTCAAATTCCTTCTTTCCGCGCCGATTTTTTCGCCGATGAAAAAATTGTGGAACTTCAGAAGAAACTGCAAGACGTAAATCGTCTGGTTGTGGACCTTCGAGGAAACGCCGGCGGCAACTTTGTCGCAGGCTTAAGATTTCTTTCGCTTGTTATGTGTCAGCCAGAAGAAGTGGGTCGCATTGTTCGACCTCGCTTTCCGCAAAATGTGACGGCAGAGCTTCCCGATGATTTGCGCGATGAAAAGCAGCTTGAAATTTTGGACCGCAGTAAAGAAGTGCTTCTAAAAACTTTCAAGCAAGACACTTGCTTCCGCGGGGACATCAAAGTCTTGGTAGATGGAAAGACAGCTTCAGTAGCCGAGATGGTCGCACAAGCTCTTAAAGAGTTTAAAAAAGCCCCCCTTCTAGGAAGCCCCAGTCGAGGTCAAATGCTCGTGGGCGTTTGGTATCCCTTGAATGAAGTAGGACCCGGTGTGGAGATCTCGATCCCGGAGGCTTTGTATCTCAGCCATAACAAGTACAAAATCGAAGGGCAGGGTGTCGAACTGGACAAGGTCCTCTATTACAACTTGAACGAGATGCAGGCAGGAATAGACTCCTGGGTAAAGCGCGCTCTAGATTGAAACTGGCCTTGGAGTTAGTTTTGCGGGTTGGCAGTTAATTTTTTCGTCTTGAAATGAGATGATCATTTTAATACGTCAAACATCTTTTGTTCGGCTGTTCAGCTCTTTTGCAGTGAGAGAGAATAAGATAGACTTATAGTCGGCACAGTCCTCGCACTAATGAGTAATATCATTTTACGAGGGGAAACATTATGAGGAACGCAAGCGTGATTGAATTTCCAAAATCTCAGTCAGTAAGAAAAAGATTGCAGGATAAAGCTCAAGAACAAAAAGCGGTTCTTGTTCTTTCCATCGCTTCCGTACTCATCATGTCTGTTTTCTTAAATCAGTGGTTGGTCCAAGGACCAGAAACTTTAACCACAAATGGCAACCGTGGTGTCGCTAGTATTGAATCTGCGGCGTTAGCGAAAGACGTCAAGTGGGAACAAGACCTCGCGAAGAAACTGGCTTCTGATAAGAACGCCGTTGCGGGAAGTCTTGCGGTCGCTCCGACTCTTCGTGATGAGTTGATTTTTGGATATTTGGAAGGCCGTTACGGCATGAAGCTCGCTCAAGGTAAAATCGAAAGCCTTGAGTTCATTGATGCTCAAGCCGGGGACCAGCCAATGGCGATTTCTGATAAAGCCGAATTCCTAACAAAGTATTCTGAAGCTTTCGGTATTGGTTTTGACCAAGTCAGTTTGGCGCAAAACTCAGCAGAAGGTCCAGTGTACTCTTTGATCTCCGAGAACAAAGAGATCGTCGGCCGCGCCCAATTCGTGACAGACGAACACGGTCGCGTTTCTGCGATCAATTTTACACAATAATTGCTTTAGTCTTTCCTGTCCCAGGCCGATACGATCCTTATGGTATTTCGCGATCTATCGGCTCCACAGTCTACACCTTCATCGAATGAAAAAACCGCGACACCGATTGCTTCGGTGTCGGATCGTTTTATTGCCCTGGTTTTAGATTTTCTGATCTTTTCGCCCGTAATTAGTTTAATTATCGCGGGTTTGGTTCGTCAGACTAAAACATATTTTCTTTTGGATGCCACGTCGGCCGAGGGAATGATCTCTGCCACGCTAGTCATCGCCGTCGCCATTTTCTTTACGTGTTTGCTGCAGGCAGTTTTCTTATACTATTGGCAGGCGACGCCGGGACAGCTTTTCATGCAGATGCGTGTGGTGTCTTTTCCGCATCCTCAGCAGCGTCTTTCGATAAATCAATGTGCGACCCGCGCTTTCTTGTGGTGCACGGGATTCTTGGTTTTAGCTATTCCTTTTTTAGAAATCGTCAGTCATCCGCTTCGTCGCGCTTTCCATGAAAGAGCTTCCGACACAATGGTCATGACACTGAAACATGTTCCTGATGACGGCCCTCATCCTCTTGAATCCAAATTCATCGCTTCTTGGATGCGCATGAGCTTTTTATTTTTGCTTCTTTTCGGCGTGATTGGTTTCTTTAAAACCTATCATTCGCTGCAAACCGGGGAGTACGCTTCTAAAGAGAATCGCACGGTGGCTTTATGTAAAGAAATTAAAAGCGCCGATTTGACGACGTCTTCTAGAATGGATGCGGCTCTTGTACTTTATCTTTTAAATGAAATCTCTCCAGAGTGCCTTAGCAAAGAGGCCGATGTTTCTTTATGGAGTGATCCGGTGTCTTCCCAAGACTTGGCCTATCTCGCAAAATATTTAACAGCGACAGAATCAGAGCAAGAAAAATATTTTGATAAAATCTGCGAAGACTCTTCTTCGCCAACATGTGCGACCGCTCGCTACATGTTAGAAGATGGCGAGAAAGAAGAGTTGGAACATGCAGATCCAAAGCTCTGGATTACGCAGCTTCTTAAATCCGATGAAAAATACGCAGAACAAGATTTCCTAGCCAGTCTTGCTCTCATCGAAGAGCTGCAAAAAGTGCCGGCGCTCAAGTCCGCTTTAGAAAAACGTTTTGTGCGTTCAGTGTGGGGCCTTAACGAAATGGCCTATGCTCATCCGAAAAAGAAGGGTCGCGTTCCTGCAAGCGCCTCTGACGATTCTTTCATTGAGACTTTCAAAGAAAGATACGAGGTTCCATGATCCTTCCGGCGCCTGAAGATTTTCGAAGTTACACACGTTTCCCACTGACGATCACGCTGGTGGTTTTGAACGTATTTATCTTCTTACTGATTTTTAGTGGCGCGCCGAATTCCGTTTCTTCCGCAAATCTTTTGCAGAAAGACGGTCTGACACTCACGGGCCGACTTTATTATCAATATCTGCAAACTCTGCCAGCAGAACTTCTTTATGAAAAGCCGGCGTGGGTGCATGAAGTGACATCGAACAACACCGAGCAATTGGGTGTTTTAGGGGCCTATGCCCTTCGCGACGCTCGCTATTTAGCCACGGCAGAAACTTGGGCCTATAAGGGTGATGAAATTCAAATCAACCAGTGGCGCTCTGACATTCAGCAATTCCGCAAGAAGTATCAAGAACAGTTGTTGTTCCGCTTTGGATTAAGCTCTTACGAAAAAGGCGCTCTATCCTGGGTGACTTACCAGTTTTCTCACTCGAACTGGATTCATTTAATTTCAAACTTGGCTTTTTTAGCTGTGATCGGAATTGCAGTTGAATCCCTTGTCGGAAGTGGAGCCTTGCTCTTTATATATATGATTGGCGGTATCGCGGGTGGAGCTGGATTCTTATTCTCCGAAGCTCATGGAACAGTGCCGATGGTGGGAGCCAGCGCCTCAATCAGTGCGCTTCTCGCATTTTACTGTGTGGCTGAAACTCGCAAACGCATTCGCTTTCTTTATTTTGTTTCGCCCATGCCGGGGCATTACGGCCCGATCTATTTACCAACTTTGCTCATCATCCCTTTATTTCTGATCGTAGACCTTGCTAATTTCTGGTCGACACCAGAAGGCTTAGGGGGAGGGGTGGCTTATGCTGCTCATCTTGGCGGCACATTCTTAGGCGTTCTGGCGGCGCTTCTTTATCGTTGGAAGGCTCCAACGAATTCGGTTTTAACTCAATCCTGACATTGTAATTAATATATAGCCGTTGACAGTTCTATTACGTATGGGACACATTGGGACCCCTAGAGGCTGTAAATCACCCACAAACGAAATGGTGGACCCGAATGAAGCTATTAAAGCTCATTAAGTCAGTGATTGTTCTTACATTATTATCCGTCAGTGTTGCGAATGCGTCGCAAACAACAGTGATCCCGTACTACGGTGAAGAATTTTACCGTGATCTAAAAGCGGGTATCTCGAATAAAGATCTTCAAACAAGATTAAAAGCCGTTCTAAGAAGCTACCACATTCAACGTGCTGGTGCCTTAGACATGATCGTGAAGAGCTGCCAAGTTGGCCAAGGCAAATGCTACGCTCACAGCGCGATCGGTTACGGTGCTGCGAGAGTTTTCTTATTGGGAAACTACTACCTAGTGAAAGACGGCAATAACGGATACGCAGTTCACGATGTTTATTGTGATAAAGATAAAAGACGTGCTGATTTCCGTGGCACTCCTCCAGCTCCCGGTCGCATCCCTGATAATGGCGTGATCAATGTTGAGCATACTTGGCCCCAAAGCCATTTCACGCGCAGATTCCCAGATGAAGTGCAAAAGTCAGATCTTCATCATCTTTTCCCGACAGATTCACAGTTGAATTCCATCCGCGGTAACAATCCATTTGGTGAAGTGACTCAAGATTTGTTGGACTTAAAGTGCCCCGCATCTCGTTACGGTTTGGGAACGGCGGGTTCAGACGAAGTTTTTGAACCGCCAACGGCACACAAGGGGAACGTAGCGCGTGCTTTATTCTACTTCTCGATCCGTTACGATCTTCCAATTGATCAGCGCGAAGAAGTTGTTCTTCGTAAATGGCATAATGAAGACCCGGTTGATGAAGAAGAGATGAGAAGAAACAACGAAATCTTCAAAGCTCAAGCAAACAGAAATCCGTTCATCGATTTCCCAGAGTTGGCTGACAGAATCGCTGACTTCTAACCTGAACATAATAAATTTTTGAATTGCAAAAGCCCGTCGACGACGGGCTTTTCGTTTTTTGCATTCACTTGTTCGAAGAATTCAATAAATTTCTTAAAAAAACTGAAATTAGACTCTTGCAATGCTGAAATTGTTGTGTTGCAATCATTTCTACGGGAGGGGTGATACCACGGAAGGTCTCGGGGAGCATGATGTTCTCACCTCTATTTTTCTTTTATAAATGAATAACCCACGGTAGAAATACCGTGGGTTTTGTTCTTTTTGGGGTCTATTATGAATCAAGGCACAGCTTTAATGATAGTCGATGCTCAGGTGAATATGTTTGATCCGAAAAGACCCGTTTTTGAAGCCGAACATCTGTTGGAGCGCCTTAAAAAGTTGCTTTCATTAGCTCGTGCTTCCGGAACCCAAGTCGTTTTTGTTCAAAATAGTGGCACCGCTGGAGAACCAGATGAACCACGCACGCCAGGCTGGTTGATTCATCCCGAGTTAGAAATCATCGTCGGTGACCTTATCATTCAAAAAACCGAGTGCAACGTTTACGCTGAAAACGATTTAGAAAAACGCCTAAAACAGATGGGAATTAAAAAGCTCATCATCGCAGGTTTGCAGTCCGAATACTGCGTAGTTACGAATTGTGAAAAGTCGCTCGAGGCAGGGTTTGAAGTGATTCTGGTTTCAGATGCCCACAGCACTTATGATTCGACCACTCAAAAAGCCCCGGAAATCATCGCCAGTATCAACGCGAAACTTCGCGATAAAGTCGATCTGTGGCGGGTGGATGACGTCGCTATCTAAGAACAAAAAAAAAAGGCTTCGTATTTCTACGAAGCCTTTTTAGTTTTTTAGAATGTCTTTAAAAAAACTATTCTTCCGCTGGAGCAAAACCACGACGAAGAGTGTTCTCTGTCACGGCCGCTGGCTCCATGTATTGTTTCAAGTAATCAGGGCCACCGGTTTTTGAACCGATACCCGACATTTTGAAACCACCGAAAGGATGACGATCTACCATCGCACCGGTGATGCCACGGTTGATGTACAAGTTACCCACTTCGAATTCTTCTTTCACGCGTGCGATGTTAGCTGGGCTTCTAGAGAAAACACCACCAGTCAAAGCGTACTCTGTGCTATTGGCGATTTCCAAAGCTTGATCCAAGTTTTTCGCACGGATCACCGCCACCACCGGGCCGAAGATTTCATTTTGCGCTAATTTTGAATCACCAGCGACGTCACCGAAGATTGTTGGTGGAACAAAGAAACCGTTCGTCGGCGCTTGGCCTTTGAACAAGAGTTTCTGCGTTTTTTCGTTTTCGGCAATTGTGTTCATGATGCGCTCATGCGCTTCTTGATCCACCACCGGGCCCATATAGGCTTTTGGATTTTCTGCTGCAAGGACAGAGATCGACTTCGCCGCTTCGACCAAACGATCTGTGAAACGATCGTAAACTTCATCAAGAACGATCACACGGCTTGCTGCTGAACACTTCTGACCGCTAAAGCCGAACGCCGAGTACAAGACGCCGTCCACCGCTTCATCAAGATCCGCGTCGTTATCGATGATCACGGCGTTTTTACCGCCCATTTCGATAATGCATCTCTTCACGTGAGTTTGGCCGGGTTGAACATGAGAAGCTCTGTTTAAAATATGAAGACCGACAGCTTTAGAGCCCGTGAACGCGATAGTCGTCGTGAATTTATGGTTCACAATGTGTTCGCCCACTTCTTCACCGAAACCAGGAAGGAAGTTGATAACGCCCGCCGGGAAGCCCGCTTCTTGAACAAGCTTCATCAAGCCATAAGCGACAACCGAAGATTGCTCGGCTGGTTTCATCACCACGGTATTTCCAGTCACCGCCGCTGCTGTCACCATGCCGGCTAAGATCGCCAACGGGAAGTTCCAAGGAGCAATGACCGCCGTCACACCACGAGATTTATAGATGTAGTGAGAAAGTTCTCCTGGCAATCCACCCACGCGCAATGGTTTTTGCAAGTGGCGCATATCGCGAGCGTAGTAACGACAGAAGTCGATGGCTTCTGCGACGTCACCATCGGCTTCGGCCCATGGTTTACCGACTTCCATAACCTGTGTTGCGATCAATTTGAATTTATCGCGAACCATCAGGTCTGCAAGTTTATCAACCAAAGCCGCGCGCTGTTCGCAAGGAACATTCTTCCAAGTTTTGTAAGCCGCTTGCGCTGCTTGCATCGCTTGTTCAGCGTGCTCAATAGAAGCCATATTGATCTTACCGATCACTTGAGAAGATTCAGAAGGATTGACGCGATCGAAGTTTTTATCTGTGCGAACTTCTTTGTTGTTGATCACAACAGGAACATTCACTGGCAAAGATGCTTTCATCTCTGCCAAGGCTTTTAGCATCTTTTCGCGATCCGCCTTAACAGCGAAATCAAGAAGAGGTTCGTTATAGAACTTACCTGGTTTCTTAGGAATGATTGGCGAAGTCGGAGTCAAACCTTGAGCAGGGTCTTTCAAAAGCTCTGCTGTTGTTTTGTTATCGGCGAATTTTCCGCGCAACCAAGATTCGTTGGAAGAGTTCTCAAGCAAACGGCGAACAAGGTACGCCATGCCTGGAATCAATTCACCCACCGGAGCATACTCACGCATGCGGTAACCCATGTCGACGATGGTTTTTTTGATCGGTTCAGCCATTCCGTAAAGCATTTGGAATTCCAAAGCTTCTTTCGGAATATTCAATTTCTCAGCGTAGATCATACAAGCTGCAATAGTTCTTACGTTGTGAGACGCAAAAGCCGGGCGGATGTATTTGATGTTTTCAAGGAAGTATTTCGCGCACACTTCGTAGTTGGCGTCAGACTCTGCTTTGTTCGTGTAAACAGGAACGGGCCAGCCACGTTGTTCAGCTTCAATAGTTTCGTAATCCCAGTAAGCACCTTTCACCAGACGAACCCAGAATGGCGTGCCGCGAGTTTTTGCGAAGTCTGTCAACATTTTGCAGTCTTCGAATGAGTCACGAAGGTAAGCTTGAATCACGATACCGAAGTATTTGTAATTTTTAAATTCAGGCTCGTTAATAAGCTCGGTGAAGACTTCCAAAGTCAGGTGCTTCACAGAGTATTGTTCCATGTCCAGATTGATGAACACGCCTTTTTGCATTCCCAAACGGAACACAGGGCGCATGCGGTCTTTCAAGATTTGCTTAGTTTCATCCCAAGCTGTGTCTTTGATTTGCGAGTAAAGTGCCGTCATTTTCACAGACACGTTTACTTTCGGCATCGAACCTTCATGATCGCGATCAATCTGCGGAACTTCGTCCCACTTCTCGGCGTCTTTTGCGAGCCAGTTCACAAGCTCTACGTATTTGTTCGTGTATTCTTGCGCTTCTTTTTCAGAAAGAATGGCTTCACCCAAGATGTCGACGGTGAAAGTCATTTTGTTTTTGCGCGCTTTTTTTAGTACTGGCAAAGCTTCATCTGGATTTTCACCCGTGATAAACATTTGCGCCATACCAACAACGTTTTTCTTAATCGCACCGGCCATCAGGCCTGGAGCCAAAGAACCCAATCCCAAACCAACGTTGAAAACAGGAGGTAGCTTTCCACCATCTTCAGCGAAATATTCTTTCAAGTGACGAGCAACTTCATCACCTGAGTTGATTGAAGGAAGCACGTCCACAAAGCGGAACATATTCGTTTTGAATTTTTCATTTTTCATACTCCATTCCATGATGGAGCCGTACCAGAAATCTTTTGAGAAAATGGAAGCCTTGGATTGGCCTTCCATGCGCTTCATAATCTCTTCGCCACGCGCGACGATTTGCGATTGGATGTCGTTCATATTTTTACCTCAATGAGAGGGCCGCATATTCCCTCTGTGTAAGTAAAAACTCAAGTAATTTGCAGGAACAAAGTCGGGGAGATTTGATAGAATTGGACCAAGGCGTCATAGAGTGAAAACGCCTTGGATTTATAGCGAATTAAACGACTTTCCAGCTGTGTTTTATCTTTCCTGGAATCTCGGCTTCCAGCAGATCGCCTTTTTTAAAGGCACCCACCCCTGGAGGCGTCCCTGTAAGAAGTAAATCCCCGGGCATGACGGGGAAATGGGTCCGCACGAACTGCAGCAGTTGTTCGAAGCCAAAAATCATTTGGGAGGTGTTGCCTTGTTGGCGAAGTTCGCCATTTACTTTCAGAATAATATCCAGATTTCTCAGTTCTTCGAGATCTGAAACAGGAAAAAACTCAGAAAGCGGGCAGGCTCCTTTAAAACTTTTTGCCAGAGTCCAAGGCTGACCTTTTGCTTTCAACTGATTTTGTTTTTCACGATCCGTAAGATCTAAAGCGATACAAGCCGCATCGATTTGCAAGTTGTCATCAAACTGCAAAGCGAGTTCTGTTTCGTAGTGCAATTCATTTTTCCAAGAAGGCAGATGAAGGTCTTTCGAAGCCAAGGTGGCGCAGCTGCCAGCTTTCAGAAATAGCAAAGGCTCCGTCGGAACTTCGTTCCCCAATTCTTTTGCGTGTTCAGCATAATTACGACCGACAGCCCAAATATTTTGAATCATAAATGCACCTTTTTAAATTCGATAAATTCAAAGACGCCGTCATTTCTCACTTCAAAGCCGACATATTGACACGGGCTCCAGTGCGAATATTCGGAGTCCGAGAAGTCCTTGTCACTGGGAACAACTCCCAAGGCTTCCACCACTAAATCGTAGTGAGAACATAGAAAAACCACGGCTTTTTTATTTTCCGCTAAACGCTCAAAAAGTTTTTCAATACGTGAGCGAAACTCTGACAGGTTTTCATCGCCTTGCTGTTCTAAAAGCTCATCTGTATTTTGTAAGGGAAGATCAAAGTGCTGAGCCAAAGGGCGGAAGGTGCTATGGGTGCGCTTTTTAGGGGACACCCAAAGTTCCGTTGGCGTCGGCAATTCTTTTTTGAGCACCTTGTCGAGAAGTTTTGACGCCTGGGCATGACCCTCTGCTGTCAAATCCGGATCGCCTGAAAAATCCATAGCTTTTTGTGCATGTCTAAAGAGGTAGATCTTCATCGGGGTGCGCTCTCTTATACTTGAATTTATTGGGTGGCCCTGTTACGTTGCGATTTAGTTTTCCACAAGGTCTGGGAGTTTGTCATGAGTAAAGAGCGTGTTCATCGTTTTGTTTCTAAAGATTTAACTGTGCGTATTGCCGCAGTGAACGCGACTGAAGTTGTGAAGCATATGCAAGACCTCCAGCACACGTATCCATTGGCAACAGTAGCGGTGGGCCGCAGCATGGTCGGCGCCATTTTGATGGCGTCACAGTTGAAGGACGGCCAAATGGTAGGGCTTCTTTTCCGTGGGAACGGAGCTTTGCAAAGCGTCTATGCTGAAGCGTCTTATGATGGTCATGTGCGTGGCTACACTCCGAATCCACAGTATCAACCCCCAAGCTATGACAATGGCTTGAGTCTGAAAGAGGCCATTGGTAACGGCACATTGAGTGTGGCTCGTCATCAGCCTTTTCAAAAGCAACCTTTCCACGGAACGGTGGAATTAGTCAGCGGCGAAATCGGGCAAGACATTGCGCACTACTTGCATCAATCGCATCAGATCCGTTCTTTGGTTTCCTTAGGTGTGTACTTAGATACTTTTGGTAAAGTGCAAGCGGCGGGCGGTGTTTTGATTGAAGTCATGCCGGGCGTGGAAGACTCTGTGGTCGAAAGAATTCAGCAGAACTACGAAGACAAAAAGCCTAACATTTCTAAAATGTTGATGGAAGGCGCGACGCCAGAACAATTGGTGGCTCCATTCATGGATGGAATTCCTTTTGAAGAATTGGAGCATGACAAGTCTTTGGAATATTTCTGCCCCTGCACAAAAGATCGCGTCGTGCGCGCTCTTGAAACTTTGGGTGAAGAAGAGCTTCAAGACATGATCAACAAAAATGAAGAAGCCGATGTCACATGTCAGATCTGTGGCAAGCCGTACAAGGTCTCTGTTCCTGAAATTCAAGATATCAAAAATAGAATTCACAAAGAGTCCATGCACTAATTATAAGTGCGAGCGTAGCCAGCGTTCGCACTCTTGTCCGCAGATTTCCAATCACAAATTCTTAGTTGCAAATTCCTAACTCAGAAATCTTCAAGGGCTGTGCTACCACATCCCTAGGAGACTTCTATGGAAAAATATTTTTTATTAGCAGCTTTGTTGGTGGCTTCTGTTTCGGCTTCTGCTGGAAGCTCAAGCTATGTTTGTAAAAATCAGTCGGGCACGGTGATCATGGATGCGATGGCGGCAGGCTTGGATGGTATTATTAATATCTACTACGAGCGCAACGGAAAGAAGCATCACTATCGTGGTGACGTGGCGATAAAACCCGGTTATGCGAAAGACACTCCGCCGGAAAATTTTCTTTTAGCTCTGCCCACAACAAATATAAAAAAAGTGTCTGAGAAGTGTGAACGTATGCACGTGATTCAAGCCGACGGCACTGAGTGCTACGGGCGAGAAGCATGGAATATCGTGACGGAAGTGAACTATCTGATCAGTGCTTCCAATGGCAATGCCGTCTTTACGGATGATAAGTTAGGAGCGGGTTCGCAAGTGGAAGGTAAAACCGAGCAAGGGTATATTCACGATCGCTTTAGCTGCCTTGATGCGGGAGTCACAACGGCTGGAGGCTGTTTTGCCGAACAAGACAGCCAGCTGATTGAGTGGGTAGAAATTCCCTGTAACTAGTGTCAGTCACTTCTTGGCAGGTGTCTAAGTCTTTGACACCTGCTAGGCCCTGTAGTTGAGGCCATACCGGATTCAAAATTGCTTTTCTTAAAGGTATGAGCAAAACCACTTCCCATATTCTTAAAAACCGCGCCCTGCTTTGGCTGGGGATCTTTTGCGGTATGAGCCTGCTAATAGGAGCTTTAAGTTTTGCTTACGAAGTCCATTCAGCAAAGACATCCGTTGAACGCTATGTTGGAATATGGGAAGACGACATTGCGCGCGCCAAGATCTTTCAAGGCGATCCAAGTCTGCAAAATAAGATTCTAAAGCAGCTTAAAGAAGTTCACGCGGCGGTCGGTACGACGGAAGTTCAAAATCCCGAACAGTTGACCTGCACGTTTTCCACAGATGTGCCGATCACTTACAACTCTTTACCATCGGGAAGCATGCGCGTCTGCTTTAGCTCGGTGGATTTGGCTTTGCGTTCCTTACTGTCCCCCGTATTCATGGTTGGAATCCTCTTAAGTTTCTTCTTCATGGGCTTTGCGATTCGTCGCGAATTTTTAAGTCGTTTGCATGAACAAAAGCTTGAGGCAGAGCTGGCTTTGAATAAAGAAATCGCCAGCATCTCACGCCAGGTCGCCCATGATATTCGTGGCCCCTTAATGGCATTAACAACCTTAAGCCGTCTGTCTCACGAGATGAGCTCTGAAAAGAAAGAGCTTTTAAATCTTGCCGTATCCCGCATCGGCGGCATTGCCGAAGACCTTCTTAATAAAGGCAAAAAACAGGAAAAGGCCCTCTCTGCAGAGTCACGCAAAGCGGATGATTTGTCTTTGGTGACCGAGACACTTTTAAAGGAATATCGATTTTCTCATCCAGATGTGACCTTCACCTTGCATAAACATATTCGCAGTTCCGAGGTCCCGGTCGCTTTAGAAGCGATCAAAGTTCAACGCATTCTAAGCAATCTATTAAATAATTCTTTAGAAGCTTTGCCAGCAGTGGAAGCCTCGATCAACCTGACTTTGTTAGAGCGAGATGAACACTGGCTATTGCAAATCATGGATAATGGCAGTGGTATTCCTGAGGAAGTTCTTCCGAAGCTGATGCAAGAAGGCTTTACGCACGGAAAAGAAAATGGTCATGGCTTAGGTCTTTACGACGCTAAAAAAACTTTAGAGTCCATCGGTGGCGAACTGCAATTGCGCTCAAGACTTGGGGTGGGAACGCAAGTGGTTTTACTGTTCCCTAAAAACCCAGAAGCGCAAGCACAGATCTCTTAATTTTCTAATTGGATTCCCAAAACATTTTCAATGGTTTTATCGTAAACGTCTTTTTTGCGGGGTTTCGCCGCACCAGAATCTTTCTTTCTGATAACACCCATCTCTTTGGGAATAGAAACGTAAAGATCTTGAAGGTCACTGCTTACGCGAAGTTCAAATTTGTATTCTTCGTCACGGCAAGTAGCACTGAAGGTCGCCTGTTCAGGCAGTCCTTCCTGCGGAGTCAGTTGCAGCTCGCTGACATTAAGGGTCGTGATTTTCATATTCAGATTTTTCTCGAAAGAATTATCAATATTTTCAATCGCGCAAGGAAACAGTAAAACGGTCGGATTGCCTTTAGAAACTTGAATCACGGCGGGTAGGGCGGAGTTCTGAGTCGCCGAGTTTTCGATTTTCATATCTGAAACCAGAAGCCCCCAAGGGTTTTCCAAAGTTCGTTCTGCGCTTTGCAACTTTAGGATCGTCGTTATATAGAGCTGGCTTTTCGTTGCTTCATCATTTTTGGCAGCCGCCTCTGTGATCTGCAAATGAGTCGTAGCCTTATATCTTCCGTCCTTCAGTCTTTGCAAAGAGACAAGACGACTTAAGTGCGACAGATTTTTCTGCTGGATCTTTTCGCGCAGGCGACTGACTTCGCGCACACGGGTGTCTGCTAAAGGTCCCACCATCAGTGAAGCCAAAGAGGTCTGTGACTGCCAGAAGTTGTTTGAATCGTAGTTATAGTAGCGATCTAAAAACTGGCGCAAGAAAGTGAGCTTTTCCATTTCGCCGACTTGCGTGTTTTGTAAAACACCTTTCGCGGCATCCATGGTGATCGCGACGACGCGCGGATTATTTTTGATTTGCCAATATTTGTAGCTGACGAAGGACGCCCACAGAAAAGTTATTAGAAGTAACGCCGAAAGGATTTTTACTTTCATTGTTCGCTTTTTTCCAAAGGCAGTATTTCAATCATCTGATCACGATGATATTTTTTATTCGGGCCTTCATCCACCCACTGATCGATTTTGTAAAGCTTGATGCGGGCTTTGCCACTTTGGAAGTACTTTTTATCCGCGGGTCCTTTCGTGTCTTTTAATAAGGTCGCGGGGCCATTTTGGAAAAAGTCCAACTGCGCTTTCATTTTCTCATTTTCTAAGCGCATGACTTCTATGTCTTTTTCATCATTGAAGTAATAATTTGCAGCCACGGCGGTCACGACGCCAAGAATTCCACCCCAATACATCGCATGCAGTTCGGGGCGTTCATCTTCGGGAGCCGTCGCTGCACCGATCACCGCACCAACGCCGATACCAATTCCCGTCGTCGCCAAACGACTTTTCTGATTTGTAGAACAGGCTGAAATAAAAAGAGTGAAAGCAAGCAGCGGCAACAAAGATGATTTCATATAGACAAGTCTAAGTTTAAACATCTTAGACTGCAAACACTGGCTTGCTGGCTTTAGGGCTGGAAATTACTTAAGAAGATGCTGGTACAAGGGAAGATACATGTCGTCGTTCATGGGCACTTCCCAGTCTTCGCGACGTGGATGTTCCGTGAATTCGACATTTGCGCCAGAAAGAAGAGCTAACGGACAGCGCTCATTGGCTTCGCCCATCATCAAAACGGCGGCCGCAGCCAGGCTGTCGGCCACATTGATCTTTGTCATCTTCAAAGGACGACCAAAGATGTCTTCTTGCCCGATCATATTGCGAAGAGGTTGAAAACCAGCCAGCGACAAAGTCACTCCGGTGACCCCCAAGCGTAAAGGTCCAGTTCGAGAGTCTGTTAAAAGAACTCCTAAGTCTTTAAGACCTAAGCGTGCACAAAGTGCAGAACGAATTTTCTCAGCGGAAGCAGAGGGGTCTAAGGGATAAAGGATGTAGTCGCCATTTTCAGAATTGGATTCGTCAATACCGGCGGCAGGTAACATAAGACCGTGCTTGATCGTCAAACTGACGCCGTGACCGATTTCTCCCAGGTAGTGATCCGCTTCACGACGAATCAAAGATTTCTTATCGATGTTATCCAGAGACTCAAAGCGATTTTCGGCAATGCTGACGATCTTGGAAGTGATCGCCAGAATTGTTTTTTCTTTCCATAACAGAGGATCGACGGAACGGATGATGAACTCCACTAAGTCATCGCCTTGATGAAAGACGTCAGTTTGAATCGGGGTGATCATCATCGTTTTAGTCACAGTCTTATCCTAGCTTTTGAATAATAGCGTCGGTGAAGGAAACGGTTGTTCCTTTACCACCAAGATCGCCCGTGCGCGCGTTCACATCAGATAATGCTGCAACGAGAGCTTTCATAATGGCATCGGCTTTTGCATTTTCATGAACATGCTGAAGCATCATGACTGCGGACTGAAGCAAAGCCGTTGGATTGGCTTTGTTTTGTCCCGCGATATCCGGTGCTGATCCATGAACCGCTTCGAAGATCGCGGCTTTTTCACCAATGTTCGCGCCTGGAACAACACCTAATCCGCCGACAAGGCCCGCACAAAGATCACTTAAGATATCTCCGTAAAGATTTTCAGTCACGATCACGTCAAACTGTTGAGGCTTCGTCACAAGTTGCATACAAGCATTATCGACGATCACATCTTTGGTTGTGATCTCTGGATATTGCCAACCGACTTCTTGAGCCACTTTCAAGAAAAGACCGTCGGACATTTTCATGATGTTCGCTTTATGAACGATGGCCATGCGATTGCGACCTGTGCGTTGAGCAAGATCATAAGCGTAACGCGCAATACGCTCAGAACCTTTGCGAGTGATGCGCTTAATACTTTCTGCAGTGTCTTCATCGACCATGCGCTCGATACCGGCATACAAGTCTTCCGTGTTTTCACGAACGATCGTCAAATCCACGTCGTTACAAACACAGTTCACACCAGGCAAAGAGCGAACCGGGCGGACGTTCGCGTAAAGATCGAATTTTTGTCTCATCGTCACATTGATAGATTTGTGACCGCCACCGACGGGAGTTGTCGTTGGACCTTTGATCGCCAGTTTATTTGCATTGATTGAATCCACAGTGTTTTGTGGAAGAAGTTCGCCCAAAGTGTGCAAAGCCACTTCGCCGGCTTGATGTTCTTCATATTCAAAAGGAGCTCTAACGTGTTTAAGAACGCGGATCACCTGAGTCATGATCTCAGGACCAATACCATCACCAGGAATCACTGTGAGTTTAGTCATTACCAGAAGCCTTTCTCTTTGATGGCTTAGGTTTTAACACATCCGCGCGCGGACTGGCAGGGGGAGTTTTTAACTCCCTACCAGGGAAGGTAGGATGTGGAGATAAGATGTGAGGGCCGCCAGGATTTCCCGAATGGGTGAGAGCCCGAAGAGTCTCATTTTGAGACTTGTCTTTCCTATAGAGCAATCGCCGGACCAAGTGTTTCGGAGCCCTTTTGCACCACACTTTGCGGCGAAGGGGTGTCAGCTTTCTTTACATGACCAAAGCTCAAAGAATCCAAAGACTTAGGGGGATTTTTGGCCCTTGTCCAGGAACGAGACACTGCGATTTAAACGACGCCTAAAAATGCAGCAGGTTTGAATAGAGAAGGCAAAGCCTTGTCATTCTAGTGACTTAGATGCCGGCAAAGCGTGGAAGCATTGTGGTCCCATCCTTGTAATAGAAACCTTTCGTGGAGGTCGCTCTCATGTTGAAGTGGCTTGGGACCGCGTTGGTCCTTATTACAGTTATATCGATTCAAGCCTGTGCGCCGAAGTCTCAAGAAGACTGCGGTTTCGTGCAAAACGTGTATGGCGAACGCATCTCTTGGAAAAGCGATGTTCCCGTGACGATGTATATCCACGCGCAAGTTCCTGACTCTATGATTCCAGCAATCTTAAAAGCGGCTGATACTTGGGAAAAAACCGCAGGTCGCAAACTCTTTAATATCATCACAAGCACTCGTTACACGGGTCCGATCAATCCTCACAAGGACAGCGTTAACGTGATCTATTTAATGTCTTCTTGGGAGGACAACCGCGCTTCCGAACAAGGTCGCACAAGTGTTTATTGGATCGGGGATCAAATTAAAGAAGCAGATATCCGTCTAAATGCCGCTGATTTCGGATTTTACTGGAACGGTCAAACTCTGACTAGAGCTGCAAAAGCAGATCGTCAGGGCTCAGCTCCAGTCAATATCGAAGCGCTTGTTTTGCACGAAATGGGACACGTTTTGGGCCTGAAGCACAAAGATGGCGCGGGTTCCGTGATGGCAACGTATTTAGCGAGTGGTGACGATCGCGTGAACTTAGCGGGAGCCGATCAAACGGCTCTCCAGTGCGAATACTAAGGCGCTCAGCATTGTAAAAACTTTATGTAAGATTATTTAAGTTGTTGGATTCGAAAAAAGGTAACTAGACTTTGAATTCTGCGCTTCGTGCAGGGTGAAGGAGAGCAAGATGAGAGTGATCACGTTAGATAAAAACGCAAAGGTTGAATCAACTGTGGATTCTTATTTGGGCTCGATGGAAGAATTGTCTCCCATGGTTCACAAGTCTTACCATGAACTTGCGGATACTCCTGTTATCGAAAAAGATTCTTTGGCACAACTTCACGCCAACATCGAAACTTTGACGGATCTTCAAGCGCGTTTGTCTTTCCTTATGCGCGAAGTTCGCTACCTAATGAAAGTGTAGTGAGACTGTTTCTCTCCACCATCGGTGGAAAAATTACGAACTACGAACTTGTGTTAGATGACAGACTCGTAATTAAAAGATCTAATCCTGTTTATGGGAAAAGATCTCGGTGAATTCCGAACTTATATTCAAAGTCATTTCGAAAAATGGGGATTCACGAAAGCTGAATCCGAGATCGGCATCCTAATTCTTCGTGGACTGAGTCTTCGTGAAATCGCCACCCAGCGTGGCACTTCAGAGACGACGACACGTCAACAAGCTCTCAGTCTTTACAAAAAAGCATCGGTCGATGGTCGCCATCAACTTTCCGCATTCTTTTTGGAACAATTGTTAGGTTCGGGTGGGATTAAGCCTTCCGGTCGAAACGGCTGATAGTCCCTTTAGGAATTTGAAACACAACCCAATCGCCTTCGCGCTGACGGGTCATGCCTTCAGTGATAACAGGCTTATCGAACACAAACTCTTCCCGGAAGGTTTGAAAGTTCGAGCTGCTTACTTTCTTGCCGCTGGCTTCATCTTCAAACTTGTCTTTGAAAGAACGTTGCCCCGTGATCGTCGCTTTGTCATTTTGGATAGAAACTTTCACGGCATCTTTTTCGTGTTCCGGAACATAGGCCCTTAAAGTATAGAAATCAGAACTTTCGCTTAGCTGGCTTCCGCGGTCTTCCACTTTGTAGAAAGGATCGCTTTCTTTGTTTGAGTATTGAGTCGCCGCTTTTACAAAATCTTTGCGAGCTTCACCCAATTGGCGCACATAGCGCTGCGTCTGAATGTCCAAAGCTTCGCGTTGGGCATCTTCATTTTTCAAATACACACTTTGAAATCTTTCATTCTGAGTTTTCAGTGTGTCTTCGTTCGCTTTTTTATTATGCATGATGCGTTCAGCGTACTGCTGATTCACGCGTTCTTCTTTTGAAGCCCATTGCTTTTGCTGCTGATCGTAACGTTTGGCAGAGAAGTCATTCAAACGAGTCAGTTTCTTTTGTTGCTGTTCCTGTTCAAACGCGATCTTTTCGTCGCCACGTTTTTGGGTTTGCGCAATTTCTTTTTCATTGCGGGTGCGCACGCGCTCTTGAGCGTATTTTCCGCGCTCCATTTCGTTGTTTAGAACAGCGTCGTTTTGTTCTCGCTGGCGATCCAGGCGCTTTTCGCTGAAGTCATTGATCTGCTGCATGTCGTGATTATATTTTTGTTTTGCACGCGCGATATCTTCGCCACTGCGAGTGCGAACATCTTCAATACGAGCTTGTGAAGAGTTTTCGATTTCCTTCACTTTTTCACGAGCACTGGTCTGCGCTTCGGCGACAGCGATTTGACGTTTTTGACGAGTCTCTGAAAGTTTTTCGTCATAGCCTTTTTGTAAAGACTGAGTGCGAGCGTTGTAGTTCTCCGTCAAACGTTGGCGTTCTTGGGACGCTTCTTCAGCAAGTTCTTTTTGACGATTGCGGATGTGATTCACTGCTGCTTCGTTTTGCTCACTGAGGGCACTTTTCTTTTCAGAATAGTGATCTTTGATATCTTCGAGTTGAGCTTCACCTTGTTTAACGATCTGCTTTTTTTTGCGTGCGTAGTCCGCTTGAAGGTCATTCAATTCGGCTTGTTGGGCTTTGCGCTGTGAACTGTCGATAGAAGACATGCTCACAGTGTATCAAATCAAGACGCATCCATTAAGGTGCAGGATTTTCTTCAGCGGGAATCTGGCCTTTGGGGTTGGGGCAAAGCGCTTGGAAGTCGCCGGTACGGCCATAACAGCGCCACGTATCGATGTAAGTGACCTGCTCATCAGGAGCCACGGTGTAGTAATAGCGATACTGTTCGGGATCGAGGGTGCTTTTAACCAGACGGAAGTCTGTAGCGGGTTTCGTGGGATCTGTGGATACTTTTGAGATCTTCAGCAGAAATACGCGGTACTCAGCCTGAGACAGGCTGGGGCTTAAAAATAAAAAGAAAGCCGATAAGAAAACTCGATATTTCACAAGTCTTCCTATCGGCTTTGCGGTGGGAAACTTTATCAAACTGTCTTTCACCAACCTTACGGTGTCGTGAATTCAATAACCTCACTCAGCGATTTTCCTAAGTCTTCCGAGATACTGACCGCTTGTGCCGTGTAAGTGGTTTGGGATTTTAATCCCGTGACTTGCACAAAGTGGTTGGTTCGTAAGACGTTGTCGGAGTTCGTTAGAATCACTTCTTGAGTTTCTTTATTAATCAATTTCACTTGCGACGTGGCGGCGATGTCAGTGCTCCAGCTAAGCTGCACGCCTTGAGTGATAATCTCTGCCACTTTGAACTTTGTTATCAGTGGATTTGTACCTTCGACACAAGGATTGTAGGCTTCATTTTTGGGAATGAAGAAGTTTTCCTTCTGAACAACCTTCCAGCCACGAGCTAACAAGTCGTTGTAAGCTTGCTGCGGAACAGATCCTTTGTTCGGATCAAAGAAGTGCTCATTGCCGGTCTGACCACAAGCCTCATCTTTTCCGGCGACGGAGGCTTTTCTCCAAAGCAGAACATTTGAGATGTGATAACGGGGACCTTGATAATAAGTGAGTTCCAGAGGCACGGTTTTATCGCGATTCATCGAAATGATTTGCGAAGCGCAGCCCATGCGCGTGGGATGTTCACCGTCGTTATCAATCACGGTGGTTTTTAAAGGACTTTCTAAAGTGCCAGAAAGAATTTTTAGTTTAGATCCGTCATCAGAAAGCAGGGCCAATTCATAGTCGCCCTCTTCGTCGGTTGCAGAAAGTTTTAAGATCGTTTCAAACTTCACACCGAAATTTTCGATCAGCATCGAGCCGGCATCATCTTTTAAAACATCATGTGTTTGCGTCGCAAATCCTTCATGGAACATGCGAGTCGGAACATTGAGATCCGCAAAGAAAAGCTTCTGATCTGATTTTTTAGCAAAGGTCACATAGTCTTCAGATTTATTTAGTAAAGGCATTCCCGGAGCCAAATAATAGAGACTTGCCTTAATACCTTGCTGAAGACTATCGGCAGGAATGCCACCAAAAGGATCGCACACGGTCTTATCCAGAGGATTGGCGTTGACGTCGACTTTCGACATCTTCAATGCGGTCCCACTGCTTTGTGCAGAAACCGAGTTCGCTTCCAATCCGTTTTTCAATCCACAAGATGCAATTCCAAGCTGAAGAGAAACGAGTGCAAGTGTGGTTTGCAATCTCATTGTCATCCCTCCGTGCGAGATGAACCCAGAATACCATTGCGCCAACGCTTTGCATTATTTTTCAAGAATGATGTCGATTTAGAACTCCAAGAGTTCGACAGAAATTAAAACATCGCGATTTTCAGAGGGAAGTCCGTCCAAACTGTCGAAGTTTTCGTCGGGGAAAGGCAGCCGAAAAGGTACCTGCTTCCCTTTGTGTTAAAAAGGGCGCAGGTAATTACCTGCTACCTTTTAGTGTTTGTGTTCGTTATTCGCGCGGACGGTGTTTTCGACGATGTGGAAGTAAGCTCTGACTAGCATTTGGTAGGATTCAGAGTCTAAGGCTTGAAGGTAAGCCATCTTCTCGAAGTATGTTTTTTTTGCGATCAATTCGGTCATGACGTCTTGGACTTTTTTCATCTTGTCGAAGCTGTAAAAGTCTTTGTCGTCTTTCACTTCTTTCAGGACATCCGCGATTTCTTTGTTGTCAAAAAGAACGTGAACACCCATGGCTGAATGAGATAGCAATGCTTCCATTCTTTCCAAACTTGTCTCTTCTATATTGACCAAGCGCGCCTCCTTGCGACGTCTTACTTCCGATGGTGAGGAATAAATCATTCCGTTGCAAGACCAAAAATGAGACTATGACGAACCTCGTCGATCTCACTTTTTTTTAAGTTGTTGGGGATCGTAAATGTTCTGATAATAGAACGTGTGAAGGATGCGAAAGAATATGGCAAAAACTAAATCCCGTGCGAAGAAGAAAACAACAAGTGCCTCTGAAAAAGAGTACATTATCGTCGATGAAGCGGCGGGACTTATTTTTGACTCCGAGGAAGATCTTTACGGCTATTTCCAGTCAGCTATCGATAAACTCGAATCAGAGTACCAATCTTTACGAAGTCCTGACGATTATAATGACGAAGAACAAATTGGCCGAGAGCATTATCTTGAGGCGACGTTGGACGAGCCAGACGAAGTTTGGTTAGACGATAAGACTCTGGAAGAGTTCCCGGTGTATCACTTCATCAAAAATATCGAGCAAGGTGATGAGGCATTTAAGTATGTCGCAGTGGCCTATGTGTCGTCTGAAGACGAATATCCGACGTTTGTTTTTATTCACTTCCCCACAAAAGACAGTCGCGTATGGCAGAACTACCAGCGTGGCGAGATGGCCTACGACAAAAACTTTGAAAGTGTTGCTGAAGGCGCCATCGAAGGCGATGCACTAGGTGAGGGTGATCCATTGGCGATGGGTCTTTATATGGCCATGCTGAAAGTGCGTGGGGAAAAGGACATCGCTCAAGACAAGTTTCCAGAGTTTGCCGCTCTTCGCGAAGAGACGATCGAAAGCGCAGATGAAATCTGGCGCAAGAACGATCTTGATGGAAACGTTCTAGTGAGCTTTATCAAAGAATTCCCGGATCACGAGACGGTCAAAGACTTGACTTATATCGCGGTCACTCAAGAAGACGAAGAGTCGAACGTGCATTCGCTTTTATTCTCGTTCCCAACGACGGATCGCACTTTGGTGGACCGTTATCGCCAGGGCGAAAATCTTCAGGCGGACGAAGTCTCTCAAGAAAGTGCTCACTAGCGGCGGCAAATCGCATAACTCTGCGTTGCTGCGTCGGCGGCGTACGGACGTACGCCTTTCTCCTTGCGCCTTGATTTATGCGATTTTCCACTCGCTAGTTTTATGCAGGATTAAAAAAAGAAGAAAGCGTACCTTTTGGGTACGCTTTTTTTTGCTTTTGAAGGTGAGGGGGATCACCCTTTTGAAGCTTCTTCTTTTTTCTTATTAGAAGCAGTAGTTGTTAGCCATCGATACGAACTGAGATGTTGTGTAACCTTGGTTCAAGTAGCTTGCGAAAGGGTGCAAGTTTTTAAGGACACCAGCGCGAGCTGTTCCTGTTGATTCCAAAGCGTAGTCCGCAGGGTTTGCGTAGAACGCTGGAAGAAGGATGTCTAGAGCGTTCAATGATTTGTTTGTGCTTAAGTCATAGTTTGTCACTTTAAGAACATCGTATTCACCTTGAGTGTCTTTTAGATCAACCAAGATATTTACAGCGCTGAAGAAAGTTTGTGGATCCGTAACACCTAAAGCAGAAGCTACAGTTGCAACATCAGACCATCTCATAGTTTTCATCCAACCAGTCAAAGCTTGACCTGTTGTTGGGTGAACGATGATGAATTGAAGTGGAGTGTTATCCAATTGAGTGCTGCCTGAAGAGTTTGCCAACCACTTCCACATAGAGATGTATGAAGAATCGCTTTTGAAAGTCGCAGGCAATGAAGTCAAGCGAGCGTAGACAAAGTCCATGCGAACATAGTTGCTATTGTCAGTGTATGCTTTTAGTTTTGCAGTGATGTCGTTAGCAGAACGTTGGTTGCAGTAAGCTACAGACTTCGTTGAAGATGAAGTGCCTGTATCTACCACGCGGCTAGAAAAATCCGAAGATCCCGCAGTGTTTGAAGATCCGCAAGCTGTTAATAGTGCAGTTGCAGTCAGTACCAGGATCGTTGTTAGAAGTTGTTTTGAATTTTTCATATAGCCCCCTATGCCATAGTACTAAAGCAATGGTGGTGCCATATTTCACTCTGAAACAAAGTTGATTTCGACGTGTTTTCAATGACTTGCAGAACGCAGGCTTCTCACAGTGAAACGATCTCAAAGTGGTCCGTCAAACTTATAGGGGAGTGCCGCACTTGGAGTGTCACTTTTGCGTAAGCGTTCTCAGGCTGAGACGAAACGAAAGTCTGCGCTTAAAGACTTTCTGCATTTTTCTGAGAGCTTTCGTCGTCTGTGAATTCTTCTCTTTGAAAGACCGGACCGTAAGGAGCAATAAGCTCTCGGGTCCACCAGACGCCGTCTTTACGAAGTTCGGCAAAGCTCGAAAACTTATATTCATAGCGAAGAAAACGAAGGGCTTTGGGAGGCTGTCCTTTAAAAGGGTCTTTCTCAAAAAGCATCAACACATCTTGAGAACCTTCGAAAATACGTGTGAGCAGATTTTGCAGCCACAAGTTTTCGTTGAAAGACTCTAAAGCTGCAAACCACATCTGCCAATCTAGGCGTGGCTGGTGAGGAGCCACAATCGTGGGAAATTTTTTAAGAGAAGTGGGCTTGTGTTTAAATTCATAAGTTTCCCAATGAACTCCATCATTGCTTCCTTCTAAAACAAGCTCGGGTCGCACGCGAGTCATCACTGCGAAAAGCCCGTACGGATTGCAAATTCGGAACGGATAGAAAAAGCGCATGTAAGGAAGCATGAAGTCCCACATCTTCGATTTTTCTGCCAAACTTTTGGCAATCCAAAATAAGGAAGAGGGAACAACAAGAATAAGTGGTACCAATGCCATGACTGTGGACACCGGAGTATTCTCGACCCAATTAATCTTAAATCCCCATGTTGAATCGGGAAGTACTCCTAAGCAAAGGCCGATAGTTAAAATATTAAAGAAGCCATAGTTGCCAGTAAGGATGATAAGAATCTGCAACGTGATTAGAAGAATAACGGCGGCTGTTTGCAGAGGGCCGGGATAGAAAATAAAAAATGGCGTGACGAGTTCGATAAAGAACATGGCCATGGTGCAAAAGCGCAGAACACCCGAAGGCAATTTATGAACAAAGTAGGCTAGCGGGGTCGGTAGCGGTTGTGTCCAGAAGTGGAAAGAAAGCGCCGACAGATCTTTCCAATAGGGATCTTTATTTGCCAGCTTTACTACTCCCGAAAGGAACATCAGCTTGAAAAGCAGAAAGAGCACCATGAAGTATACAATGGGATGCAGAATGTGCGCTCCTAAAGGCAGCCACTCCCAAGCAAACGGTGCAAAGAAAAGTCCTAAAAATCCAAACTCTAAAAGCAGACTGTCCCACTGGTAACTGAGAAAGAGCTGTCCGGCGCTAACAAACGAAAGATAACAGACAAAGCAAATAAGAAACATAATGCTTTGACTGAATCCTAAGAATGCCAGCGAAGCCGCCGTCATGCCGATGAAACAAACCGCTTTCAAAGCCAGATCCGAAGAGGCAAACCAGAACACCGACGGCACGTGGTAAAATCTTTCGGCGCGCATCTCTTTATCTAAAAGATTCAAAAGATGGTCGATCGACAGAATGCCCTGGCGTCCATAAAGGCCTAAAAGCTGAGGCAGAAGCGAAAGAAAGGCGATGAAATAACAAAGACTCAACGTCTTAGAAAATATCCAGCTAGAGATGTTGTAGTCTGTTAATAACATAGAACCTTTAATTAAGCTTCGCCGATTTCAACCCAGGTAATACCGTCGCCACCACTTTCTGGTGAACCGGCTTTCCATTTTTTCACATAGATGGAACGTGATAAGTAAGTGCGAACCGCTTTTTTAAGGGCTTCAGTGCCATGGCCATGAATGACTTTCAAACGGTCTTCACGCGAAGTCGCCGCTTTATCTAAAGCCACTTCCAGTTCTGACAAAGCATCTTCCACTGTTTTTCCGCGCAAATCCAAAGTGCGATCTTCATCGGCTAAAGCCACCGTGAAAGAAGAACTTTGACGAACCAATTGCGATGTCGGGTTTTGCGGTTTTCCAGGAGGTTTTAAATCCTGCCAGTGAAGTTGCAAACGCACAGAACCTGAAAGAACCAAGACTTCGCCTTTGTTATTCGGCGTGCTTTGTACAATACCATCCGAACTTAAAGTCGGAACATAGACTTTGGATCCTGGCGGGAATTTTTTTGCAAACTCTTCCGCGTTTTCCGGAGCCCCTGGAGTTGTAACCGGTTTTGCTTTAACGATTTCAGGTAGCTTGTATTTGATTTCTTGCAAAGCCGTGTGGCGTTTGAAAGTTTCTGTGACTTTCGCCTGAGCAATGGCTTCTTCGACTTTACGCTCGGCTTTTTTCAAAGTTCTTTGCAGCCACTCTTCTTTATCTTTATTGAACTGCTCTAACAAGCCTTCGTACTTGCGTTTTGTTTCTAAGGCCTTGTTCGTTTCTTTTCTTAGATGATCTTGCAGAATGCTGATATCTGATTTGAGCTGTTCGATTTGCTCTAAGCCCTCTAGGCGCGCACGAGTCGCGGGCGCTAGAACTTCCAAAGCTCTTTGTACGATGGCTTGCGATACACCCACGCGTTTCGCAGTTTGAATAGCCAAAGAATCGCCTGGAATACCCGCGATAAATTGATAAGTCGGGCGACCCGTTTTAGGATCGTACTCTAAGCTGCCATTCAGAACGCGCGTTTCTTCGTCCCATCCGGATTTCAAAGGCCCTAAGTGCGAAGTGATAACGGCAAAGACGTTGTTTGAAGAAAAGCTTTCAATAAAGCTTCTTGCCAGGGCACTTCCTTCTTCTGGATCAGTGGATCCGCAGATCTCATCGATCAGAATAAGATTTTCACGGCCTTTCATAGCCGCTGCTTTGCTTAAGATTTTTAAGTGAGCCGCAAATGTACTTAATTCTTCATCAACACTTTGCGCGTCTCCAATACCGATAAGAATATCTTTAAAGAATGGAAGCTTCGAAGTTTCGCTGGCACAAATAGGAAGACCACAACGGGCCATTTGTGCTGCAAGACCGATGGATTTCAAAAGAACTGTTTTACCGCCGGCATTGGGACCACTTAGAAGTAAGATCCCTTTTTTGCCCTCAAGAAGGACCGAGTTTGAAACTACTTTCTTGCCGGAAAGCTGTAAAAGCGGGTGACGAGCTTCAATCAATTCTAAAGAGTCGATAGAAAACTCAATCGGGTGTGCTTCCACCAAAGTCGCAAACTGCGCTTGAGAAAAACGCACGTCGGCGTCTTCCAGAAGTTCGCGTGTGATTTCAATTTCACTGGCTTTAGACGAAAGATATCTTGAAAGCTCGGTCAAAAGTCTTTCGATCTCATCTTCAATTTCGACTTCAATTTGGCGCAGACGATTGTTCGTCGGAATCACGGTTTCGGGTTCCATGAACACAGTTTGTTTTGTCTGTGAAGAGCCGTGAATAACTCCCGGTAAGTGATGTTGCATGCCGCTGCGAACAGGCAAGACCCAGCGACCATCGCGAGTCGTCACGTACTTATCTTGAAGTACGTTTTCCATGTTGTGAGCTTTAACCAAGCGATCCAGCGTCGTTTGCACTTCGCGAGCCAGACGTTCTTTTTCTTTGTAAAGACGGTACAGAGTTTCACTGGCGTCAGCGCGAATTTCTCCGCCCGGAGTCAGAATTTGATCGATTGCGGATAAAGGCTCATCGGCTTTCATCACGCTGCTGGCTAATTTCTGTGCCCAGTTGTTTTCAACCGTGTTTAAAGCTTCTTTCAAAGCCAAGGCTTCTAAGCAGAAACTGCGCACGTCTTTGATTTCTAAAGTTTTTAAAACGGCGTGCTTTTTTAGGCGGGTGATCCAGGTGGAATAAAGATCCAAGCTTTGCATGAACGGGCGGATACCTTGGTTCAAAACTTCTGTGGCATCGGCGATTTCTTGAAAGCTTTGGTAAGCTTGTTCTTTTGAAGCCAGTGGTTTTGTTTCCATCACGGCTTCACGGCCGGCTTCACTCGTCGCGTGCGAACGAATCTTTTCTAAAATTTCTATCCAATCAAGAACGACGAGATCTTGCATGAAGAGCTCCTGTAATAATCAAAGTCAGTAGGGCGGCAATCAAAAGAACCCAGTCGAAGTGGCCCCACTTTGTGTAGAAAGTCACCGGCGCATTCTTCAAATACTTTATCACGAACTGACCGCTCCATTCCTTATGAAGAGGTGATTTTTGTAGAACATCACCATTTGCAAGGACGGCCGTACTAATTCCGGTATTTGTTGAACGCACCAAAGGTCGGCGCACTTCAATTCCGCGCGCCAAAGTCATATAAAGATGTTGGTAAGGCTCGGCATGATCTCCGAACCAAGAGTCATTTGTGACATTCACCAAAATGTCAGAGCCTTTTTTCGCTAAGCCGCGAGAGAATTCAGGATAAAGTCCCTCGTAGCAAATCTGCCCACCCCAGTGAATCTCTTCGCCGCGGAAGTTCCAAGTCATGACTTCGGGACCGTTGCCGCGACCGAAGTTAGAAACGAATGGCAGAAGTTTGAGTAGGAACGGGAAGCGCTCACTCAAAGGCAGATATTCCCCGAAAGCCAGAAGTTCAGTTTTGCGGTAAGGATGATCTAAGTTATTAGTCTGAGCATCGACAAGGAAAAGGCCGTTGTAAGTCGACGTATCCACTTTTTCATCGGTCTTTTCATCTTTGGAGTAAGCTCCCGTGATCAAAGGTTTTCCGAACTGAATCAGGCCGGCCTTTAAGATTTCCGTGTGTTTGCGGCCCAGAAGGTGTTGATCCAGGTAGTCAGGAAATGCTGTCTCGGGCCAAACAAAAATATCCGTGTCGGGGAACTTTTGGTGAGCTTCGGCGGTCAGGCTCACAAACTTATTAGTGATAGCTTCTTGGTAGCCTTTGCCTTGTTCGGCATAAACTTTTTCAAGATTTCCGATATTGGCTTGAACGATCGTCGCTTTGATTTCTCGATCAAAGCGGTTCCAGTTTTTTCCATGGAAGTGACCGATGCCCACTAATGCGGCAAATGACAAAGACAGAAAACTTAATTGGGTCAGAGCTTTTTTGACGAAATTTTGCTTTAGCCAAATGTAACCCACCCAGGCATTGAAAAGTAAAACGACGGAGGATAGACCTAAGAAGCCAATGAGGTCCGCCAGGTGATAAGTCGGAATTTTCGCCCAGAACAGAGTATAACCAAGATTCCAGTCAAAAATCACCGGCCACACGCGCTCGAGCAACGATTGCAAAATCGCGATGATGAAAAGGCTCGGGCCCGCGCCCAGCTTGAATTTCAGGCGCAACCACGTCCCGATCGCCACCGCGACAGGAATGTAAAGATGCATGAACGCACAAAAAAGCAGCAGCGCTACGACAGAAACTGACCAGGGAATTTGCCCGAACTCGTGAGCGGTGTAGGCAATCCAATAAAAGCCAATCATGCTGAGCACGAACTGTGTAATCCACGCGGCCCAGAATGAATTCTTCACGGATTTACTATCTTCGACAGCGTAAAGCCAAAGCGGAGTGTAGCAAAAGATTAAAGCCCAAGGAGGAAAGGGAATGTAGCTTGTGCCTACAAGAATTCCCGAGAGAATCGCCCAACGAAATTCGTAGGCTTTCTGCTTGAAAAATTGAATCGTTCTCTTCATCATGGTATTAGTAACACAAAGAGTGAGTGAGTCCACTGTGAATTTATCAACGAAATTGAAAATCCGATGTCCATCTTGCGCGAAACTTTATGAGGTTTCTTGCGACGATATTCATTCGGAAACGCCACTATTTCAGTGCATTTCTTGCGAGACAAGATTCAGTTTCGAATATCCTCCTACAGATCTTCAGAATGTGGCCTGCTTTGCGGTTTCAATGACAGCCACTGAGGCTCCCAAAGAAGAAGAAGTGGCCCCTGTGGCTGCTGCCCAGCATCATCCGTTGGAGACATATTCGGCAGAACCGGGTTCTCACGAAATGAAATCTTGCCCGAAGTGTGGCGCCTTGAACGGCCGTCGCGCGAAAGAGTGTTACTCTTGCCATGTTCTTTTTGAACGTCTCGAAGGTTTGCCTAAAGATCCAAGCTTGAAGGCACAACCAAGTCTTGTTCGTAAGTGGAAGAACTTGGTTGAAAACTTTGAAAATGAGCAGCTTCACGATGAGTTCATCCGTGCTTGTCATGAATTGGATGCTCTTCGCTTTGCAACTTTGAAGTATGAAGAGCTGAAAGCCGCGCAAGGCGGGGATCCGCAATGTGATCAGATGATCGCGCGAATCAACAGCCTGATGATGGTCGGTTTGTCTCAGAAGCCTGTGGCAACTGTTGGTAAAGCTCCAGCAGCAGCTCGCCCGAAATGGCAAAAGTACATGTACTGGGGACCGTTCGGCCTTAGTGCTTTCTTAATTCTTTTAGGAATGATCAATCTTGGTCACCGCAACTTGATCGGTGTCGGTGTAGCGTTGGCATTTATGTCAGCGGGATTGATGATCATGATTCGCGGAAAGATTTCTCTTTCCGACTTCGTCGACTAATTTAGCAGGGAAGGGTTAGAACCCTTCCGAACCTTGTTTCGTACCTAGCTTTGATGGACGAGATTTTGGACCGATGGCATCGATCAAGGATCTGCCGAATTGGCTCATCTCTTTCGCTGTGGGATCAATGCCGTTTTCAAGATCACGATTTCGTTTTTCATTTGGGTCCGCAGTGAAGAGCTTCATGTTTTGCGTATTCACGGCCACCACACCCGTTGCAGAAACACCCTGATCTAGAATCGTCAGTGCTTTATAAAGATTCAACTGACGAGAAGTTCTGGTTTTTGAAGCGAGCTGTGATTGGGCATCGCCAGTAGCTAAAATGTACTTCTTCACATCTTCCGCTTTAAATGATTGCTTGTGAGCCATCGTCAAAGCTGCAGCACCTGTCACAAACGCGGTGGCTTGCGAAGTTCCAGTCATATACCCGTAAGCATTACCCGGAAGACAAGAAAGAATATTCTGTCCTGGAGCTGCAATGTCGACAGTCTCAATCCCATAGTTTGAAGACGCCAACACTTGCGTTGATGGGTCAATCGCCGTCACCGAAATGATGTTCTTCAATTTATAATCGGCCGGGTAGTAGTGGAATTGGTCCGAGTTCGAACGCTCATTTCCTGCCGCCGCGACAAAAAGAATTCCCTTTTTCTCGGCTTCGGCAACAGCGTCATACTCTTCTTGAGAGAACTCCGTCCCACCACCAGAATAATTGATGATGTGGGCCCCCATTTTTACGGCGTAGCGAATAGAAGCCACCGTGTTTTTCAAGTTGTCGGTGCCGGGAACTTTCGGATCGTAATACTTAAGAATCATCAAGCTGACTTCCGGAGAAATCCCCGTGATACCTTTGTTGTTCCCAGCTTCCGCACCAATGATTCCGGCAATGTGAGTCCCGTGACCGTGGTTGTCGTCGAGTTTGTTATTGTTAGAAACAAAGTTCCAACCATAAACGTCGTCAACAAAACCGTTACCGTCATCATCGATACCGTTGGTTGCCTTATCGCGACCTTGAGCATCTAAACCTGTTTCGCCCGGATTTTTCCAAAGGTTTCCTTTTAAGTCCTCATGCTTGATATCAATACCCGTATCGATCACAGCCACCACGATATCGCGGCTGCCTTTAGTGACCGACCACGCGCGAGCGGCATCGGATTTTTTTAAACCCCAAGCTTGGCTGATCGCGGGATCGTTGAACAGTGCGCTCGGCTCGTCTTCAACTTTGTCAGTTTTAGACGTGATGAAAGAGTTTTCAAAAAGACGATCGCTGTCCTTTTTGCTGGAACTCTGTGTGCGGGAAGGGGAGTTTTCTTCAATGGAATAAAGGTAGAAACCCAATCCACCAAAGAACAATAAACCGACACAACATGCTGCAATCCACACTTTGCGAGAAAACATGAATGTTCCCCTTTCTAGACTAAAACTTATCGGAGATTTCCAGTCGGGGCATAAGGGAACCTTGGTCCTGTATCAATTTAAGACATATCCATAGATAATGAAGTCATCGCAAGGGCTTAGCTTTGAAAGCGTATTGATCGTGGCTTGATAAGCCTTCTCAGGTTAAAGGGCTTATGTCTGATTCCGAAGAGGTGAATATGAAAAAGCTTATCATCATTTCTTTAGTGGCGTTGGCAGGTTGCAGTCAAAAGGTGGGCTCTGGAGAGCTGGATTTAGGAAGTCTTTCTGAAGACATCACTTATCATTCCCAAACCGAAAGCACGCAAACCGCGGGAAGTTTCAGCTATGTACAGATTGAGCTCAAGGTCGATGGCACCTTCACTCAATCCGAAGCGGAATGGACGTCGCCTACTGTCGGTAAGAAATGCACCTTAACGGGAACTTGGACTGCGCCAGTCGCAGATCCTACGAGCGAAGTGGGGAATGAGTTGGTTCTTAACGTCACCCATGTAAATGGCGGCGCATTAGGTACTCCAGTAGAAAAACGTTACGAGTTGAAAGAGTTGACGGCAGACACTTTGAAAGTCGTTTACACCGCCGGCGCGGATGAAGTGGACATGACGAATGTGAATTACGTGACTTATCCGGAATACAGTTCCGCTGCGACGGGAAGTTTTACGGATGATACTTTTTGTAATCGTTAATTAATTGTTGGATCTAGAAATAAAAAATCCCGAGCTTTCGACTCGGGATTTTTATTTTTAAAGCTGCTGACTGATGCTTTCTTCTTTCACAATGTCTTTCTTCTTATTCGATTTCAAAGAAAGAAGTTCTTCGGGGAACGGTGTTCCTGAAGCCGTGTTTAAAAGTCTTTGATAGAAGATATAATTTCTCATCACCAATTTGATGTAAGCGCGAGTTTCTTCGTAAGGAACTTCTTCGATAAATTCAACAGAGTCTTCGCGGAAGCGGGTTTTCAACCAGCCGCGGATCGCGCTGTCATTGGCGTTGTAACCTGACACCGCCAAGATGAATTGATCGTCGTACTTTTTCATTAGCGACTTTAATTCAAAGGCTCCCAGAGGGATGTTGATCTCTGGTTTAAACAAGTCATTGGCTTCGGAATACTCCAACGAATTTCTTTTCGCCAATTGTTTAGCGACGCTTGGCAGAAGTTGCATCAAGCCGAAGGCATCGACCGAGCTGCGCGCTTCTGGATTAAAGGCAGATTCCTGACGGATGATCGCATAGATGAACGCCTGAGGCGTTCCGCTTTTATCAGAAGCTTGCGCGATGATGTCCGAGAACGGCTGTGGAAATAAAAGATCGGGATGATCGTTCAAGAGACGATCTTTAACAGAAGAATCCAATGCACCAATCGCAGAAAAGAGCGGCAGGTAAAGGCCTGTGCGCGCATAGCCAGAAGAAATCGCAAGCCAAGTTTCTTCGGAAGTCACTTTCTTCTTTTTTAAATCTTCAACCGCGATGTTCAGAACTTTTTCGGCAAAAGGTTTTTCGTCGACAGAAATCAACCATTCCGTCGTTAAACGCATTTGCGGATCAAGTTCTGAAACTCCGAGAAGGCTTAAGCCTTGAAGTTCTTTGTTGTCGATCTTAAGTGGCGTGAAGCTCTGTTTAAGTTCACGAACGGCCAAAACGCCGTAGTAACCTAGTGGATCTTCTTTAATCAAACCTTGAAGTTCATTTTGAGCGTCGGAATTTTTACCCAGCTTTTCTAAGGAACGAGCCAACCAGAAACGAGCACGTGATTTGTCGGCAGGGTCTTTCACAAGATCGCGCATTTGTTCAAAGCTTGTCTTCGCTTCTTCCCATTTCTCCAGCTTGTAGTAGTTCCAAGATTTCAACCACGCGATTTTATCGCGAAGGCCTGGTAAGCTGACCGGTTGTTGGTAGCTGGCCTCGAAATATTCAATGGCCTTTGTGAAATTGCCTTTTTCTTCGTCAATACGTCCTTGGATAAAATAAACTTCATCCATCGGATAGATTCCACGAAGCAGACGGTGAGTTTCGTTTAGAACTTTCACCGCTTGCGAAGTTTGATCTTCTGTCCAAAGCGTTTTAGCAAAAAGAACTTGGGCATCGTGATAGCGCGCAATCGCACGGCGATCTTTTTTATTTTTTTGGAATTGCTTTTTAGACCAATTCACAAGGTCAGCCGTCGCGTTGATATAATCCGAACGCTGTTGCGCTACCTTGTAAGTCTGACGAATGTTTTTCAATGTTTGGAAATACTCATCCGGCCCTGTTTGTTCTGACGCCAAGATTTTTTTGTAAGTCTTTAGCGCGTGATCGAACTCACGATGAAAGCGATAGTCTGAAGCGACGTTGCTTAAATCTTTTTCCAAAGGCAGGGGATTTAGACGTGGAGAGTTTTTGTAAAGCGCCGTTTGAATCTGCTCAATGTCTTCTTTGGATTCAGACTTCTGAGCCGCAAGAAGAGCTTTCAAGTAAAATTCTTCTTTGTTCTTCTTGTTGTTATCAAGGCGAGCTTTTTCAACATAGGCTGCCATATCGTCGCGCAAATCCGAAGTTTCTAAAGCCTCTTTAAGTTTAATATCAACCATCAGATCGCGATACCAAGGCACCGTGCTGCTAGGAAGCTCGGCTAAGGCTTTGTCGTTCACACAAGTTTCGTAAGCACGAAGCAACGCCAGATCATGAAGGGGAAAGTCGTTTTCTGAAGACAATGACTTAAAGCCCTCACAAGCCTCTTTAGGGGCCGTGGTCTTTTTAGCCATCGCCAACGTGTAGGTCTTCCACCAGCGAATATTATCTTCCTTAGCGCCCACTTCTAATTTTTCTAAATCAGAAACTGGAGCATTCTTCCATTTGCTAATGAAATTAGGAACGGGTGGAGTTAAGCGTTTGTCGATACGCGTGTCTAAACGCGATGTCGTTGCACAACCTAAGATGACGGAAAAAAAAGAGAAGGCGAGAATTATTTTCGGCATAACCCGTTTAGGTTATGCCGAATTGTGGAATTTAACAACCCTGACTCAGACGAAATATCAGGTTATTTAACAAAACGCGCCGCTTAGATACGGCCCGTTTGAAGAGCTTGGATGCGAACTTCAAGAGGCGGATGCGTCATGAACAATTTCGCAATTCCACCTTTGTCGCGATTTGAAATCATCAAAGTCGCAGTCTGACCTTCCTCTGGAGGAATAGGCAGATCATAAACTGAACGCAACTTTTGCAAAGCCGCAATCATATTCTCGCGAGAAGAGTACTTCGCACCACCGGCGTCCGCACGGAACTCACGACGACGAGAGAAGTAATTCACGACGATAGATCCCAATAATGTGAACGCGATGTCGCCTAGGATTGTCACCGCAAAGCGAACAATCTCACGGTAGCGCTCTTCCACGTTGGAAGCGACCAGGTTTGCCAAGATACGAGAGAAGAACATCGCAAAGGCATTCACGATACCTTGGATCAAAGTCATTGTGACCATGTCTCCGTTTGCGATATGCGCCACTTCGTGGGCAAGAACTCCATCAAGTTCTTTTTCATTCATTCTTTGCAAAAGACCTGTAGAGACCGCAACCAGAGAGTTGGACTTTGAAGGTCCTGTCGCAAATGCGTTGATGTCGACAGATTCGTAGATACCGACTTCAGGCATTTTTGAAAGTTGCGCACGACGAGCAAAGTCGTGGACTTTATTTACCAAGGCACGAAGTTCTGGATTTTGGTTGTTAGGTTCGATGATTTTCACACCATGGAACATTTTCGCCATCCACTTTGACATAAGCAAAGAGATGAAGGCGCCGCCCATACCCCAAACCAAACAGAATGCCATCAAGAATGGGATGTAAGAGTTAAGACCTGCAAGACCAAGGAATCGGCTCACAAGAGACCAAACGATTCCGATCGTCACCATGACAAGGACGTTTGTTAGAACAAATAAACCGATACGTTTTAAAAATGCCATTTATGCACTCCTTCTAGAGTCACCATTAATAATGATAACTCTAAAAGGAATGTCAATGCCATCACATCACGTCGTGACAGGTTGTTTTTGATTCTTTTGACCAGTGCCGTTAGGGGTGGTGCTAAAATGGAACTTCAAAATATCCTTTTCTAGTTCCACATTGACACGTCCTCCGTCGACAAGGCGTCCAAAAAGTAATTCGTCGACCAAGGCTTTTTTCAGATGCTCATCCACGGCACGCGCTAAAGGACGAGCGCCGTAAACTTTGTCGTAGCCTTTTTTCATTAGCCACTTAATTACTTCTTGAGAAACATTCAGTTCCACTTTTTTCTCGAGAAGAAGCATTTTCAGTTCGTCCACGAATTTTTGTGTGATCTTCGTAACCATGTCTTCAGAAAGATCACGGAAGGAAACAACCGCGTCCAAACGATTGATGAATTCTGGAGAAAACGCTTTTTTAATGGCATCCATAGAAAGCGAACTGCGATTTTCTTCAACCATGCCAATCGTCCCGCGCGAAGTTTCTAAAGCTCCGGCGTTAGAAGTCATGACAAGGATGACGTTTTTAAAGTCAGCGACACGTCCATTGCTGTCGGTGAGGCGACCGGCATCCATGACTTGCAAAAGAATATTGGTCACGTCGGTGTGAGCTTTTTCAATCTCATCTAACAAGAAAACTCCATAAGGATTTTTCGTCACGGCCTCAGTTAAAAGACCGCCTTCTTCGTAACCCACATATCCCGGAGGCGCACCGACTAAGCGAGCAACCGCATGTTTTTCCATGTACTCAGACATATCAAAGCGCTCAAAGTGAACGCCCAGAATTTGCGCGAGCTGACGACATACTTCGGTTTTACCGACACCTGTAGGGCCAGTGAATAGGAAGCTGCCAATAGGTTTATTAGGTCGACCCAAACCACTGCGAGAAAACTTGATACTTGAAACCAAACGATCGATGGCTTCGTCTTGACCGAAGATCAAAGCTTTTAATTTTTTATCAAGATCACGCAACTGCGTTTTTTCACTCGAAGAAATACTTGCGATCGGAAGACCCGTCATCTTCGCGATTGTTTCTTCAACTTCAGGAGCGTCAATCTTCACGTCTTCCGCATGTTCGAATTTTAAGCGGAAGTGGGCTCCCGCTTCATCTAAGACATCAATCGCTTTATCTGGCAGAAGTTTTCCGTGAATATGCTTCTGCGATAATTCTACAGCCGCACGCAAAGCTTCTTCTGTATATTGGACCTCGTGGAATTCTTCATAAGATTTACGAAGACCACGAAGGATTTTAACTGCATCTTCATTCGAAGGTTCGTTGATATCGATTTTTTGGAAACGTCTATTCAGCGCGCGATCTTTTTCAAAGTACTGACGGTATTCCACGTGAGTGGTGGAGCCAATACAGCTGATGTCGCCACTTGCAAGAGCCGGCTTTAACAAGTTGGAAGCATCCATTGAGCCCCCACTAGTTGCGCCAGCCCCAACGATGGTGTGAATCTCGTCGATAAATAGAATAGCGCCGGGACGTTTTGCGATGTCTTTCACGACAGCTTTCAAGCGTCCCTCGAAGTCACCGCGGAATTTTGTTCCTGCAAGCAAGCCACCTAAATCTAAAGAATAGATCACGGCGTTTTTAAGTTTTTCCGGAACATTTCCTTGCACGATTTTTTGCGCAAGTCCCTCGGCCACGGCTGTTTTACCTACGCCGGGTTCGCCGATCAGCAATGGATTGTTTTTCGTGCGACGACAGAGAACTTGAATGGTTCTTTCGATCACGTCTTCACGACCAATCAAAGGATCTAATTTTCCAAGTTTGGCTTTGTCATTTAAATTCACGCAGAAACTTTCAAGCGGAGAGCTGCGACCTTCTTCGTAAGATTCGCCTTGATACTCGCTTGAACGGGGAGCTGCAGAAGGAGGAATGTCGTGTTCCTTTCCGTCTTTTGTGATCCCATGGGAAATATAATTGATGATGTCAAATTGAGTAAGGCCTTGTCGCGCCAGAGCGAAAGTGGCGTGAGAATCTTGCTCGTAAAAAAGGGAAACAAGCAGACTGCCTTCGCTAATTTGATTGCGGCCAGCGCTCTTCATTTGGATGGCAGCACGTTGAATAAGACGGTGACAGGCGAGTGTGAATTCGGGAGTCCAGGAATCAAAACCACCATACGATGACAACTGGTCATCGGTGATTTGAGGAATTCCTGATTTCAGATGATCGCGCAAGTCCTGACGAAGTTTTTGCACGTTGACGGCGCAAGCTTCAAGGATCTCAACCATCAAAGGAGATTCAGTTAGCACCAACAAGATGTGTTCTAACGTCACGAATTCGTGATGGTGGCGTTTGGCGAGTTCAGTTGCTTCGGCGAGCTTCCGCTCAAGTTCGCGGCTCATCATGCTTCCTCCTCCAGTGTACTTTTTAGGGGATACTGATTGAGTTGCGCGAACTGATTGACTTGCATCACCTTCATTTCCGCAATCTCCAAGGAGTAGACCCCGGCGACACCTGCACCCTTCTTATGTACATCTAACATGATTTGCGTCGCTTGCTCCTCTGTTTTCGCAAAAAAACGACGCAATACAAGAACCACAAAATCCATCGGCGTGTAATCATCATTAAGAAGAATTACTTTATACATCTTCGGAGTGTCTAGTTTTGGGACGAGCTGGACGCCAGCCTCTCCCTCCGGACTCGAGAATGGATAATTGCTGCCGTTATTATTATTGTCGTTGTTTCCCATACTCATAAGTCTACTACCTCACGACTCAATTTGAGCACTCTTTAAGACTTGGCAAGTCGGGGGTCTTAAGAAAGCTATTCGTTAGTCGAGACTAGCTCTGAAAATGATGATGCAAACTCGGAGCGATTTATGGTGTCTGATTCGAGACAGTCACTTGCAATAAGCATATTCTTTTGACACACTTATGTGGGTAAGCAGAATTAAAGAACCATGGAGGTCTTAATGTTGTTCTCTTCTAAGAATTCTCAACGCGGTTTCTCGCTCGTTGAGTTGATGGTTGTGGTGGCAATCATCGGTATCCTCGCTGCAATCGCAGTTCCATCTGTAAATAAATATATGGCGAAAGCTCGTCAGTCTGAAGCTAAGACGAATTTGTCTTCATTGTATACGGCTGAGAAAGCTTTTTATTCTGAGTATAATACATACGACAGCCGTTTCGCGGCGGTTGGTTATACGCCTGAGGGTTCGCTTCGTTATAATGTTGGGTTTACTGCGGCGGGTAAGCAAGCGGGAGCTGCGGAAGGGTATACGTCAACACCAGCCAATGCTTCTATTTCAGCGCTTGGATATTGTGGTACTACCGCAGGGACATTCCAAAATGGTTGTACAATGTTAAACGGCGCGGGCGGTAGTACTATCGCTCCTGCTATCAATGATAACATGTGTGATGCGAGTCCCAGCGGAGTTGCAGCAGGGTGCCTTACTACGGCAACTACTTTCCAAGCAGCAGCAGTGGCTGTGATTCAAACTGACGGTGGTAATGATGAATGGGCTATCGACAGTTCAAAAGTTATTCGAAATACTTTGATTGGTATTCGATAGTTAATGAAGACTGCCGTTGAATCTTCTTTTGATTTCAACTTTAAAATCCCCAGTATCTTACTGGGGATTTTTGCTTTGGTGGTCATTGTCTTTTCCCAGTTCTTCGCGGCAAGTTCGTTAAAAAAGGAACGCGCGTTGATAGCGCCTCCGCCAAATCTTCAGCATTTTTCGTTTGGTTATAGTGAAGCTATGGCAGATCTTTTTTGGATTCGCTCTCTTCAAGACTTCGATTATTGTGATCAGCAAATCGCACAAAATGTATGTCGAAATAATTCATGGCTTTACAGCATGCTCGATACCATCACGAATCTAGCACCCAAATTTCGCATTCCCTATGCGGCCGGAGCATTGGCTTTAACCGTGATCATCACAGACGTTGATGGTGCGACAAAGATATTCGAAAAAGGCGTTAAAGAATTCCCAAACGATTGGCGCATCTCTTACCGCGCAGCTTATCACTACTTGTATGAAGTGAAAGATAACAAGCGCGCCGCAGAATTATTAATTCAAGCTGGTAAAAACGGCGCTCCTCCCTGGGTGTTCACCTTAGCAGGCCGACTGTACTCCGACTCCGGAAACACGGAACTCGCCGAAGCTCTTCTACAAGAAATGAAAGACACCCAACAAGATCCCACGCTGATTAAGCGTCTTCAGGACAAAATTGATTCGATGAAAGCCTCTTCTAAGTAAGAAGCATTGCGTCCAATGGCTTTTTAAAGCCGAACTCGCATAGAAAACTCAAGCAAGCATTGACGGATCCTCATTCGTCACCATATTTTGATTTGCACAGCACATTCAATAATTTAGGACACGAAAAACGAAAATGGCTCAAAGAGACTACTACGAAATTTTAGGCGTTGCCCGTGAAGCAGACCAAGACACGATTAAAAAAGCTTATCGTAAATTGGCGATGCAATTCCATCCTGATAAAAATCCAGGCAATAAAGAAGCCGAAGATAAATTTAAAGAGGCTGCCGGAGCTTACGAAGTTCTCAGTGATCCAGATAAACGCGCAAAATACGATCGCTTCGGTCACGACGCATTCACAGGTCGTGGCGGTGGTGGAGCTGGCTTCACCGATGTTGAAGACATCTTCTCTCACTTCGGTGATATTTTCGGAGACTTCTTCGGTGGAGGCATGGGCGGACAACAACGCCAACGCCGCGACAGAAATTCTCCACGCCGTGGCTCTGATTTAAGATACGTCACTGAAGTCACATTGAAAGATGTGATCACAGGTTTAGAAAAAGAAATCGAATTCGACACCGACAAAAACTGCGACGAGTGCAAAGGCACCGGCGCAGAAAAAGGTTCACAAGTCACAACATGTACAATGTGCGGAGGCTCAGGCCAAGTCGTGCGCTCGCAAGGTTTCTTCGCGATGGCTTCCACGTGCCCACAATGTCAGGGACAAGGAACCACAATCAAAAATCCTTGTAAGTCCTGCAAAGGCAAAGGCCGCGTCGCTGAACACCGCAAAATCCGCTTAAACATCCCTGCTGGTGTCGACACAGGCACAAGACTTCGTGTAGCCACAGAAGGTGAGGGCGGTTACATGGGCGGCCCTCCAGGAGATCTGTATGTAGAAATCCGCGTGAAGCCCCACAACCACTTCGAGCGTCGCGGTGATGACTTGGTCGCAGAGCTCTCAGTTCCGTACGTACAAATGCTACTAGGCGCAGAAATCGAAGTCCCAACGGTCACGTCAAAAGCGACGGTGGAAGTTCCAAAGGGTTCTCACCCAGGTGATACCGTGAAACTTCAAGGCGAAGGCCTTCCATCCCTGCGCGGAAACCGCCGTGGTGATATCTACTTCCACATCAATGTGCAGTTGCCTGATAAGCTAAACAAAGACGAAGAAAAACTTCTTCGCGAAATCGCAAAAGCCCGCGGGTTGAAAGTAACTCCAGAAGGCGGCGGATTCTTCGGAAGAAAAAAATAGGAAATTTGAAAGGGCCGAACGAATGTTCGGCTCTTTTTTTGTCTGAAAATGAAATATATCTGGCACTGCCATCGTGGCAGTGAAAAAATAAGTTAGATCAGAATTGTCCGCACTTCCACCGCGGAAGTCACCTCGGGATGAAAAATTATCTTTGTAAGTCCACCTCAGAGTAGTTGCTATAATTCACGTTCATATCCAAGGTGGCTTTTCCTGCGGGGGAACGAGTCCCCAGGATGACATCGATCTCCCTACTACTCATAAGAGTAACGTCTTTTGAAATTTCACCTTCTTGATTCGCCTTATCGTAATAAGTTTTGGCCTTCATCGCATAATCTTTATCTCCATGAAGCGAAGCACGTATTCGATATACCGCCGCCATAGACACCAGACATTTTCCGCAGGCTGGATAGTATGAAAGACCTTTACCGATATAGGCTTCGACATCTCGAAGAAGTTTTTCGCCGGCTTCGCTTTTTAAATCGGCGGCCGTGGTTTGCCGGCCATTTTTATAATATTCTAACGCTTTTCCCCTGTATGCCTCGGCGAGCGATTTTTTTGCCATTCCATATGGATTTTCTTTCATGATTGTTTCGCCCAATTGGATGGCTTCATCGTAGCGTTTGAGGTTACTCAACATCGACATTAGGTTTCCTTGGGTCCACGTATTTTCGGGATATAAAGAAATAGCTTGTTTGTAATAGGCAATTCCTTTATCGATCTCGCCTTTGTTGATTAAAATACCCGCGATATCTACTGATGAAGATGCTTTCTGACGAGGATTCTCTGCCAGTTGAAATGCCTTAAGATAGGATCCTAGCGCAACCTCATTCCTTTTCATTTCTTCCGCGATGGCACCTCCTAGCGTGTAAAATTCGTAGTTTTTAGGTGCGAGTGGATAAAGTTTTTGAAAATGAATCGTCATGTCTACAGGGTTTTTCTGAAAATAGGCGCTCCACACGCGTTGAGTTAATACAGTCGTGTCATTGGGGTAATCTGCTAGGAGCACCTTTAAAATCGAGTCGGACGCTTGATAATATTCTTTGCTGTCGATGAGATTGCTTTTATAGCCCACTCTGCGTATGGCGCGAAGCTTTTGAATTAAAGCGTCTTTATCCTTCGGATTCTGCGACAATAAGTTTTCCGTAATGTGATAGGCGTGTCGAGCGCTTGTTATTGAAGTTGGGCCGGATACTTCCATCAGCTCTTTGGCTTTCTTGGCGCTATAATCTTTTAAGCGAGTACTTAAGCTTTGACCGGGTTGAAGCTTGACCACTTCAACGGTCTGAGTAGCTGCGCAATCATAAAAAATATCTGAAAGGTGGGTGCTGAACTTGTCACTATTAATATCTTCTGCTTTCAACTCCGCATCGAAGAATTTACTTTGATCTCGAACTTCAAAACCAGTTTGCGTTTTAATAAAGGCTCTTTCGACTGTGAACCATGGAGTTAAAATAGTACATCCTTCTTGAAATCCGACGAAGTCATACCCATCCACTTTCAGGACGGTATTATCTTCGCTGGCTCCCTCGGTGTACATATCAGTTATCCTTTTGGTTCTGTTAAATACCGTGAGTCCGTTGAGTGTGAATGATAGAGGAGCACTGAAGTATAGTTTGCTATCCTTCGCTTCTAGAACACGGTCACCACTGGCTTTTTCGACACCTTTCAATTCTGTTGAAATTCTTGAATTGAAGTTCACTCCCGTATAATTGCCTTGGGCATCTTTTGGATCCGTTCTATTAAACGCCATTAGTATCTTTTTACTCACCTCTTTATTTTGAGAGTGTGCTATTTCAAGCACGGCTTTAGCAAATACACCAGTGAATCTAAAACTTGATGTCGTATCAGCTGTGTTGTCTTCCCGGATGTTATAGTTTTTCACCACTCGTATCGAATTCTGGCCCATTGATGGATATGGGATTCTTTCAAGGCCCGTTGCATTTGTGGAGACTTCAAGGGCATACGAACCAGTAATATCGCTAAACGGCGTAGAGGCATTACTTACAATATTGGTTGGGTCCACCCAGTATATAGATTGTCCATTTTTCACTTTAACAATTGCGTGATTGAATGCGTCTTGAAGTACCAAATTGAGATCTAACGGATCAATCGTATACATTCCTAATTGCGCACTTGGGGATTTTCGGTGAGTCAGGGCGACTTCAGCGCTAATTCCTAAATTGCGCAAGATTGCTACCGTCGCGATTGAAAAATCCTTACAATCTCCAGTTTTTAGCTTTTCGACCTCATTCAAGGGACGTGGTACAAACATTTTTTCAAAGGTTGTCCAGTCTCCCGAGTAAGTCATTATAGAAGCTAACTCGGAGGTAACAATGTTTATTTTCTCTTCGACCGAGTTCGCACTTTTAGCAAGGTCGGCAATTTTCTGGTAAGATGCGGGAAGCTTTTTAACTTCGAGTATTTTCTCATACTTTCCAGCGAATGATTTTAGGTAGTCCCGCCAGTTGTTTATTGAACTGATTTGTATACGGGTTGCGTTTTCTTTTCGGATTATGGGGCCGAATTCAATAGGAAGTTTGTAGAGGGAGCTTTTTTGTTTCACTCGAAGCACAAACTTTTCGTTTTCTTTAATGTTTTGGATTTCAAGATTCTTCCATGGATCGCTCATAGCGAAGAATATTGGAATAGCAGATTTCACAGTGAGGTGACCTCCGGCTTCTGGAACGCTCATTCCATAATTGTATTCTACAGAAAAATGACCTGGAATAAGCTGTTTTGTTTTTTTCTCCACAAACCGGTAGGTAATCGTGGATCCTACTTTTAAATTTGTAAACGGGATTACGACGTCTTTGTATGCGGCCAGCCCGCCTTCCGGAGATTTGGCAGCCTCGATACGAACAGTCTTTAGGTCAACCATTGTCTCAACACCATCGGTTATACTTGAAGCTCTGATAACTGTGATTTTAGTGGATTCAGGTAAGAATGGAATTTTTTTTAAGACTAGTGTGTTGCGGCCTTGTTCGTTAAGAACGCGCATCGAAGCTTCACTGGTAATAGTGTAAAGACCTTTTTTATCAACGTCGATGGTATCAACCATCGAAAGTATTTCATACGGAGCTACTGATAGCGGAGCCCAGTCGGCGAGTGCCATGGACTGAATAAATAAAGATAAGACTATATATTTAATCATGTTTATCACATCGGTGGTATTGCGAAACTCTTAATGATATCAAGATTATTTGACTATCCAGTCTCAAGTGGAGACACGAACGTTGTGCGATCTATGTATTTAAAAATAGGGGAGGAGCTCTAGACCCTGGCGCATAAATGTATGGAATTTCTAGTTTTAGGAAGTATGGAGATGGAAAAAAGATCAATATTCCACTGCCACGATGGCAGTGGAATATAAATCGGATTCAGAATTGTCCGCACTTCCATCGTGGAAGTAAAACAACGAGGTTGAAAAACCTGCTCTATTGAGAGATCAACGACTTAAAACTGTTTATGAACCGTTATTTTGGAACCGTAATCTAACCTTCAGTGAGAATTATAGAGTTTTTATTTTGCGGAACAGATTTCGAAAGACTTCAGATGAAAGACTTTAGATTTCGATCTCAATTGCTCCGAAATTAGCCTGAAGAAATAATTCACATTAGCAGCTCTTCTCGATTCCTGAAAGAAACCGCGTTACCGCCAATGATACTTTCCGCTTCAATACACTCAGCGACCACCGGAATATCCCGCATCAACCCACTCAAACTCCGACACGGCCCAATATTCACAAACCTCGTAACACCGTCATTCCTACAAATCGCCTGCACGGCTTGGTTCCAGTGAATCGGTTTGCAAATACTCAAAAGGAACTCTTCACGAATCGCGACCGGATCAGAAATCGGAGTGGCGCTGAAGCTTGAATACATCGGAATCGAAGGGCGACGAACCGTCACAGACTTAAAATCTTCTTGCACGCATTCTACATAAGGCAAAATATAGCGCGAATGGGCGGGGTATTCTAAGATCTTCATTGTATTCCATGACCTCTCATTCGCGCGCGCTTCCACTTTTTCCAACTCTTGAAATCGGCCGCCGATGTTCAGGAATCGAGGAGTCAGGCAAGACACATCGACCGCAATATCCGAAAACCACTGATAGTCTTCGTCAGTAAAAACCTGGCCCTTCGGAGCAAGAACGCCAATATTCCGTCCGATCTTGTCAATGCCGTCAATTTTCTGGGTGAACTTGATATGATTCACCACTGCATCTTCAAAACTATAGGCCTTCGCGAACACCGCGCGAGCAAAGATCCCCTAAAGAGCATCCCATTACAAAATCAGGAGGTCCTTGAATTTCAGCCAACTCTTCAGCGACGGCTGTTTGAATACTGCAAATCGCGACGGCAGCGACACTGATATTTTGAACGGAATAAATATCTTCAACACGGCCTTCTAGGAAATCAGAAAAAGACATTCGATAACCAAAGTTGTCTGCAATGATCTCTTCCGCGCGACGTAAATACCACTGCACTCGAGGTCGGTGAAGATACCGAACCCGATCCGTACGTCGTAAAAGAGCATTCAAGCCAGGAAAGATAAACGCCTGCTTCATACAAGTTCCGCCGCGGATTCCTTCCAAGTACGGGTGCAAAACAAACCGCCTAGCACTTGCGAAGCTGCGCGCTCAAAACAAATTTCTTCCGTCTGTCGAATCCATTTCAAAATTTCTGGCTTAATATAGCCGCGGTCTCTTAAACGCAAATGCACCATTTGCGTGTGCTCGGCTTCATCTTTTAAAATCTCATCCAAAATAAATGCGACATCAATAGAATGTGTCGTTTCGCTTAAGTGCGCGTAGTGTTTAAAGACGCGCATCTCAAGTCCCAAAGCTCCGTACAAGTAAATCTCTTCCGGATCGGAAAACTTCTTCATCACGTGACTGAAGTAAGTAACAAGATATCTTTCCGTCGCCTTTCTCATACGCACTTCAAGAACTTTGTACTTTGGCTGTTGTAAGTATTTGCGGCGGCGAAGAAGCACCGTCTGGCGCAACAACTGCGCATGTCTTTTCTCGTCTTGCACATGCTCAACCATCTCTACGGGTAACGGAAGATGGCGTCGCCTAAAAATCTCTTGCATATGATTGGCCGCTAATTCTTCGCTGTCTCCTAAAGCGTAGATCCAAAGCGAAGTGGCGGCAGCGTCCGCACTCAACGCATGTCCTAGCTTTTCACTGGCCGATAAGGTGTCTCGTCGCTCTGTGTGATTTTCATATGCAGAAATAACGTCAGACATACGCAGAACCATTTTATGGCACATCTCTTTTTCAATTGTATGGAGCTGGGTCAGACAAAGCTTCTCTGTTTCTGGCAAAGTCTCCATCATCTTCTTGCCAAGCTGAATATGACTCTTTTCATCGGCAAGCACCGAAGTCAAAACGGAGCGAACGGATTCGGAATATGTCGCTTTGATAAAACAAGAATAAATCTGAAAAGGAAACTGCTCGATCGTCAAAGCTCCGTGCACATAAGCGTTAAAACGCGATTTAGCTTGAATCAAAATCGGATTGCCGAAATATCCGACTGTAAAGCTTTCAGCAATACCTTGAAGATCTCGTCGCAGTTCGAGCTCTCGCGCATCCTTCGCTTCAGCAAAAGGACGTACCGCCCACAAGGCATCACGATGTCTTAGTTCGTCTTCCGCATGCACGCGAATTTCCGAAAGAAACTGCGGGGGAGTTGAAGCCGACACATTTCCCAGGATCTGCTTTGCCGCTAAATCCTCCATGTGACCAAGCGCTGTTAAGAGCGCCGATTCCAAGCGAGGATCTTTGCAGACCTGAGACATTAATTTATTAATTGAATTGTAAAGTTGTTCAATAGATGTTCGCATGACGAGGCATACTTATACGCCCATACAGTTTGAACAATTCTAAAGAGTAAATCCTGTTAAAATACGTTCAAGAAATTACGGACGACAGAAACTAAATTTCTGACTTCGTTCCACCGCTTTCCTTGCGATACCAGATCGGTTTGCATGTTCCATGATTCGTACCTTCATGCGAACACGCGGTCAGTCCTACAACCAAATCCATTTCAGCGCGGAATAACACGAAGTCGCCGGTTTTTGCGAACGGCGTTTCAATTTTTACTCCACCTTTTTCATCCACAGTAACATTCATAAAAATATTGAACGTCGTTGAAATCTGATCTTCGTGAATTCCAAATTCTGCAAGATTCCTTGCCAAGTTTTCATGACAGCTCGGATGATAGTCCTCGTTGCCCGCGATCATTTGAAACATGCGCAGACTACAAGGAGTCATCAAAAAATCATGGCGACCACAGCTGTCTTCCAAGATAGTCAGCATCACATTGCTGCGATTCGAATAAAGATGATGTCCTGAAGTCAGATAAATCGTATCCGCCCAATCAATAGAGCGACCGGCCGAAAGACTTTCCCAAAGATTGCGAGCATTAAAACAAAAAAGATCCGACACCTGGTAATCGTGCGGAGTCATGACACGCAAAAGTTCCCCTTTACGTAAAAGAAAAGCCGCTCCCGTTTGCGCCGGCATCACACAGTAAGTTTGTTCTAAAGTATCAGACACGCGACAACGCCTTTTTCGCTAATCCCACTAGTCCTTTCGTGAAAGGACACTTCCAATCAGAAGAGTTCGCACGACCGGAGAACTGAATTGCTTCCCACACGTCATTATGAAGTTCTGCCATCGGATTGACCGAGCCTTGAAAGCGTTCATCGCGCTGACGGTTTAGCTTAATCATGGGCTGATACAGACCTTGCTCTTGGAGTTCATGAAACTGACTGTATAAGTTAAAGACCAAGGCGGGATAGGGCAGGCGGCGGGACAAGCGACTGCTTAGGGGATGCAATCCCACAACAAAATAAGCGCTGCCATCCAAGCTAAAACAGAAGTTCTTGTCTTCCGGATTATCACTGAATGTCGGATCCCAACTGCCGGCGATATCGGGATGATTCCACATCGCCGAAAGCTCATTCCAAAGCTTGGTTTCAAATTCTTCTTCGCTGTTGACTGAATCCTGCGGAAAAATCGCGAAGTAAGTGAGGTTCTGAATTTTTTGAGATCGCTGTTTTTCTTTAAATGCGATCAAGTTCGCCGCCAAGGTTCGAGCGCTCTCACCGCTGCCAAAGCTTGAGTACGTGTCGAAGATCAGTTCTTTTTTGAAAAGAGCTTGAACCGCAGCAATACAGGGATAATTTTTCTGAGAGATCAAATTATGAATGTCAGATTCAACCTGAGAAATGTCCATGGACTATGATTAGTCGAAAGGACTAGGTGCTTCAACGGCGGCACCTATGTGTTTTACCACTGATTGCGGACAGGAAATTTACTTCGCAAGATCAGCAATCTTAAACACCAACCTTCGACAATCTTAATTTTCAACTTCCGGTTATCCATTGTTTTCACAATGAAGTTATTATTCTTTTCGCGTTGAAGACTTCGCGCGAACTTTGCGAGAGTTGAACTCGGAATTCTTTGAAGAGCTTGAGTCGGAGGGGTCACTGCTGTCACTCAGCTGCTCATCTTGTTCGGCTTCGCGCTTTTCCGCGCGAATCTCGGCTTGGGCCAATCCAAACATAAGCAGCGATGAAACCAAAACCGCCGCCATCTTGAAACTGAAGTGTGTCATAAGCTGGGCCCTCATCATAAGAGTTTGATTGATCGATAGAAGTAGGGTAACCGAATGAGGTAAAAATCTTATGAATATGGCATTTAAATTCTTTAATCCGGGTGCTGCAAAATCAGGCAGAAATTGAGGCCCCGGCGTTGAAGGGTTTGCGCCGAGGCCTTGAGGGGCTTCGTTTCCTGTTTTTTAAGAGAGGAGCGAAGAGCCCATAATGCACGTCGCTGCTCCATAACACGAGTTAAATATCCGTAAGATATTGAAATTATTCGTTAAAAAAATGTCATAAAAAAGTAAGATGACGAGCTTGACGAATAGGAAGTCCGACCCACATTTAAAGAGCTATAAGCAGTTAATATTTAAGGAGAATTAGTATGGGTAAAATTATTGGTATCGACTTAGGAACGACGAACTCATGCGTCGCGATCATGGAGGGCGGCGAGCCTAAAGTGCTTGTGAATGAAGAGGGCGCTCGTACTACTCCTTCAGTTGTCGCTTACACTAAGGACGGCGATCGTTTGGTAGGTCAAATTGCTAAACGTCAAGCGGTGACGAATCCTGAAAACACAATCTATTCTGCAAAACGTTTTATCGGTCGCAGATTTGAAGAGATTCAAGAGGAAATCAAACTTGTGCCTTACACTGTCGTGGCTAAAGGCAATGACTGTGCTTTCAAAGTTCAAGGTAAACAAGTTTCTCCAGAAGAAATTGGTGCCGCAGTTCTAGCTAAATTGAAAAAAGTGGCTGAGGACTATCTTGGTGAACCGGTAACTGAAGCTGTAGTTACAGTTCCAGCTTACTTTAACGATGCGCAAAGACAGGCAACGAAAGATGCGGGTCGCATCGCGGGTCTTGAAATTAAACGTATCATCAACGAACCAACGGCCGCCGCTCTTGCGTACGGCATGGAAAGAAAGAAAGACGAAAAAATCGCTATCTACGACTTCGGTGGTGGTACATTCGATATTTCTATCTTGGAGGTTGGCGATGGAGTTGTGGAAGTTCGCGCTACTAATGGGGACACTCATTTGGGTGGCGATAACTTTGACACCGTAATCTTAGAATGGTTGATCTCTGAATTCAAAAAAGATCAGGCGATCGATCTTAAGAACGACAAAATGGCTTTGCAACGTTTGAAAGAAGCAGCCGAGAAAGCAAAAATCGAACTTTCTTCTGCACAGGAAACTGAAATCAATCTTCCGTTCATCACGGCAGACCAATCAGGTCCTAAACATTTGCAAACTCGTTTGACTCGCGCAAAATTCGATCAAATGACAGAAGATCTAGTAAAACGCTCTATGGAGCCTTGCCGTAAAGCTTTGGCTGATGCAGGCATGAAAGCTTCAGAGATCGACGAAGTTGTTTTGGTGGGTGGATCGACTCGTATCCCATCTATCCAAAAAGCTGTGAAAGAGTTCTTCGGTAAAGAACCAAACCGCACTGTGAACCCTGACGAAGTGGTTGCAGTAGGTGCTGCGGTACAAGGGGGCGTTCTTGCGGGTGACGTGAAAGACGTTCTTCTTCTAGACGTAACTCCACTAAGCCTTGGTATCGAGACTTTAGGTGGCGTTATGACGACACTTATCGAAAGAAACTCGGCGATCCCTACGAAGAAATCTCAGGTGTTCTCGACTGCTGCTGACAATCAGCCAGCCGTAGACATCCACGTTCTTCAAGGTGAGCGTAAGATGGCGACAGATAACAAAACTCTAGGCCGCTTCGAGCTAGTTGGTATTCCACCAGCTCCACGTGGTGTTCCTCAAGTCGAGGTGACTTTTGATATCGACGCCAATGGTATCTTGCACGTAAGTGCGAAAGATATGTCTTCTGGTAAGACTCAACAGATCAAGATCACAGCGCAATCAGGTCTTTCTGAAGAAGAGATCAAACGTGCAGTGAACGATGCTGAAGGTCATGCGGAAGAAGATAAACGTAAGGCAGAAGCAGCAACTCAAAGAAACAACTTGGACAACTTGGTTTACCAAACTGAGAAGTTGATCAAGGATTCTGGTTCTCAATTGCCTGAAAGCGAAGTGAAAGTGGCTAACGACGCGATCGCTGAAGCGAAAAAGGTTCTAGAGAACAAAGGTGCTGAAGTTACTGAGCTAAAAGAGCAGTTTGAAAAACTTCAAGCTGTGACTCACAAAATGACTTCTGAGCTTTACAAAAAGCAAGGAGCGCAACCAGGTGCTGACGGTTCTTCGGGTGATCAAGGCGGCGGCGAAGCCAAAGCTGAAGAGAAAAACGGCGACGACGTGATCGACGCTGACTACAAAGACGTCAACTAATCCTAGGCGTATCTAACATAAAAACTTGAAAAGGCCTGTTCGAAAGAGCAGGCCTTTTTTATTTTAAAATTCAAAACTTTTAAATCTACTGAGGAAGAAGCGGCGTTTTTACGTAGCTGACACCATTGGATTCCGCGGGGGGCAAGTGACCCGCACGAATGTTTACCTGAAGGCTTGGAATCAAAAGCTTCGGCGCTGCTAAAGTCGAATCTCTTTGAGTGCGGAACTGCACAAAGTCTTTTTCGCTGACATGGCCTGCAAGTTGAATGTTCTTTTCTTTTTGTTCTGCAACGCTGGTTTGAAAGCGTAATTCGCGGCCTTGGGGTTGATAATCATGGCCTACAAAAATTCGAGTCGAATCAGGCAACGTATAAATTTTCTGAGTGATGGAATTATATAAGTTATGAGCACTTCCATTCGGGAAATCACAGCGACCCGTCCCTGAATCCGGCATAAACATCGCATCACCCGAGAATAAAGCATCCTCAATCAAATAAGAAACGCACGCAGGCGTGTGACCCGGTGTCGCCAAAGTTTTTATTTTTAATGATCCGGCCTCAAAGACCTGTCCATCTTTAAGCAATAAATCAAAATCTTTCCCTTCGGTATTTACATCTGTCAGGTTGAAGAGTGTCTTAAAAGTTTTTTGCACTTCAGTGATTTTCTCACTGATAGCAACCTTGATTCCCGGAAAGAAATTTTTAAAAAGTTGAGAGCTTGAAAGATGATCCGCATGAGCATGCGTCTCTAACACAAAGTGCGGCTTTAAGTTTTTTTCCTTTAAAAACTTCACCACAGGTTCCATGGCTTTAGTGGTCAGTTTTCCCGAGGCCTGATCAAAATCCCATACAGGATCAATAACCACTGCATCCAAAGTCGTCGCATCAAATGCTACGTAGGAGAGCGTGAAAGTCCCTGGGTCAAAAAAATGTTGAATTTGCAAAGCCATGTGGTCCTCGATGTTTGTGCAAAAAGATATCTTTGCAAGAATATCCTTAGGATGATCTGATAGTGAAGAACTTTAAGTAGGGGATTCGACAATGACTGAAACTATCGCCTATGCCCTGGGTGGGGGCGCTTTGATTGGACTGGCCGTCTCTATCATGCTGGTCTTTAACGGTCGTGTGACCGGGATTAGCGGGATCACAAATAGTTTTTTGACCGCACAAGAAGGAAGACTGTGGCGAGGCGTCTTTATCATCGGGCTTTGGCTTGGCGGGTTCGTGATGGCAATGATCAATCCGACCTTTTTCGCAGTTCCCGATACGCCACTGCCTTCAGTGTTAATTGCGGGCTTTCTTGTGGGATTCGGTACTGTGATGGGAAGTGGCTGTACCAGTGGGCATGGCATCTGTGGACTTTCACGATTGTCGCTGCGTTCTTTAGTCGCGACGGTGACGTTTATGCTTGCAGGAATTCTTGTCGCTACGGGTTTAAAATATTTCGGGGGAGTTTAAATGAAGTACAAAAAATATCTTCAAGCCGTTGCTTCCTTCGTTGTTGGTTTTACTTTTGCTTTAGGTCTTTCCATCTCGGGAATGACTCAGCCTAGCAAGGTGTTGGGATTTTTGACCTGGGATGAAAACTGGGATCCGACTTTAATCTTCGTCATGCTGGGAGCCATTCCAGTACACGCTATTACTTATTATTTGGCTCGGAAAAGAAAGTCTCCACTACTGGATTCAGAGTGGCATGTGCCAACGACAACAAAGATCTCAAAAGAACTTGTTATTGGAAGCGCGCTCTTTGGTGTGGGGTGGGGCCTTGCCGGTTACTGTCCTGGTCCGGCGCTGACCTCTGTCGGTTCAGGATCCCTACAGGCTGTTTACTTTGTCGGAGCCATGATAGCAGGAATGTTTGCTCATCAGTTGTTTAAAAAGTCTTTCTCGAAATAGCATTGCACCGATGTAAATTTTGATTTGCGCGCCGAAGTTCTGAGTCCAAGAATTTTTGCGCAGCAACTTTTTGTAATTATAAATTTGACCTCACTGCTTGAAGGTTTACGATGATATATAAGCCTGAGGTGAGTATGCATAAAGATCTATATCCCGTCCCTCCAGAAACAGCGAAGAATGCCTGGATCAATGAAGCTAAGTACAAAGAGATGTACGAAAAATCCATCAAAGATCCTGAGGGTTTTTGGGCAAAAGAAGCCGAGCGCTTGGATTGGTTTAAAAAATGGGACAAGGTCAAAGAAACTAGCTTCAAAAAACCTGTCAGCATTAAGTGGTTTCAAGGCGGAAAACTCAACGTGTCGTACAACTGCATCGACCGCCATTTAAAGACCAAAGCCGACAAAGTCGCATTTATCTGGGAAGCAGACAATCCACAAACTCCCTCAAAAAAAATCACATACAAAGAACTTCATCAAGAGGTCTGCCGTTTTGCGAACATCTTAAAAAAGATGGGAGTAAAAAAAGGCGATGTCGTGACGATCTATCTTCCGATGATTCCCGAGGCGGCCTATGCGATGCTTGCGTGTACGCGTATTGGTGCTGTGCACTCGGTGATTTTCGCAGGCTTTGCGCCTGACTCTATCGCGGATCGTATTATCGATGGACAATCGAAATTTGTTGTCACGGCAGATGCGGGCTTCCGCGGCAGTAAGTCCATCGCGCTTAAAGAAAATATTGATAAGGCACTTGTCAGAGCACCTGTCGAGAAAGTTTTAGTCGTTAAATACGCACAGACGGACATTCAAATGCAGGCTGGCCGCGATATTTGGTATCACGACGAAGTGAAGTCGGCGAGCGATCAATGTCCTCCTGAACAAATGGATGCCGAAGATCCATTATTCATTCTTTATACTTCGGGATCTACGGGAAAACCAAAAGGCGTCTTACATACGACGGGGGGCTACTTGTTATGGGCAGGTATGACTCATCAGTATGTTTTTGATTATCATGACGGGGATATTTACTGGTGTTCTGCCGACATCGGTTGGGTGACAGGACACAGTTACATGATCTATGGCCCCTTGGCTAATGCGGCAACGTCGTTGATCTTCGAAGGTGTTCCAAATTACCCAACGCCTTCACGTTTCTGGGAAGTCGTCGACAAACATCAAGTCTCTATTTTCTATACGTCGCCAACGGCATTGCGATCTCTTATGCGGGAAGGAGAGACTTTCGTTAAATCCAGCTCTCGCAAGTCTTTAAGAATATTAGGCACTGTCGGAGAACCCATCAACCCCGAAGCGTGGGCATGGTACTTCGAAGTGGTCGGTGATGGTCGTTGTCCGATTGTGGATACGTGGTGGCAAACTGAAACGGGCGGACATATGATCACGCCATTGCCTGGTGCTATCGCGATGAAACCGGGTTCGGCGACACTGCCATTCTTCGGAGTTCAGCCAAAACTTTTAACTGTTGAAGGAAAAGAAATCACTGAGGTTGAAGGCGAAGGCGTGTTAGTGATCGCTGATTCTTGGCCTGGTCAGATGCGTTCGGTGTATCGCAATCATGACCGGTTTGAAGAGACGTATTTTTCAACCTATCCCGCATACTATTTTTCAGGAGATGGATGTCGTCGAGACAAAGACGGTTATTATTGGATCACCGGTCGTGTGGATGACGTGATCAATGTATCAGGTCACCGTATTGGGACGGCGGAAATCGAATCGGCCTTGGTTGCGAATCATCGCGTGGCAGAGGCTGCGGTCGTGGGCTATCCTCATGATATCAAAGGCCAAGGTATCTATGCCTTTGTGACTCTTAAAACCGGAGAAACGCCGAGTGAAGAGATTCGCAAAGAACTGATTCAAACTGTGCGGAAGGAAATCGGTCCGATTGCCACGCCAGATCTCATTCAGTGGGCTTTCCGTTTACCCAAGACTCGTTCAGGCAAGATTATGCGCAGAATCCTTCGTAAAATCGCAGAGAACCAGCCGGATCAATTGGGTGATACCAGCACTCTTTCCGACCCAAGTGTCGTCCAAGAACTGGTAGACAACCGTATGAATCGGTGATAGTTTTCTGCCCTGCATAAACGAGGATAATCTATGAAAACAACACAATGGATGACTTTGATTTTGATGGTTCTTGTTGCCGCTTTCAGCCGCTTGATTCCGCACCCTTGGAATTTCACGGCGATCGGCGCTATGGCTCTTTTCGGTGGAACTTACTTCCCTTCTAAAAAATTATCGATGGTGATTCCGTTGGCGGCTTTGTTCGTGAGTGACTTGGTTTTAGGTTTCCATGCGACAATGCTTTATGTTTACGCCGGTTTCTTAGCCGTTGTTTTATTGGGTTGGACTTTGCGCGAAGGTAAAACAGTGACTCGCGTAGGCACGATGTCTTTGGTAACAAGCGCGATTTTCTTCCTGGTTTCTAACTTCGGTGTGTGGATGATGGAAGGTCTTTATCCAAAGACAGCTCAAGGTCTTGTCGCATGTTACGTTGCAGGGATCCCTTTCTTCGGTAACCAGATCCTTGGCGATGTTTTCTTCACCGCAGTTCTTTTCGGTGGTTATGAAGCCATCAGAAAGTTTGCTCCGGATTTTGCGGTAAAAGCTACGGCTTAGTTTTTTAAGTGATCCACAAACTCACGGATCATGGCTGAGTTTGTGGATGATCCTGCATCAGTTTATTCAATTCTTTCTTAAATTTTTGGAAGCCTTCTTCATTTTCTTTGCTACACTCCGATGAGTAGAACGGCGGTGTTGATGAAGAATAAAGTTATTGTTGAGATTGAAGAACTGCCTTCTTATCTATTCATCGCCGTCAAAGGCACCTTGGATGAATATTCTGAGTTTCCTGAAGTTACTGTTACGCAAAATCGCGACGTTCTTTTTGACCTTCAAGGTTTTAAAAGCATCAACTCTACGGGCATACGTTTGTGGATGGAGTGGATTAAGAATTTAAACTTCCGTATTTTTTATTTTCGTCATTGTCCTAAAGTCTTTATCGATCAGTTGAACAATGTCGCAGGCTTTATTCCTGACAACTCTGTGATTGAGTCTTTTTACGTTCCTTATCACTCTCCCGTCACAGATGAAGAGGCCTCAATTTTGTTCCGTAAAGGCGATCATTTCGTGAAAGGACGAATCTTAGGGATGCCCGAAGTGCTGGATTCGAACTTTTCCCGCATGGAAATCGACATCCTTCCCGAAAAATATTTACGCTTTTTACCTCGTTTTTCCCGCTAATTTCATTCGGGCATTGCAACCGGACGGCATTTGCGGGTAAAAGTCCCTATGGCTTTTGACTCTCACGGATTCACGAAAAAACAACTCGGCTTGCATCGTCCTATCTTGGATGGCAAGGTGAACTTTCCGCTTTGCTTGGCGCCGATGGTGGGCCTTACGCACGTGGCTTTGCGTGAAGTGATTCGTGAATACATGCCGGCCGATGCTTTTACGATTTGGCCGACAGAGATGTTAAATTCTCGCCGCATTCCCAATGAAAATCTGGTGACGACGCCAGAGACCATGCGCGCCCCGCACGAGACGGGTCTTGTTCCACAAATATTAGGAAACGAAGAAGTTCCCATCATGGAAAGCGTGAAGCGCTTGATTGAGTGGGGAGCTGAAGCCATCGATATCAACATGGGTTGTCCCGTACAAAAAGCCTTGAAGCACAACTACGGTGTTGCATTAATGGGTGATCCCTCTTACGCCGCGGAAGTGGTACGTATGACCGTCAAAAATGCGACGGTTCCTGTCAGTGTGAAATTGCGCGCGGTGGGAAGCACTAAAGAATTTGATGAGCTTTTGACGTTCGTATCGGGGCTTCGTAATTCGGGAGCGGCATGGGTGTGCTTGCATCCGCGAACGGCCGCCCAAAAACGTCGCGGTTCTGCGGACTGGGAACAAATTAAACAACTTCATAAAGCTGTCGATTTTCCTGTGATCGGAAATGGTGACATTCAAACTTCTGATGATGCGAAAGCCATGCTTGAAGAAACGGGTTGCGATATGGCGATGGCCGGCCGTGGTTTAGCAGCTCGTCCCTGGATGATGTGGCAGCTGGGTGAAGACTTGGGTTTTGCATCTCCCGCCGGTAAAGAAGGAATGAAAGCTCCTCGCACTTCGGAAGAAGAAGGGGCTGAATATGGAAAATGTCTTTTGAAGTTGATTCATCTGAGCCGTCAGTATTTTGGCGATGACTTAGCAATGCGTAAAGTGCGTTTCTTTGTTCGTACGACCAGTGTGTGGTTGCTCTTTGGAAATGCGCTCGTCGGTGTGTGTGCGAAAGCTCGCAACGTCGATGAGATGATCGAAGGCGTGCAGAAATTCTTCGAAGGCCCGGTTGAGATGAGCCCTCGCACAGAATTGCGCCAGTAATTTCCGGTTCTTATTTTCCTTCTAGCATGGAATCAAGTTTACCTTCTTCATCCAAGGCTTTGAGATCCGTGTAACCACCGACCAATTTGCCGTCGATAAGAATGATAGGAACTGTTCTCCATCCGGTTTCATTTTTAATGCGATCGATTTCTTCTTGTTTGCCCGTTAGATCCACAACATCATAATCGATGCCTTTGCCATTCAAAAAATTGATAGCGCGGTCACAATAAGGGCAGGGGTCTTTTTTATAAATAACTACTTTAGCCATAATTCTTTTTGACATAGGGGTGCGGGGGAGACAAGGATTCTTCCTGTCATGCAGTGCTTACTTTGTCAGTCACCAAACTCAAATGCTTTTAAAGTGGTTAAGAAGCCTGAACGCAGTTACTTTCATTGCGAAGATTGTGATTTTATTTTCATGAATCCCGCAGAGCGTCTGACTTTCGAAGAAGAAAAGCAGCGCTACGATCTTCATCAAAACGAGGAAAGTGCGGGCTACTTGGCTTTCTTCGATCCACTTATCAAAGGTGTTACGGATCACTTCAAGGCCGCCGGTGTAGAGAGTTTGTCGCTCACAAGTTTAGATTATGGATGTGGACCCACGGCGACTTTGAGTAAACTTCTAAACGCACACGGGTTTGAAACTTCGAACTACGATGCATTTTACTTTACGGACACCGAGATTCTTAAGCGCACCTATCATTTAATTACAAGCACTGAAGTGTGGGAACATCTTCACAATCCCAAAATGGAAATTGAGCGCATGTTAAGCCTGCTCAAACCTGGGGGGATATTAGCAATCATGACATCCGCTCACAAAGGCGAAGCGGCCTTCCATGACTGGCATTATCGACGTGATCTTACTCACGTTGGATTTTTCTCAGAAAGAAGCATGAATTGGATCGCAGAGCGATTCCGTCTGCATGTTGTGAAGATGAAAAGTCCTTACTTCATTTTTCAAAAAATGTTCTGAAGCGAACAAAAACATCGGATCGCATAGCTCGCTGATTTGTCGTCAGATTGTATCCACGCTGTTCATTAAGTCGCGGAACAAATGCGTTCTAGGTTTGCGCGAAATTCCACCGGCTTTTTTAAAATCTTGATTTCGTCAAAAACCTGTTTCGCCTCGGCATTCTTCAGAGAAAGCGCTTTAAGCCATTGCTTCGTGCGAGAAACAGCAAAGTAGTCGTTAATGTAGAGCGTGCTTGCTTCAAAAAACTGCGGCAAAAGTGGCTTCGCTCTTTGCCAGTTCATTTCTTCCACGGATTCATGGGAAAGGCTTTGTTTGATCTGACGGAAGATAAAGGGATTGCTCATCACTCCACGGCCGATCATATAGTCTTCACACTGGGTCACTTCCACGCAGCGTTTGAAGTCAGCGACATTCCAGATTTCACCATTGGCGATGATTTTTAATTTTGTCGCTTCTTTGATTTTTGGAATCCACTCCCAATAAGCGGGTGGTTTATAGCCATCCGTTTTCGTGCGACAGTGCACCGTCAACCAAGTGGCGTTCGCCGCTTCGACAGCTTGGGCGATTTCCAGGCATTTTGTCGGATCGTCAAAACCCAGACGGATTTTTGCCGTGACAGGGATGTGAGCAGGAACAGCCTTACGAACCGTATCCACAATGGTGTGAACACGGTCACAAGATTTTAAAAGACTTGCGCCACCATCATGACGGTTCACGGTTTTAGCTGGGCAGCCAAAGTTCAAGTCAATACCGAGGGCGCCAAGTTTGACGGCTCTTTGCGCGTTGAGCGCCAAAGGTTCGGCATGACCGCCAAGAAGTTGAACAAAGACAGGTGTCCCCCAGCGAGTGCGCGAATTGGTTTTTAGCTCAGGACAGTTTTTGTAAAAGACACTTTCAGGGTGCAGACGATCCGTGACGCGAAGAAATTCGGTCACGCACTGATCCACACCACCAATTTGTGTCAAAGTGTCGCGCATCACCCAGTCAACGACACCTTCCATCGGAGCCAAAAAAAGTTTCATGCTTTAAACGCCACCCATTTTTTTGACGATATCAAAGTGCTTTTTATCAACAGGCTGAACCGAAAGGCGAGAGCCTTTTTGTAACACGACCATGTCGGCAAGTTTTTCGTTTTCGCGCAAATCCGAAAGACTGACGAGGTTTTTAAATTTCGCTACAAATTCAACTTCAACGCAAAACCAATTTGGTTTTTCCTTCGTGGCTTTAGCATCAAAGTATTCAGATTTTTTATCGAACTGAGTTTTATCCGCAGCCGCCGCTTTTGAAACTTTAGCGATTCCCGCAACACCGGGAGGTTCGGCGTTAGAGTGATAGAACAAAACAAGATCACCCACGGACATCTCTTTCGACATGAAGTTGCGGGCTTGGTAGTTTCGAACACCTTCCCACCAGGTCGTTCCGTCTTTTTTAAGAGTATCAATGGAATAAACGTCAGGTTCTGATTTCATCAGCCAGTATTTCATTTTGTTTTCTCCGATTTGATTTTTCCGGATTTAAAAAACCATTCGCCGGCTTGTTTGCGGAAGGTGCTGACTTCGTGATGAACGTATTCTTCGTCGTCCACTGTGTAGAAAGCTTTAAACTCCACCGTGCCTTTGGTTCCTTTTTCTTCGGCTTTTACGATTTCAAGCTTTAGGAATTTAGCGCGCTCGGCCCATTCTTTATTGGCGTCATCATCAATCAGATCCAAAGTTTGAGGATCCGTCGTATCACGCAAGTACTCCATTTGATTTTTCGCAAACGCTGAATAGCGTGAACGCATCAAAGCTTCGGCCGTCGGAGCCAAGGCTTTGCCAGAATGATAAGGACCACAACACTCACTATAGTTTTTCTCAGAGCCACAAGGACATTTCATAGTCCGCGAACCTAACACAACGCCGTCCTCGCACCTACGCCCATCGCATTGCGTCGCGCAAAAGGTACCTGCTTCCTTTTCTCTACAATGGGAAGCAGGTACCTTTAAAGGATGGAAAAGAAATGGGCATTTATTACTGGGGCGACTTCGGGGATTGGCTGGGCGACGGCTTTGGCATTAGCGGGGCAAGGGTACTCTATTTTTGCGACGGGACGTCGTCGCGATAAGCTGAATGAGCTCGAGACCGCATTAAAGGCGGCTCACCCGAATACTCAAGTGAAGACCGCGCATTTCGATATCAGTGACCGCGATGATGTGACTCAGTTTATGAAGGCTCACTATGCGGAGATGGCTCATATCGATGTTCTAATTAACAACGCCGGCCTTGCTAAAGGCGTTGATAAAATGCAAGACGCGAAACTGGAAGACTGGGACACGATGATTGATACGAATGTGAAAGGTCTTTTGTACGTCACTCGCGGGATTGTTGAACACATGGTTCGCAGAAACTCGGGTCACATCGTCAATCTGGGGTCTGTTGCGGGTCGCTGGACTTATCCAGGTGGAGGCGTTTATTGCGCGACGAAGTTTGCGGTGCGCGCCTTGAGCGAAGGTCTGCGCATGGATCTTTTAGGCAGTAAAGTGCGTGTGACCAATATTGAGCCAGGCATGGTCCACACTGAATTTTCGTACGTACGTTTAGGCGATCAAAGCAAGGCCGATAAAGTTTACGAAGGAATGACGCCGCTTTCGGCGCAAGACATCGCTGAAACTATTGCCTGGTGTGTCGCTCGTCCCGCACACGTAAACATCCAAGAGCTTGTTATTTATCCGACCGATCAAGCTCACGTAGGCCAAGTAGCAAGAAAGAATTAAACTCAGATCTTTTTAAGGAGTTTGCAAATGGCAGATATGCGTATTGAAAAAGACACCATGGGTGAAGTGCAAGTCCCCGCGGATAAGTTCTGGGGAGCACAAACGCAAAGATCCACTCAAAACTTCCGCATAGGCGGCGATCGTTTTCCTCGAGAAATGATTCGCGCGTTGGGGATTTTAAAAAAATGTGCCGCGCAGACAAATCAAAAACTGAATCTTTTAGACGCTAAGAAAACCGATGTTATCGTGAAAGCCGCGGACGAAGTGATCGCAGGCAAATTAGATGCGCACTTTCCTTTGGTGGTGTGGCAGACGGGATCTGGCACGCAGACAAATATGAACGCGAACGAAGTCATCGCCAATCGTGCGATGGATATGATGGGCATTAAGCTTCCTAGCAAAGAAATTCATCCCAACGACGACGTCAATAAAGGTCAATCCTCAAATGACACCTTTCCGACGGCGATGCATATCGCGGTCGCCGAACAAGTTTATCATCGTCTGATTCCCATGATGGAAAAGCTGCACAAAGCTTTAGAGAAAAAACAAAACGAGTTTAAAGACATCGTGAAAATCGGTCGCACGCATTTGATGGATGCAACACCGCTGACTCTGGGGCAGGAATTTTCTGGCTATGTCACACAAATGAAACATTCGATTCAAAGAGTGAAAAACACTCTTCCGCATTTGCATGAACTGGCACTCGGAGGCACGGCGGTAGGAACGGGATTAAATACTCATCCTCAGTTTGCCGTGGAAGCGGCAAAAGCTATTGCGGCTGAAACTAAAATTCCTTTTGTTTCCGCAGAGAACAAATTTGAAGCTTTGGCTTCGCACGACGCTTTGGTGGAAGTGAGTGGAGCTTTAAACTCCGTCGCCGTTTCTTTGATGAAGATTGCTAACGACATTCGTCTTTTGGGTTCCGGCCCTCGCTGCGGTATCGGTGAGCTTCACTTGCCTGAAAATGAACCGGGAAGTTCGATCATGCCAGGAAAAGTGAATCCAACTCAAAGCGAAGCCATGACTATGGTCTGTGCTCAGGTGATGGGGAACCATGTGGCTGTTTCTATTGGAGGAGCTACCGGTCATTTCGAACTGAATGTCTTTAAGCCCTTGATCGTCTTTAACGTTTTAAACTCTGTTCGCTTACTTGCAGACGCATGTGAGTCCTTTACTGACCATTGTGTTGTCGGAATCGAAGCCAATACCAAACAGATTCAGAAGCATCTAGAGCATTCCTTAATGCTCGTAACCGCTTTGAATCCTCACATTGGCTACGACAATGCTGCCAAAATTGCCAAAACTGCCCACAAAAATGGCACTACGCTGCGCGAAGAAGCCATCAATCTTGGACTCCTTTCTGGCGAAGAATTTGATAAGATAGTACAACCTAAAGACATGGTCGGGCGGTAGCCCGCAGAGCGCAGGCCTCATGGCCGGAGCTGAAGCAGCGCAGAACTTGGAGCAGCATTCGATGAATTCACTATTGGCAAAAGCGGACTGGATGGAGCGCGATGATATTCGCCCTTATGTTTTCGTACGTCCAGAAAACCAAATCGCTCAGCCAGGGTCTCTTCATCGCTTAGACTGGTTCACCAAACAACCTGTGTTCAAAGATCCTTTGGATTTAAGTGAACTGGCTTTTGCCGATCGCATCTATTCGATTGAAGAACGTGCTTTCGGTCCTTCTAACATGGCGATGCCTCGTTGGGTGTTTTATGACTGCGCCGTGATGCCAGGTTTTGTTGCGGGTTTTGCCTGTAAACCATCAGCACTTACGAAAAGCATGCGTGAGGCTTTAGATCCTAAAAAATTCCCAGCGACGAATTCTCCGATCAAAACTTCCAGCGTTTTAAAAGAAGTGACATCTTTAGACGAGATGGATTGGATTCCGCTTTCACTCTTCATTATCATTCCGACGATGCACAAAGGGGAATGGGTGGCGCACAATTTATGCTCCATCAATTCTTTGCTTCCGCAAGGTGAAGGTCTCTATGGCTTAGGATTTTTATCTAAGGCCTTTGGTCTTTGGTACGCCAACGTCGATCAATGTTCGGGCATGACTCAGTGGGGAAGTCCGGCATTGAAGTTACACTCTCACTACGGTCACTTGGAAGTGATCGGTGCTTATGCTCCGGTTCACTCTCATGCAAAAACCATCACCTACCGTGCGAAAGTGAATACGAACAATTGGGAAAAGTTTTTTAATAAAGAAGAGGACTATGCCTTTTTGGAAAACTATGGACCGACAAACTCCATGATTGATCCAAAAAGCGAACAAAGCATGTTGGAATTCCAACACCGCATTGAAAGCGGTAGTGGGCCTTACTTCTTAAGTGCGAGTGAAATTGCGCAAAAGAAGCTCGATGAAAAATTAATGATTTATAGTTTGAAACAACAATACTAGATAGGAAGAACAATGACGATGAATACACTGCCCCCCGTCGCGAAATCTTTTTTTGCTTTCTGCAAAAAATGTGATGCTGATAGATACCACGTGGTCCTAGCGCACACATCGGCGACGTCGGCAAAAATCAAATGTGAGATTTGCGGATCTCAAAAAACATACTCTCTTCCTAAAACTCAAACTAAGACGGGCAAGCCTTTGACGGGTGCTGCGGCTAAGAAGCGTGAGCAAACAATGAATTCACGCCGCTCAAGCCACCGCAATGAGTATGAAATGTTGATGGCGACTGAAAACGCACCGACAGCTTCTTACAACATGAAGGGCAAGTTCGAAAAGAACACGAAACTTCAACATCCAAAATTCGGGATGGGTTTCATTAAAGACGCGATGTCTGATAAAATCGAAGTCGTCTTTGAAGACGAAGTTCGTACATTGATCCACAATAGAGTTTAATTTGTATCTGTAAGGCCGAAGTCCATTCGGCCCTTGAAGTAGTGAGTATTATGGAATGGCTTAAGGGGCTGAACCCCGAGCAGCAGAAGGCCGTAAAGCATAATTACGGCCCTTTGCTTATTTTGGCAGGGGCGGGTTCAGGAAAAACGACAGTTCTTGTTTCAAGAACGGGGCGCTTGGTTTCAGAGCGTGTGGCGCAAGCACAAGAAATTTGCGTATTAACGTTCACAAACAAAGCTGCGCGCGAACTTAAGCACCGGGTCGGGGTGAAGCTGGGTAACACGGGGAAAAATCTCTGGGCAGGGACTTTTCACTCGTTTGGCTTGCAGATCCTTCGCCGTTTCCATAAACACGCAGCCCTTTCGCCTTACTTCGGTATCGTCGATCAAAGTGATTGCAACGCGATTCTTAAAGACCTGATGAAGGATATTAAGAATTCGGGCAAAGATAAGTTCGATGTCGATAAAATTCTGACCATGATCAACGACAAGCGCACGGGCCTGGCTCCGCAAACGGAGGCTTTCGACGAATACCACGAGATGGTGGAAGTCCTCACGCCGAAGTTTGCAAAGCGCTTAGAACACTTGGGTGTAGTTGATTTCGAAGGTCTTCTGATTAAGCCTTTGCAGCTTTTCAGGGAACATCCAGACATTCTTGAAAAAGTTCAAGGCATGTTCAGCCAAGTGATGGTGGATGAATTTCAAGACACCAATCGCCTGCAAATGGATTTGATTCATCAAATCGTGAAGTCTCATAACAACCTGACCGTCGTCGGCGATGACGATCAGTCGATTTATGGCTGGCGTGGGGCGGAAGTAAAAAATATTTTGAACTTCCCGCAAGAATTTAAAAACTGCGAAGTGATTAAACTTGAGCGCAATTATCGCTCGTCCGCAGAAATTTTAGCTGTCGCCAACGCGGCGATTTCTAAAAACAAGAACCGTCACGGTAAAATTTTACGAGCCGAAATCGCGCAAAGCACGGGTGTGCTGCCTGAAATGTTTTTGTTGGAACGCGAAGAAGATGAATGCGAATTCGTCGTCAGCGAAATTCAGCACTTTATGCGCCAAGGCCACTCGTACAAAGACTTTGCAGTGCTTTATCGTTCGAACACGCAAGGTGGCTTGATTGAGTCCTCTTTACGTCGAGCCAATGTGCCGTATCATATCTCGGGCGGCACTTCGATCTTTGACCGTCGAGAGATCAAAGATTTGATGGCTTACTTAAAACAGTCTCTGGCTCCGAATGAAGTTTCTTTACGTCGTATTATCAATGTTCCGTCTCGCGGTATTGGTGACACGACGATTGAAAAACTCAGTGAGTTTGCGCTTAAAAAACGTATCAACTTCGTGGATGCCTGCCGTTTCTGGCGTGAAGCCGAAGTGCAGGAAAAAGCGGGTCTTGCGATCGATGACCTGATGAAGTTTATCGAGGATCTTCCAAAGAATATCCTCGATTTCAATGTAGGATCATCTCCGGGCGCAAAGATGGTGCAAATCTTTGCCGACATTGGATATCGCGAATACGTCTATGGAACGGCGGCAGACCCCACAAGCGCCGAAAAAAAATGGACGGTTGTGGAAATTCTAGGTCGTATCTTAGATGCGTACTTAGGACGTCGTTCGTATGATGTGGAAAGCATAAAGTCTTTTATCGACTCGATGCTTTTGCGCGACGATATGTCGGGAGAAGAAGAAGAGCCAAATAAAGTGCAATTGATGACTCTTCATGCTTCTAAAGGTTTGGAATTCCCGATCGTGATTTTAGCGGGCATTGAAGAAGATTTGTTGCCGCATAAAAATTTAGGTTCGGATATCGATGAAGAGCGTCGTTTGTTCTATGTGGGTGTCACGAGGGCGAAGAAACGTCTGGTGATGTCACGTTGTCAGCAAAGAAAAAAGAACGGAGTGGTTCGTCCTTCAGCTCCTTCAAGATTCCTATTAGAGATTCCTAAAGAGCTTTATACCGAGTTTCCGTTAGGAGCGCGCCCTGTATCTGGGCAAGAGCGCGAAGATTTAGTGTCGAGCTTCTTGGCGAAGTTAGACAGTAAACTGACTCCTCCGCCAAAGAAATAATACTAGAACATTTAGAACTGCCCCCTTTTTCTGTGCAAAGTTAGTTCGAGCTTCTTGGCGTGGCACTTGCCATTGCTGAGACTCATGAAGTTCAAATGCCCTTACTGCCACACACAAAGAAATCCAAGTTCTGCTTCTCGGACAATTCGCAAGCTTGGATCTTATTATCGTAAGTCCGATGGCCAGCATCTCTCCAGATTCTGGTGCTTTTCTTGTCGCAAAAGCTTTTCTGCAGCCACGTCGAGTCCTTTAAAAGGTCAGAAGAAAAGACATTTAAATAAGACTGTCTGTGACTTATTAACGGGCGGTGTTAGTCAGCGGGAAGCGGCAAGAATATTAAAAATCAATCACAAAACCGTAGTGCGGAAGTTCCGATTCTCTATTGCGACAGCTAAAGAAGAACTCAAAGAGTGGAATAAAAAGTTTCCGCTTTGTACTGAAGTGGAATTTGATGATCTTGAAACCTTTGAACATACTAAGTGCAAGCCTCTTTCGGTGACTTTGATGGTAGAGTACTCAACTCGAAGGATTTTAGGTTTTGAAGTAGCGCAAATGCCAGCGAAGGGAAGAATTGCAGCTTTTGCTAGAAAAAAATACGGACCTCGGGCAGATCACAGGTCTCAAGCTCGTAAAAAGTTGTTTTCAGAGATGCAAAACTTTGTTTCGCCAATAGCTTTAATCCGATCTGACTCAAATCCTTATTATCCAAAAGATGTTAAGAGATATTTTCCGAAAGCTCGCTATGAAACCATTTTAGGTGGTAGAGGGGCGATTGTCGGACAAGGGGAATTAAAGAAGCTGAAGTGGGATCCGATTTTCAGTTTGAATCACACTTGCGCGATGTTAAGAGCCCACATCAATAGGCTCTTTAGAAAAACCTGGTGTACGACTAAGAGAGCTGATCAATTAGCGGGGCACATTGCTCTCTATGCTCTGCTTCATAACCGCCGCCTCGCCACAGGCTGAGGGGGCAGTTTTAGAACATTTTTTGGAAATCAGGTGGCAATGGCGTTTCAAAAGTTTGAATGCGGCCACCGATAGGCATGCTCAATCGGAAAGCGTGCAAGAACATGCGATCGTTTTTATAGATCCCGGCCATCTTGCTGTTATAAGCCTCGTCGCCATAGCGAGTATCACCGACGATAGCATGCTTTGCCAAAGCCGCATGCTTGCGAATTTGATGCTGGCGGCCCGTTAAAAGACGCAATTCCACCAACGAAAAATACTTATTGGATTTAAGAACTTTAAACAGAGTTTTAGCTTCAACACGATCTTTCAAAAGACCTTGAGGATTTTTACGGCCTTCGGCTTTGTCAGAAATAGGGAAGTTCCATTCTTGCCACTCGTCAGAAACATCCATGCTGCCGCGAAGAACCGCGTAGTACATTTTTTCGGCTTTATGAGTTTGGAATTGCTCCGAGAGGGCCGCCGCTGTTTCTTGTTCTGTCGCGACAACCAAAAGACCACTAGTTTCTTTATCCAAACGGTGAACAGGGTAGATGTCGTGGAAAGTTCCCGGATGAAGTTGTTTTTTTAAAACACTGCGAACGTCGCCCGCTTCATTGTGCACGGAAATGCCCGTCGGCTTATTAATGATCAGCCAGTGTTTTGATTTTTCAATAACAGGCAGTTTGTTCACGGGTTTCATGTCGGGGACTCCTTCAGAATCTCTTGCACTTGCTCGACAAGAAGATCCTGTTCGGTCAAAGCACTGGAAAATAGAAACCTTTCTTTACGGGAGACCGCCAAAGAATGCACGGAAATTAAGACGAGCAGGTTAAAGAAGAACCCCAGCCAGCTTAAAAATAGGAAAAAACTACCCATCAAGAGCAGATTTTTTTCGTAGGCTTTCAGATCCAGCTCTTCTTTTCCCTCTTGAAAGGGCTCAAGATCCGAGCGCGACTCACGCCAAAGAAGCCCGGCTTTACGCAAGTTCTGTTGCAGTTTTCGGTAAGTGGGATGCTGAACTTTCTTGCGATGAAGCCAGATTTGCAAGCCCGTGACTCCTGCGGAAGGAATCCACCCGATGACATAAGCTGCTGCCAATTCCGGAGCCATACATGTCCTTTCTGTAAGTTTAAGGATAGTCCTGGAGGCTGATTCTTAGCAAGAGACGGATGTATACCCAGGAGGGAGACATAAGAAAATGCAACAATGGGTGGCAGGGGGTGATTATGAATCCTGCCGTCGAAGAGTTTATGCATTTTTTAGACAACTATCATGAAGACGACCTGGATTACGGAGACTTTAAGCGCGAAGTGGATCTGCATTTGCGTCGTATGATTGAAGGTCTTCATCCTTTGACCCCAGAACAAATCTGGCAATTGCGTAAAATGCGCGAACAGCTTCTTTGGTCTTATCGCTTCGATGTCGAGGAAGTGCGTTCGCTTCTGATGGAAGAGTCAAAACACCTTGAGGATTTTGCGCCACCCGAAATCTAACAGAATAACTCTGTGCGCCGCTCTTGCGCTAAAGAAATCCTCTGGGTAGGCTTGATTCACCAGGAGGTTTCTGATGTCAGCATTGGCGCAACAGGAGTTTTGCATCACACTCAGTGATTTGGCCTCTTTCATGGAAATAGCCCCTTCCGAAGTAAAGCTGAAGGCGGAAAAACATCTTCATAAAAAAATCAAATCACCGTGGCTTATGCCCGAAGAGGTCCGCACACTTTTACTGGCGGAGGGTTTTAAATACCCGCACAAAGTGATCTCCGTGCAAATGCTGAAAGGCGGGGTGGCTAAGACCACTTCTGTTTTAAACATGGGCTTGCGTGCGGCGATGTATGGTGCGCGCGTTCTGTTCGTCGATTTGGATCAACAAGCCAACTTGAGCTTTGCTTTAGGCGTAGAAGACGAAAGCCTTCCGGTCTGGGTTGATATCGCGGAAAAACGCAAAAGCATCGAAGAATGTGTGCGTTTTGTTGAGCCTCACGTGGATTTAATTCCGTCTTCATTGAACAACTCGGTTTTAGAAAGAGTTCTGATGAATTCCAACCGCAATTGGGCCCAAATGGTGAAAGCGCCGCTAGAAAAGATCAAGCACCGCTATGATTTGATCTTGATCGATACAGCCCCGGCTTTAAGTGCGGTGAATACGGCGGTGACCGTGGCTTCCGATGAGGTCATTTTGCCTGTGAATCCGGATAAATTTGCATTCTTGGGTTTACAGAAGAATTTGAGCGAATTAGAGGATATTAAGCAGGACTTCGACCTGGAATTTACGAAAAAAATTCTGTTCACGAAGTTCGATGGTCGTGAAAACACCAGTCATGAACTTTTACAGAAATGCATCGAATCTTTTGAGGATTGTCTGATGAAGGGGTATATTAGAACTTCATCAGAGGTGAAAAACACCGTGCGTTCCGGCAAGGGATTGTTTGCTGGAAAGTCCCCAGCCAAAGCGGATTATGATTTTGTCACTCGAGAAATGTTAGGATTTGTCTAAGAGGTGTCACATGCCAGAAATTAAGCACTACGACGGTAAAAAGAAACATTCTTCTAAAGGCGGGCACAAAAAAGCTCACCATGGTGATAAGCACGCGCCGAAGCGTCGCCCTCGTCACGAGATGGAAGCTGATGAAGCTCTTCACGATGAAGAACACATTGAGATGGAAACGGCTGCGATTATGAACGACGCCGGTGTCATCGTTGATGAGGCTGAAGTCACCATCGAGGAAGCCGATTCGATCAACACGGAAGCGCAAAATGAAGGTGTTCGTCCTGAAGAAATCACGGTGGAAGCTCACCGCGTTTCTGAAGAAGATACTTCTCACGAAGATATGATGTCTTCTAATGGCGAAGGCCCGCAAAAAGTTCACTTAGAATTCTACGGCAGCGAATTGATCCGCATGAAAGCTCCTAAGGTGATGGAGTTGGCTGACACCGTGGCTGAAGAATGGGTGCACGACGGTCAGTTTGAAGGTCTTCCGGTCGGACATCCTTTGGCGCAAATGGCAGCAGCAAAAGCTTTACGTACTGCCAAAGATGTGGAAAAGAAGCTCGAAGAAAAAGGCGTTTTCGTCATGGCGAAAATGGGCTTGGATTACGTAAAATCCAAGATTGATAAAAAATAAAAAGGTTTCATGTCCACACGTGCTACTCGTTTGAATGATATTTTAAGCAAAGCTCTCGTTCCGATCCATATGGAAATCGAAAACGAGAGCTTTATGCATTCTGTTCCCCCTGGCAGCGAGACTCATTTCAAAGTTTTGGTGGTCTCTGAGAAGTTTACGGGGAAGTCCCGCATCGATCGTCAAAGAATGATCAATGAGCTGTTAAAAGAAGAACTGCAAAGCGGTCTTCATGCCTTGACGCAGAAAACGCTGACGCCCGAAGAATGGGAAAAGCAAAAAGCGGCCTTGAATTTCGAATCCCCCGAATGTCTTGGGGGCAGCAAGCACGACAGAAAGTAAATTAATCGGCGAATTCGTTCAGTTTGGATTTGAGTTCGCCCAGAAGTCTTTTGACTTCACGAAGCTGCTCTTCTTCAGGAGAGATGCGATTGGACATCTGTTCTGTCAGAGTGTCCCAGCTATTCAGAGCTTCGGTTAGATCCTTATTCAGGTTTCCAAACAGCGATTTGCGCGAAGAAGAGGGCTTTTCGGAGGTTTCCGAACGTTCCGCCGCGGCTTCTAGAAGCGTATTCGATTGTTTCTCTAAGACGTCGTCACTCATTATGCTAATTACAATCTGCTTATTTTGTTTGCCGAAAGTGCTTCATGCACAGGGGCGACAGTTTCATAAATGGAACTCCATTTGACAAGTATTTTTAGCCTGGTAAAGATACTCTCTTTTAGGAGTGTGACATCATGTCTCAAGAGATTATCTACACAATGAAGGGCGTAAGTAAAGTATATCCTCCACAAAGATACGTGTTGAAGGATATTTACCTTTCTTACTTCTATGGCGCAAAGATCGGTGTTCTTGGTTTGAACGGTTCTGGTAAGTCGACTTTGCTTAGAATTATGGCAGGTGTGGATAAGGACTTCCTCGGTGAAGCTTTTCCATCCAAAACAATGAAAGTCGGTTACTTCGAGCAAGAACCGCACTTGGATCCCGCACTAACGGTGAAAGAAAATATCTTCGCCGGTATGGGTGAATTGCCGAAATTGATGGGCGAATACAACGCGATCAACGACAAATTCTCTGATCCGGATTTGGATCCAGACGAAATGAATAAGCTGATTGAAAAACAAGGCGCAATCCAAGAAAAATTGGAAGCTTTGGGAGCTTGGGACGTTGATCAAAAAATCGAAATCGTGATGGATGCTCTTCGCTGTCCAGATGGCGATCTTCCTGTGACAAACCTTTCAGGTGGTGAGAAGCGCCGTGTGGCTTTGGCAAGATTGATCATGTCTGAACCCGACATCTTATTGCTGGATGAGCCGACGAATCACTTGGACGCAGAATCTGTCGCATGGCTTGAACAATATCTTTCGAAGTTCCCAGGAACTGTGATCGCAGTTACGCATGACCGTTATTTCCTGGATAACGTTGCAGGCTGGATCTTAGAACTTGATCGTGGTGAAGGCATTCCTTGGAAAGGAAACTACACATCTTGGCTAGAACAAAAAGACAAGCGTCAAGCCAACGAAGCCAAAGACCAAGCTCGCAAAGCCAAGACTTTAGAGCGCGAGTTGGATTGGATCCGTCAAGGTGCGAAAGCTCGTCAGGCGAAATCAAAAGCGCGTATTTCTAACTACGAAAATCTATTGAAAGAAGCCTCGCCAGAGAAAATCCAAGAGATGTCTATCTACATTCCGCCAGGACCTCGTTTGGGTGATATCGTCGTTGAGGCGAAAAACATCACAAAAGCTTACGATCACAAAGTTCTTTTGGACGACGTCAGCTTCACCATTCCTCGTGGTGCGATCGTGGGCGTTATCGGGCCGAACGGTGTGGGTAAATCGACATTGTTCCGTATGATCACAGGTAAAGAAAATCCAGATTCTGGTACTTTCAAAGTCGGAGAGACGGTGAAAATCGCTTACGTTGATCAAACGCGTGAAACTTTGGATCCGAATAAAACGATCTTTGAAGAGCTTTCAGGCGGTCAAGACGTGATCCAATTGGGAACTCGTGAGATCAATGCTCGTCAGTACGTTTCGTGGTTTAACTTCTCTGGAACCGACCAACAAAAGAAAGTCGGTCAGTTGTCGGGTGGTGAAAGAAACCGTGTCAATATGGCGAAGATCCTTAAGCAAGGGGCGAACTTATTGCTTCTGGATGAGCCGACGAATGACTTGGACGTCAATACCATGCGTGCTCTTGAGGAAGCTTTGTTAGAGTTCGGTGGATCTGCTGTGGTGATCTCGCATGATCGTTGGTTCTTAGACCGCGTTTGTACACATATCATGGCGTTTGAAGGCGACTCGAAGATTGAATTCTTCCCCGGAAACTTCTCGGAATACGAAGAAGACCGTAAAAAACGTTTGGGCGAAAATGCCGCTCCAAAGCGCATCCGCTTCAAAATGGTTTAAGACTGAATATCAGATACTTTCAAGAAAGAGGCTCTCAAAACGGGAGCCTTTTTTTTGCCTTACGTAGCTAAAGGCAGGGTCAAGACGACCTTGGTGCCGCGAGGTTGGCTGTGTGAAGGGGCTTCTTGCGAAAAGATCTCGATGGTGCCGTCCATCATCTGTAAATACTCTTTAACTAGCGGCATTCCGTAACCAGTCCCTTTTTCCCCTTGGGTGCCGGCACGTGTAGTCTGGGCATTGATGTTAAAGATCTGAGGCAGGATCGAAGCCGGGATGCCGATGCCATAATCTTGGATCTCAATCACCACCTGTGAATCCGTGGCGTAAGCTTTGAGCTCGATGCGATCTCCGGGATGAGAAAATTTAATGGCGTTATTAAGTAGGTTTAAAAGCACCACGTTGCTTAGGATGGTTTTTTCGCCATTGATCAGCATGCGGTCTCGGGAAATATCCAAAGACAGCTTGATTCCTTTTTTCTGAGCTAAATCCAAAGTGCTTTCGTAGACCTCATGAAGAACCAAGGTCAAAGAGATAGGCTTTAAAGGCAGAGCAGCTTTTCCGTCCTTCACCGATTTCAAATGTCGAACTTGAGCAAGCAGGCTGTTGATGTCGTCGACAGCTTTTTCAATCTTTTCAAACTCCAGGGAACTTAAGTTTTCTCGATCCTCTTTGGCTTTAACCAGATTGTAAGTCATCGAAGACAAAGTGTTTGCGATATCGTGGATCAGGACTCTCAAGAGGTTTTCAATATCGAGGTTCTTTTCCATCAAACGCTTCATGAAACGTTCTTCGCCCATAATATATTGATGGGTGGTGAAGCATGAGAAGATCAGGAAGGTGACCAGGTTAAAAAGTTTCTCTTTACCGTAATCGCCGTATTCTTCAATGACATTGGGCCCAAGGCCTTTTGCCTTTAAATACCAATAAAACAGGATGATCCCGGAAACGATAAAGTATCCCGTCACAGCTCCTGGGAGCCCCATCAGAATACCCATCACCAAGGGAATCGCCGCTAACCAGAAGACCCCCGGGGCGTCTCCTCCGCCAGCGGTATATAATAAGTAAGCGACGATCGAAGCAGAACAAAGGCTCAGGGTCAGGGCTGAGAGCAGATAATTCTTTGAGGTCTTCAGTACAAGGGGAGGCAATAAAGCATAGATCAGCCACATTGGGATTAAGACAGAGTTGTATTCGCTGGTTTTGTATTCGAAGTTGAACTTAACGAGGTAGACGAACGAGACAGCAATACCAATGAAGTAGATCACCTTGAAATAGGTGATCCTCTTATTATATGCATCTTCTGACGTAAACTCTAAGTCATACATGGTGCCGTACTTCCGTTTTGTCTCATTTTGCTTTTCGGGTATAAACAAAAACGGCTTAAGCTATTTCAGAATTGTAATAAAAATTTGACCGACCTAGGGTGAGACGAGTTCGCGCAAGGTCTGGTAATGCGCTTTGAGCTCTAAGAATTGCTGCGTATTTCCACCATGATCCGGGTGAAGAGCAAGGGCCGCTTGGCGAAAGGCCTTCTTAAGTTCGGTAGCAGTAAATCCCTCGTGCAAGTCATGCACCCAGGTCTTCATGAACTCATAAGCAAGTTTTTGCGAAGGTGTGAAGTTGTGCGCCTTTCTTTGTGGACGAACTTTCGGTTGCGGGTAGTGTCCTCGGCGCGTTTGAAATTCTAAACGGTTGATTTGACCAAGCAAAAAAGCCATGTGAGCCGGGTCGGAGTTCAGGGGAGAAGCTTCTTTTTCAGGGGAGAAATGGGTGTTTTCACCCATTTTGTCTCGAAGAATTTGTTTGAAGCTTGCCTGAAAACTCATGCGTTTCTTATCGGGACACCCCCGAAAAATCGCAGTCCAGAAGCGGTTTTCCATCGAGAAATCGACCTTTTTCCTAGGGAATCAGGCGTTTTCTCTAGGGGAAAACCGCATTTCCCGAGGGGAAAAGTGCCTTTTCAGAGGGGTTTCCGCAGCAGATGCGCAAAAAAAAATGAAAAGCCTGCATTTTTTTTTGGACAAACCCCTCGACTTAGATACACACTAAGCTCATTCGTATAAACGAGACTAAAAACCTAACGGAGGAATTTAGAAATGGCGAAAGCTAAGAAAGCTACTACTAAGAAAGCTGCAGCTAAAAAAGCTGCTCCAAAAAAAGCTGCAAAAAAAGCTGCTCCTAAAAAAGCCGCTGCTGCGAAAAAAGCTGCTCCTAAAAAAGCTGCTACAAAACGTAAACCAAACGCTGCATTCATGAAAGCGTTGACTCCATCTGCAGCTTTGGCAGCAGTTGTTGGTGCTTCTCCACTTCCACGTACTGAAGTTGTTAAAAAACTTTGGGCTTACATCAAAAAGAACGGTCTTCAAGACTCTAAAAACAAAAGAAACATCAATGCTGACGCTAAATTGAAAGAAGTTTTCGGCGGCAAAACGACTGTTTCTATGTTCGATATGACTAAATTGGTTTCTAAGCACCTTAAATAGGTCTTAGAGTCAGTTTAAACTGAACTAGATTCAAAAAGCCTAGGTAACCCCTAGGCTTTTCTCTTTTTACGGCCTATCCAAGGGCCGGCCTCTGTGCTATATATCCCCTCTATGGGAATTAAGCCTTTATCTTTAGAAGAAATCAAAAAAATGACCCGTGCCTGCCGTATCGCTGCCGATACTTTGACGTATCTGGATAAGTACGTAAAAGCGGGGATCACGACGAATGAAATCGATCTGCTTGCCAATGATTTCATGCTCACAAAAGGCGCTAAGTCTGCGTGTCTGGGTTATCACGGCTATCCTAAGTACACTTGTACCTCTGTGAACGAAGTTGTTTGTCACGGGGTTCCCGACGATAAGACCATCCTTAAAGAAGGCGATATCATCAACGTCGATGTCACAGCTTGGATTGATGGTTTCTTCGGTGATACATCAAAGATGTATGCCATCGGAAACGTCTCAGAAGATGCCAAGGACCTGATTGAAACTGCCCGCATGGCTCGCGATATTGGTATTGAAACAATCAGACCTGGCGGCTTTACCGGCGATATCGGCTTTGAAACTCACAAGTACGTGACTCGCAAGGGCTACACAACCGTGAAAGAGATTGGCGGTCACGGTGTCGGCCGTACCTTCCACGACGAACCCTTCGTTCCGTCTTACGGTAAAAAAGGCAAAGGCGAGCGCCTTGTTCCTTTCCACTGCATCACTGTCGAGCCCATGGTAAACCAAGGTACAGATGAAATCGTGGAGTTTGATATTACCGGCTCTTCGATCAAATATTATCATACCGCAGATGGTCTATTATCCGCACAGTTTGAACATACCGTTCTTGTGACGGATACTGGTTACGAAATTTTGACTTTACCGTAACGGCGGCAGCCGGCAGAGCTGGGCGACAGAAGTCGCGGAAGCTGAAGCAGCTTCTTCGGCGTTAGCCGGTAGAGCCGAAGCGCCTGGTCGCGTAGGCTGAAGCAACTTTTGATTTTTTATAAACTAACAAGAGGAAACTCAATGTCACTAACGACAACAAACGGGAAATCCGCAATGAAAAAAAATGCTAAAGCAGCAGCTAAACCAGCTGCAAAAACTATCTCTGGCGACTTTAAAGTTTGCAAAGAGGCGATGGAAAATCCAGAAGTCTTCGAAAAGTTGGCTAAATGGGGCCGCGAAGAAATCAAGATCGCTGAAACTGAAATGCCAGGTTTGATGGCCGTTCGTAAAGAATTTAAAAAACAACAACCATTGAAAGGCGCGCGCATTTCTGGTTGCCTTCACATGACAATCCAAACAGCGGTTCTTATCGAAACTCTTGTAGAGTTGGGTGCGGAAGTTCGTTGGTCTTCTTGCAATATCTTCTCGACACAAGATCACGCGGCAGTTGCGATCGCAGCAGCCGGCATCCCTGTGTTTGCATGGAAAGGTTTGACTGAAGAAGAGTTCAACTGGTGTATCGAACAAACTATCGTAGGTTGGGGCAAGGAAGGCTTCAACATGATTCTTGATGACGGTGGTGACCTTACAAACATGATGCACGAGCCACGTTTCGCAAAAGAGATGAAGAAAATCATCGGTATCTCAGAAGAAACAACAACAGGCGTGCACAACCTTGAAGTTCTTCTTAAGAACGGCAAGTTGAAAGTTCCTGCGATCAACATCAATGACTCTGTCACTAAATCTAAATTCGACAATCTTTACGGTTGCCGTGAGTCTTTGGCGGACGGTATCAAACGTGCGACGGACGTGATGGTTGCTGGTAAAATCTGCGTAGTTGCTGGTTACGGCGACGTCGGTAAAGGTTCTGCACACTCTCTTCGTGGATTGGGTGCTCGCGTTCTTATCACTGAAATCGATCCTATCTGTGCATTGCAAGCGGCAATGGAAGGTTTCGAAGTGACGACGATGGAAGAAGCAGCGAAAATCGCTGACATCTTCGTAACAGCAACTGGTTGCTGCGACATCATCACTGACAAACACTTCAACATGATGAAAAACAACGCGATCGTGTGCAACATCGGTCACTTCGATATCGAAATCGATATGGCTTGGTTGAACAAGAACTCAAAAGTTCGTGAAGTGAAACCACAAGTGGACATCCACACTTTGAAAAACGGTCGTCAAGTGATCGTTCTTGCAAAAGGTCGCTTGGTGAACTTGGGCTGTGCAACAGGTCACCCAAGCTTCGTAATGAGTAACTCATTCACGAACCAAGTGTTGGCTCAAATGGAGCTTTTCACGAACCGTGATAAGTACCAAGAGATCTCTGTTTACCGCTTGCCTAAGCACCTTGATGAAAAAGTGGCGGCGCTTCACCTAGACAAACTAGGAGTGAAGTTGACTAAGCTTTCTTCTAAACAGGCTAAGTATCTTCATACTTCTCCTAATGGGCCTTTCAAGCCGGAACACTATCGTTACTAATCGACCCGCCTTGCTGGCGAGGTAGGAGGATGGCGAGCGGCGAACGCTCGGACAGTCCTCGCGCTAAGGGAGTCTCTTGTAGACTCCCTTTTCTTTTTTCTTTTGTCTTCTGATTGCTGGGTTGGAGTGTCGGGCGCTGCGGAACTCGGTTCTGCCGCTCGCCATCCTCCTACCTCGTCAGCAAGGCTGGAGATTGTGCCGTTAGTTTCGGTGATGGTATTAGGGAAACGACTTCTTCTTTGCTGTTGAAAGCTTTTTTGGTCATTTTTTGTTTTGGGATCTGGCGGCTTTGCGCCGCTTTTTTTTGAGATGGTGCTTTCGCTAGAGTCTTCGTTCCTTGAAAAGGCTTTGTCTCGTGGATTTTTAGTCCCGACCTTGGTCCTTCAGTCACTGTTTGTACAGTTGGTGGAGCTTCAAAGGGACTCTTTAAATTACTTTTAGCTTTGCTAGGATTGTCAGGATTAGCAGAATTATCACTAGCATTGCTTTAGTTATTGCTAGAATCTGCCGAAGAATACGTAACTTGTGTTTACGCATATCGGACTCCTTTGTTTGGTTACGGACAAAGGGGTTCAATTACGAGGATCTAGCGAAAGCGATGGTCCTCGTTGCATTTTGTGTGCTGGTGATTTTTTTGAATTGAAAAAGGGAGCTTTACTGGCTCCCTTTTTTTATTTTTTTAGAGTGAAGGGGATCTTCGCTAGAAGTTTTCCGTTCACCATGATTTCTAGGTAGTGGGTTCCTGGATAGTACACTCTTGTTGTGATTGGTTTGAAAGAGTGTTTCTTTTTTATCGCTATCACTTCTTTGTGTTTCATTGTTTTCGTTGTCAGTTTGAAAACTTTGGGGCTGGTTCCGCCGTTGGCTTTTTTGTGGTGGATTAAGTAATCGACCATGATTTGGGCGGCTTCGGTGCTGGCTACGTCGAATGAGAATTCTAGGTGGCTGCCGATTTTTACGTTATCACTTACCAAGAGTAAATTTTTGATTTGGACTTTGCCTTTGTTTTCATAGCCTAGAAGCTTTAAGGCGTCGGCGTTTCCTTTTTTTAGCAAAGTTCTAAGGGCGTGGCGTACGATCCATTCGATTTTTTCTTTGTGCTTGGCGGGTGCCTCTTTCAACCATCGGGCTGCCACTTTGACAGCGATGTCTGGATGATCTTTAGAGATGTCATTAAGATGATTAGCGACGGATTTGCGGACGTAAAGTTCGTCGTCGTATTTTAACTTATCCAAAAGTTCGATGGTGGGCGTTGGATCTTTGATAAAACTTTTTAGTTGCTCGCCCCAAGGTAAGCGTGGGCGAGAGCCCTCTGAGACCAAACGACGGACGTGGTGGTTTTTGTCTTTGCTCCACTTGTGCAAAACTTTGAGCGTTCTTTTTTCTTCGTGGATCAGGAACGGGCGAATCGCGAATTCGGCGGTGAAAAGTTCGGTGAAGGTGTGCAGCGCCTTCATGGATTCTTCGAAGTCTTTAAGGCCGTAACGATGCACGTATTCCGTGAAGGCCCAAAGATCAAAACCTTTCATTGCGGTTACACCGGGGGCCGGCTTCGTCGTTGCCTTTAACAAGATTGCCAAAGCTTTATTATAGTCTTCGGGAAGATGAGTTTTTAAAAAGTCGCAGATCAAACGCATGCGCGGCTTTAACTCGAGATTGGGCAGTTTGTGACTGAGTTTGATAAAAGCTTTTTCGTCGAACGCAGGGTAATGATGAGAGATGTGCTTCGCCATGCGTTTGACTAAAGCTTCATTGATCCAGTTTTTAAAAGCGGTGTCGTTAGATTCTTCGTTTTTCTGAGGCATGATTTATATAAGGTGTTGGCCTTTTATTTGTCACGGTGAAACTCCGTGCAAAGTCAGGCTTTGAAAATGAAAAAAGCCTCTGGGATGCAGAGGCCTTTAAGAATCTATTTATTGAAAGTCATTTTATCGCAATAAGCGCGCAGCTCTTGGATGCTCTCGCGGATATCATCAAGGGCGCGATGCTTGTTCGCCTTTTGATAAACGTAGTTGAACTTGTTATTGATGATCACTTTCCAAGACGACACATCCACCATGCGATAGTGCAGGCGAGGCGCAAGATCTTTCATGTATTTGTCGATGAAAAGACGATCTTGCATGATCGAATTTCCCGCAAGGATCGGGCGGTCTTTGGGATCGGGGAAATGCTTTTTCACCATATCGACAAGTTTGGCTTCGACTTGATCTGGCTCCATACCGAATGGAACTTTCGCCGTCAGGCCGGACTTCTTGTGGTGCTCGGTATTCCAAGCGTCCATATTGTCCAAATATTTTTGCGGTTGTTTAACGACAGTTTCAAATGTGTCTAGCTCTTTGAAATTAAGGTCTGTCACGATGGCTGCAACTTCGATGATCACTTCTTTTTCGACATCGAGACCTGTCATCTCCATATCGAGCCAAAAAAGTTTATTCATGAGGAAATCCTGTTCTAGGGTCATTGACCCGGAAAGACTTCCATTTTGATCGAGGAGGGGAACTAAAACAAGAACTAGCTACTTCTGTTGCTCCATGCCGGAGCGAAGAGCCTCTTCCACGGTGCGGATCAGCTTACGCTCATCCCAAGGTTTATCGATAAAGGCATATACGCCTAAGCGTTGCGCCTCGACAACCATCTCTTTTTGGCCATAGCCGGTGTGAATAATGAATGGGATCTTAAGATTGTTTTCGCGCATCCATTTAAGGACTTCCAGGCCTGATTTCTTGGGCATCTTTTCGTCAGAAAGGACGGCATCGAATTGATGAGTTTTTAAAAGATCAATGCCTTCAAGGCCGTTTGCGGCTTGAGTGATTTCTCCCACGGATTCTTCTAGCAGAGCCATCAGAACTTCGCGTAATTCCGACTCATCATCGATGATGAGAAGACGACCTTTTTTTCCAAGAGTATCAAGAGTAGCCATAAGATAATTATGGCAAAAGTCATCGCCGTCGTCATCGACAGAGCGTCGGTGAGACAGTCAATTTATCGTGCAAGACTAAATGCAGATTTGTTTTCTTCTGTTAAGAAGTTTTTATTTCGCTTTCGAAGAGCCCGTGATTTTGTACTCACCCGCCTTAGAAATTGCGGCTTGGATTTGATCTTGGGAAATGTTCACACCGGTTTTTGACGACAACACAACTTTTCCAACGCTCACTTCGCACTTTTCCAGTCCGTCCATTTTGCAAACTTGAGCTTGGATGGCTTTTGCGCAAGAACCGCAGTGCATGCCTTCCACGTTGTAAGTCACTGTTTCAGCCAAAGCGGCTTGGGACAACAAAAGGGTCGCAAAGATAAGGGCCTTTTTCATGGTATCTCCTATTAGACAAGAGCCCTCACAGTATACCCGAAATCGGGGTTTTCCAAGCCGTCCTGATGTTGCAGTCCGTAGTTTGGGCGGTAAGGACGGGGAGCTGAAACTGGGTAATGCTCAAAAAGAGGGCATTGCTACCCCTTGTTAAGCTCTTTTTAAACGTTTATTAAAAAATTGATTGAATTGCGCGACCACTGTGGCTATAAAAGGTTCTCCAAATCGATGTGGGGTGGTAGTTAAGTTGGTTATAACGTCCGCCTGTCACGCGGAAGGCCGCGGGTTCGAGTCCCGTCCACCCCGCCATTTCAATCTAAAAGAAGTGGCCGACCCTACAAACGATGGAAATAGAAAGGAAGCCTTGAGCTTCCTTTTTTTATTTGTGGGTTCGTTAGTGTCAGATCTGTTCTATTCTGTACTCATCGTTCTTCGAAAGCCTAAGTCCTTCCATAAATAGACCTTTGTTAAGTTTCCTGGAAAAACTCCGAAATGTTTATCCAAGATGAAGCCTACTACTAAAATTGAATTAGAAGCCGTTATCAGAATGATACATTCCGAAGAACGAGCCGAATATGCTAGGCATAGGTTCGAGATCGATTCGCCGTTGAGTCATATTTGTGAAAGCGCTGATGCGTTGGGGCCGTTAGTTTTCAAGGAAAAGTGTGGGCTTTTAAGTTGGAAGCTTTGCGGGGATGCTTTTTACTCTCGATTCAGGCCTGGGGACCGAGTAGATATTCGAACCAAGGTATTCAATGCAGATGCTTCGGTTAAATTTTCAAACGGATGGAAAGTGGATGCAGTTGCCTATCCGTCTCCGGGAAAGATTGAAGTTACAATTTCGGGAGCTCATCTCATAGATGCAGGTGACATTGGAGAGGTTTTTCTTTTTAAAAGTTCTTCATCCATCTTTAAACACATTCTGATAAGAAAACTCAGAGAGATGCCTAGGTCTGGCTCTCCTATATTGCTCAACACAGGTGAATATAAAATCTCGGCTGATAACCCGAAGTTCAAGGAGCTTTACAACGATCTTAACGATTCTCAAAAGATCGCCGTCCATAGTTTGATTGAAAACAACTTAAGCGGTGCTATTCAAGGGCCTCCAGGAACGGGAAAAACGCATCTTCTTCGAGCTGTCATAGCATTGGCTTTGAATTCTAATATGAAAGTTTGTGTTACCTCATTTACTCATGCGGCAGTTGATAATTTGTTAGCAAAAGTTGTTCAAGACGGTTGCGCTGAAGACTGGGTGAGAGTGGGGAACTCTGATAAAATTCGTAAAGAACATTATAGAAGAAATCTTGATCAAGAGGATTTCATCGCTCCTGGCTTTAGTGAGGACTTAAACGAGAATAATTTGTTTGGTTGCACTCTTCACCAGCTGGCATTCAGTAGCAGAACGGCTCCGAAATTTGATTTGATGGTTATTGATGAGGCTGGACAAGTACCGCTTTACTTCTGGCCTTTTATTCAGCGGGCTGCCAAACGGCTGGTATTGGTAGGAGATCAGTTTCAACTGCCCCCTGTTCTGTCTTCGAGCCATGATCGTTTACCTTTTGATGACGTATTTTCTTTATTCACGACTCAAGACATGCCAATGCTTGAAACCCAATATCGTATGAGACGTGAAATTCAGAGCTGGTCGTCGGAAAAGTTTTATCGCGGAAAATTACTTCCCCATGTCTCGGTTGCAAATCGAGATTATTTTTCTGATAGCACGGCATTTGTATCTGACGGTTTCGTCGTACCTAAGAAATTTAAGCCTAGTACCTCCGATAGGTATTCACAGCAGGAAGCTAACTTTATTGTAGATAAAATTGAAAGACTGCTAAGGGTGAAGGAAAACCCCAAAAATGTTGGCGTCATTTGTCCTTATCGAGTTCAGGCAGGCGTCGTAAATGCATCCTTGCAAAGTCGATTTGGAGTGGCAGTAGCGTCTCAGGTTCTTGTAGATACTGTTGAAAGATTTCAGGGCCAAGAAAGAGAAGCGATATTTCTATCCCTTGGAAGTTCCGGAAACTCGAAAGAAGATTTGCGATTTCTTTCTGACCCACGACGATTAAACGTTTCTGTTACAAGAGCGAAGTCTAGATTCTTCTGTCTGTTTGATGAAAGAATGTTAGCACGATCTACTTCCGCGCAATCAGGAGATCTGAATGAATTCCTGCGCTGGGTTACCTATGGACGCGCTAAAATCAAAAGGGCGGCTTAACTATATCTAATAGTTCTGAGCGGTTTAAAGTTAGAGGTGGAAGTTATGGGAACGTTGGCTTTCCAAGAACCCAACTTGCAGCTCCAGTGTCAAATAAGTTGTGACTAACACCCACAGGAAGAACCCAAGTACTTAAATTCTGATTGAACGAATCGGCGTTTAAGAACATTTGATCCATGTTCGTCATGCTTCCGGTGAAAACCCAATTTCCGATATCTTGGTTAAAGGCATCGGCGTCTTCGAACATTCCTGCCATGGAAACTACCTTTGATGTGTCCCAAGAGCTTCCTGATTTTGCAAGCGGGCTGTTGAATGCGCTTGCTTCAAAAAACATAAATGCCATGTCGGTGACATTGGATGTGTTCCATGAGCTGATATTCTGGTTGAACGCGACGGCTCCGCCGAACATCGCGCTCATATCTGTGACGTTAGAAACATCCCAATTGCCAAGAGGCTTGTTAAAGGCCGCTGCTCCGGCAAACATATCCCTCATGTCGGTGACGGCTGTTGTTGTCCAGTGATTGATGTCACTATTGAAATTAGTCGCACCTTGGAAGAGTCCGCGGAATCCACTTGCGAGCGATGTTAAGACTGGGGCGTCTGTTGCGGAAATCTGCACGTTCTTACAGTTTGCGAACATGAACTCCATCTTCCACCAGGCATTGGGGCCCCATTGCTTGACGTCGACGATTTTTAGTTTGTCAGTGCCGCTACAGAATTGCAGCCACGGAAGATTGCTGCCTTTCATTTTAACTTCATAAGTACCTGGGGCACCGTACGTGTGTGTGATCACGCGGCCTGCGCTGGAAGGGCTATTCACCGTTTGAGTTGAAGAATCACCCCAAGAAATTTCGAAATCGTAGCCGATCCAATCGACCAAAGGGAAAGTGGCAACCGTGTTTGCTGATGATCCACCCTCGGTATTATTTGTATTAAAGATAACGATGAAAGAGTTTTTAACGTTGGCGTTGGAAGAGGGGCCGTAAGCCGGTGCTTGGTTGCCGTCAGCGTCTTGCGCTGTGTTTGCGGCTATAGAAATATTCGCGGTTCCGTCGCCCGTACAGCCTGACACAGTGACGGTAGCAACCGCCGTAGTCCCGTTTGTCACAACAGCATTGCAGCCTGCGAAGTCAGTTCCGCCTAAAATGATATCTGCATTGGTAAGATTGATCGTCGTCGCATCGGTGTAGGTCACCGTGTACACGAAAGAGGTCGCGCTGCTGCCAGAAGAAATTGCGGGTCCGGTAATGACGAGGGAAGGAGCTGGGAGAGGTAGTGGAGTGACAGAAGATAAATCTGTTTTCCAGCTATTGGCCGTTATGTTCCCGATGCATCCCGTAAGCCCCAAAAAGCAAAACAAGACCATCACGAACTCTGAAGAGTTACGTCCCCGAACATTCATGAGATATACTTCGGATTGCTAAGACCATGACTTGAATTACCAGTCACACATGCGATGTACCCTTGCATTACCGCCTCAAAGTGACACACCAAGAGGTCGGTAATCATTGGGGTTTTCGGCCTTGTAGTTTTTACAATTTTAAGACCTTCAACAACCCTGAAAAAACACCCTATTTTGTTTAGAAACATTACCTCTTAGGATTGCGAGCGCAGCTTAATTGCACGACTGAAATGTCGCGCTTTCAAATAAAAATGCGCTGCGGAAAGAGGAAAAATGCCGGAAAAACTTAAAGCATCACTTGAACATTCAAGCAAAATGTCCCGCTTAAGTGACATCATCATCGAAATTTCGGACTTGAGTCGCCTTCGGAGACAAATGGAAAAAAACAGCCAAAAGGAAACTGCGACCTTTGAAGCGTTAAGCGCAAAGCTTCGATCGCTTTGCAAAGAAGGAGACGCCCTTATCGCGGAGCTAAAAGGAAAGTAGGCCCGTGATGGTAGTTGAAACTGAAAAAACACCACGAAAACAAAAGCCGTGGGCTATCACAAAGGAAAAATTCTTATCCGCATCGGAATATGGAAAACTGCGGGCCCATGTTCGCCGTCGCAAGTCTCGTTACGCAATTCTTTTGAAGTTGTTCATGTTCACGGCTGCGCGTGCAAATGAAGGTCTTGCCGTGCGCCTGAAAGACCTCGACGCCGATCATAAGACTGTTTTGATATACGGCCTTAAAGGTTCCAATGACCGTGAGATTCCCTTGCCTCCGTGGTACTTCTTTGAACTTTACAGCTATGCAAAAAAGGCCTGCAAAAGCCCCGAGGACCGGATCTTTCCTTTCTGCTATACAATCTTAAATAGAATCTGGCGACTATATCGCCCGGTAAAAAAACGCTTCCATGCCCTCAGACACACGCTTGCAATTCGAGTTTTCGAATCCACAAGAGACATCAAGCTAGTGCAGATTTTGCTCGGGCATCGGAGTATCAAAAACACTATGGTCTATTTGGATTACGTTTATTCACGCAAAGAGATGCGCAGAATTTTAAAGGTCAAATACTAAAGCCCGCTCGCGCGGGCTTTGCCTTTTTAAGAGATAACTTGCGGTGTCTGTGGCGTTTGTGGCGCCGATACTTGCGGAGTCTGAGTCTTTTTGATCAACCCACCCTTCGCATCGAACTCGTGCCCCTGTGCTTGCATTTCAGCAATAGTGCGAACCTCACCCGCAGAGTTCATCACTGCACGACGAGCTTTCACGCGTTCGCCCGCTTCTTCATCGGGAATGATATTCCCCGTTACTTTGCAAAGTTTGTGGACTCGCGCATCGCGTGGAATAGGAGCTGTGCAGTGCTTTTTTGCGCAACCCATCTCTTCAGAGCGGTCAACCCACTGGCCCGCGCCGTTTTTGACGAGACTCACAAGGTGCGAGCCGTCCGCGCCGAAAACATCAAGAGAGTTTTCTGTCGCGTTTACTGTGCAACCCGGAAACTTATTTTTATAGTGAACAATCCAAGACTTCATTTTTCTTCTCCTTCTTTGTCGGCCAAAGCCTTTTTTAGTAAACGAATTTCAACCCAAGCTGTGTCAATATCCCTTCGCATTTTGCGAATCTTGCGAAAGTGCGAGACCACGCCGCTTGCGATAAGTCCCGCGTTTGAAAGAACCAAAGAGCCCACCACAAGCCAAAAAGCATTTTGCATATTTTGATCGCCGATGACCGCTCTTATCTCTTCCATTATTCTGCCTCAATAGGTGCCGTTCCAAGAGCTGCGTCTCGCAAGTCTTGTTCACTCACGCCAAGATAACCCGCTGCCGCTGCAAGAGCGATTGCGATTATCATGCCCACAACTTTCAGTTTTATTTTTTTGAACATCTTATCCCTCCTCGACACGTTGTCGGTTTCGCTGAAATCTTGCCCAATACTCTCCAGCATATCCCTTGGACGTTCCGGCACGTTCTTTTTGGGAGTTTCCCGGCCCTTGATTATACGACTTAATAATCCACTGAATATCAGTGGCCAACTCACCGGGAAAAAGCTTGCGGAGATAAGCAAGATAACGAGCAGCAAGATCAATGGAATATATTGGGTCATTGAGTTTCGCCTCCGTTGCAGAGCTGTCAAGCCACTGCGCAGTTGTTAAGGTCACTTGCATTATTCCCCATGACTTTCCATCGTAGGACTTTGATGCCTCAATATCGTTGGGATATTGCAAGCCGTGCTTTACTGATTTTGCTTCGCCAAGACTCGACTCATTCATGCAGATAGCTTTCAAGTCCTTCCAAGCGTTCGGCCAAAGCTTCCATTTTGCGGCGGCGGCTTTAAAATCAGCATCCCACCTTGTCCAAGAGCCGTTTGTTTTTTGCATGACGGTTTTGATCTCCTCTTTCTGCGAAAAACCTAAAAAAACCACGCCGATCAGTCCGGCCAACAAATAAAAGGGCATCACTTCACCTTATTGAAGATAAAAAAGCCCAATGCGCCCACCACAAAAAGCGGCAACACTGTGCCAACACTCTTGAGTGTGTCCAAGGTAACATTGCCAACCTCCGCAAAACCGTCGGCGACTTTTTCGGCAACCTCACCGCCGACTGTCATCACAAGATTATCCCATTTAATATCTTGCGCCTGATCGCTGAGTGCTTTGATAAAAGTATTCCAGTTTTCCGGGATACGACCTTGCGAAAGTTTCGCAAGTTTTATCATTGCGTCTTCGCAGTCTTCGTCATCCATTGGGATTGCGTTTGCAGCCATGCCGAGGCCCTCAAGGAAAAACCTTGCGCCTTTTTTTGCTTCGATAGTGCGAATCAGCGTTTCAAAATCCAACTTATATACGTTCGGAAAGTGCTTTACGTTATAGTTGTGAAAGTGATTTAGAATCATTCGCCCGCGTTGTTCGTCAACTTGCTGAGAGTTCATTCTAAAGCTCCATTGCGTATAGAACGCAGTTATCAAAGCGGTAGCGGTCCGATGCGTTCCCGCTTCCGGTTCTGTTGGCATCGAGGTAATAGTTGTTTGTTCCCGCTGGCGGGTTTTCATCTATAAACCAGAATGAAGAAGGCTGCTGAAAGAAGGTCCCAGTCCCAAGACTGATCTGCAAAGATGGGTTTGCAATAACAGATGCGTTTCTAATCAAGCGCATACTGCCATTGATAGCTGTGGATATAGCTTCTTGTGAGAACTTCGCGTTAAAGCCACCAATCCAAAGTAGAACAGGACGCCCGCCGGAACATTTTAGGCTAATTTGTGAGTCGCCAATCACGGTATTGGAAACAGTGTTCACATACCAAGGATTTGCAAATGTGCTTGAACCAAAGATTTTGCTTTTAACAATCTCTCCGATGTTCCCAGCGGCCTCGACAACTTTGCGAGTAGGGTTCGCAAGCAAAATATCCATTTTACTCCTCCTCTATGCGCGTGACTTTGCCGCCCGGCACTGAGAATCCCCAAAGAGCCGCCGAGTTTTTCCAAAAAATCTTGGAACCTGGCGGGATCTTGATGCCCTCGTTTGTTGTCGCGTTGACCGTGTTATCACCGCCGACAAAAAGGTCTGCACCTGTTTTGTTTTCAATCGTTGCGACTTTGCGATTAAAATTCGCCGGAGCAATCTGCGCGGCTGTATTCGCAACAAGCACGACGTGTGTCGGTCCAACAATGCTCGCACCCTCTGACAGCGAAATCCCGCCCGCGTTGAGTGACAATAGCTTTCCGGTTTTGAATTTTGAATTGACCGAAAGCTTGAGCACCATTTTAGCACCCGGCTGTCGCGGCCAATGCAAGTATGCTTTCGCAACCGCAGGCTCAAACTCTACCGAGGAGTTCACTTCAAACTTAAATGGCCGTTGATAAGTTTCTGGTGCGTTTGGTTTTAAGAAGAAGTGATTCGTCGTAGAGGTCGCCTCTTCGACAAAAAGATTTTTAAAAGGTGTGTGAATAACAAGAGGGTTGGTTTCGGGACGCTCTTCGTCCAAGTTCAAAACGATCTCTTGGATGTCATGCGGCTTGTCTGTGGCACCCTCATAAATCCCGGCCTGATCGACCTCTCTGATTCTTTCTAAAAGTGCATAGACCTGTTCACGCGTGAACGTCATGGCTTATCTCCTTTTAAAAATGAAAAATGCGCCGACGCCGACCGCAGCCAAAAGCATCCAAGGGGCAACACGCGTTCCAAAGAACGAGGCCGACGGCGTAGGGTCTGTGTTGTTCGGAGGTGCAACCGTTGGTGGCGCGGGCGTCTTTCCGGCCTCGATCTGCGCCACGGTGAGGTTAGCCCCCATGTCTTGTGCAATTTTTACAAACGGGGCACTTACTTGATTCGCGAGGTAAACCGAAATGTCGGCCCCTGCTTTTTTTGCGCCCTCTTCGGCAACTTTTTTTAGGTCATCAAACAAACTCATTTAAAAGCTCCTATCGTCGTTTCTTAAGCATGAAAATTAGACCTACCCCAAGGGCTGCCCCGATCAAAATAATTGGACTGAGAGCCGTTCCAGAGCTTTGGGCGCTATTGGGGTAGGGAATAACTATTGGACTTGTCGCCGGAGCACTCACTTTGGGTTGCCCGGAGTTCAAGTTATTTTGAATGTCCTTAAACGCGTCGGTCCATTCCTGAGGCAAGGAAGGAAACTGTGGAAGTTCCAAGTTCGGCCATTCGATACCGTCAAACATCCCGGTCCCGGCCAAGCCGCTGGCGACCTGAGCCATGTTCCCGCGCTGCAAGCCTGAATAAACTTGAGAGCCCGCAACCGTGGCCGTCATCGGATTAGCCGCAACCCAAGAGCCTGCGGATGACGCGGCACTGGCCGCGTAAGGCGCAGCCGCAACCGCGCCCGCAATAGCTGCCTGCTTGACCGTCATATTTACCAGAGAGTTTTTTTCTGCGTCGGTGAGTGCCTCACCACGCTGCAAGGTTCTATATGCGTCCGCTGACTCGGCGAAGGAACTAAAAAAGTGATCGCGTTTGAGACCGTCTTCGACAAAGTCAAAAGCATTAGAGGCTTGCGCTACCGGATTAAAGACCTCTCCCGCAGCGCCAATGAGTCGCCGTCCGGCCATCGTAAATCCTCGGTCAATATGTCCGGTGCCCACGCCGCGCACAACGTCCCCAGTCGCTTCGACTGTCGCAGTGATCGGCCTAAGCCCGGTGCTCACGACACGGCCAACGTCACTGCGTTCAAAGCTTTCACGTCCCGTGTTCCAAGCCTGATCGACGGCTTTCACTGCGCCGCCTACGGCATTACTTACGGTGTTCGTCGCGTTTTTGACTTCTCTTTCAACGTCACCCATCCGCGAGGTCCTTTTTCAAAATGATGATATTGTTTTGTGCGTGAACCACGCGGTAGCCCCAATTTAAAAGCCCCGGCAAAGCCGCGCCGTTCGTACCGTCCTCAAGGTCCACTGAGCCTTTGAGATATTTACACCCGGCTTCTTTTGCTATTTCGGCGATTTTGTTGCCAAGGTTGGTTGCATGATGCTTGTGCCGCTCTTCGGGAGTGACGTAAACATCGACGATATAGCACTCGTCGCCGTTAATCTCATAGGTTGCAAAAGCAATATCAGGAATCAAAACCATATTGCGGTTGCGACGTTCTTTAAGATATTCGGCATACAGTTTCATTTAAAATCTCCAAAAAGGTGCGCGGTTTTAAGGAGAAGGCCCGCGCAAACTCCAATGGATATTTTAACGAGGCAGGATCAGCTCTTGAGTCTCGATCGTGATTGACGCTGATTTACCAGTATCAAACAAATTCGGAACGTCACCGTTACCGTGTAGAGACAAGACAAGCTGTACGTTATCTACGAGCGGCTGCATTACTTCAAGGGCACTCGAAATATCGCCATCTTGAAGGAAGTCAAGATAAGCTACCCCATCAAGTCGTGAGACGCCGCCCGCAAATTTTGCATCAACACCGAAACGAGAGCGGTTGTCCGCTTGCAGATCAAGGAAACGTGATTTTTTGATGGTCGTTTGACCATTCAAAACAAGAGCCACGTCTTTGATCAAAAGATTGCTTGCCAACTTATTGTTAGAGCCATCTTTCGCAAAGAGCATGATACCTTGCAAACGGTTCCCTTTGTTAATGTCGATGGCATAGTCTGTCACCGGACCGCTGAAAGTAACTTCACGAGTGGTTTGCTTCCAAATTGTGAAATTGAAGTTCGCCGGAACGTCTTGTGCCTCAACCGTTTGAATGTGAACTTTAAAAGTATGGTTCGCGGGACCATAGGTGACTGCAACGGAGCTTGTCGCTTCATTTTGCAAACTTTTAAAGTTTCCACAGCTCAACTCGACAGTTGCACTCGAAACTTGCTTTAGGTTTAACCAAGTGCTCTCAGGCCCAAACTGAGTGTGATTGTAGCGTTTTGCGTAGACGTTTTGGAAAGACACCAAAACAGTTTCAGCAACCTCTGTGAATTGTCCGGTCGTACCGTAAACAAAACCGCCCTCGGTTGTTGGGTTTGGTATGATACCCGCCGCTGCCTTCGCCTGCGCTTTTCTCTCTGCCTGAATAAGTGTTGAGAAGAGCTGCTGAACGTGCATCAAGTGAGGACGCACAGACTTTACCGTCGTCCCGCCGTTGATTTTCACGTCAATTCGGCTAATGATACTGTCGAAAGTGCTCTCCGCATTGGCAATAGGAGTGCCGGATGCGTAGGTTGTTTGAACTGCACCGCTCAAGCGCAAGATTAGGTGCTTCAGCACCGTATCTTTAGGAAGGTCACGAGAGAGAACTTGTCCCTCTTTAAAGTCAATGTGTTCTAGAATCCTCTGCCTTTCAGCACGAGGAACTTGCGTCATAACTCCTGCCATGATCGCACCTCTTACGCGCCGCCAAGGGCGCGTTTAACTGCGGGCACCTTGTTATAGATCAACATGAAAGCCGCTGCTAGAGCGAGACCTGTGATAATTGCCTTTTTGCTTGGCATTGTGTACTCCTTGGCCCGTAGTTATCGGGCAAAAAAAGTTTGTTGTTGTTTTGAACCTCTGACCTTAAGGGTCGGAAGTGTCTTCTTTTAATTCAAGTCCTGTTTTTAAATCATTGTCCATCAAAAGCAGAGTTTCTCTGTCCGGCGAAAAATAAATGAACATCCTTTTTTTCATAGTTTTTAGGTTATTTGCAAAAACCCCTAAAAATGATTTTTGATAATCAATATCGTTTTTCTCAAAAGCCCGCCCGCAAAAAACGTGTTGGCATTGAGAGAGGATTGTTTTGTTAATTTCGCCCGGTCTTTGTGATGTGAAAACCATTGAAAGATTTTGATGTCTCCCAATAAGGACGCAGTTTTCAAGCCATTGAGGGAGCTTGTGCGGTGACGAGTACATGTGTATCTCTTCGATCACAATACAGAGATTGCCGCACTTAAAGAGTATTCTTAAAAGGTTATCAAAAATAACCGCCTTATTTTTTGTTTCAGGCGAAAACTTAAAAATTAACCGAAAAACCTTTTTTCGATTTTTCTTAAACTCTAAGAGAGTTTCGCAAAAACTATCAAAATCACTAAAAACAAGGCCGTCGTGATACTCGTTCATGGTATCAATGACTACGACTTTTGGGAAAAAACTTTGAACCTTCCTTGAAAGGTAAGTCTTGCCGCTTCCTTTAATGCCCATCGCAAGGGTAAAGTCGGTCACTTTAAACATATCAATTCGCCTGAATAACCTCGAAAGGACTCTGTGGGGCTCTCACTGGCTGGGGCGTTGGAGGTTGCGGCTGCGCTTGCTCAAGCTGTTTTTTTAGCTTCGCATCCTCTTCTGCTTTCCAATCTGAATACACCTGGAACTTGGCATATCCCAATAGACTCGCCGATGAAATAAGAGTGAAAGCCGCAACAAGTTTCGGGTCGGCTTGATTCAAGTCCGGCATATAAAAACGCAAAAACTGATCGAGTGCTTGCACAGTGGGTTTTGCTTCTTCTTCGGTAACTCGAAGTTTTTCGCAACCCGTGCGTGAGGCCGCAATATCGAACGGAAACTTGATAACTCCTTCGAGCATCGGCATAATCATTTCAGCCGTCGGCGCTAAATCTTGGCCCTGATCTACGGAAGGAGAAGGGTTAAGGTTGCTTTGAACCTCAACTTGCCCCTTCTTTTTTCGCGGTTGTTTGTCGGTTGAGCCTTTCGGACGCCCACCTTTGCGCTCTTTTTTGTCAATCGCCTGAGTCACCTCTGCAATTTCTTGCTTCGCTTCGCCAATCGACTGAATTAGTTCGGAAACTTCCGTTGACGGTTGTTCAATAACTTCCGTTTCCATTATTCTTCATCCTCAGACTTTTTTGATTTTTTGGGAGGGGCTTTGGATGTTTTTGTTTCGTTTTCTTCGGTGTTTTCGTCGCCAAAAAGTCCGGCGGCTAAAAAACCTGCGACAAGGGCGGCAATTAAATAAGGCATTTTTAGCTCCTTTAAAAGTCGCCCAGAGAGGGCTTGGGGGCCCCTCCGAGCTGGTCAAAAAGACCTCTTTAAGAAGAAAAAATGTCTGAATTTAGCGCAAGGATTTTTTTATTTATTCAATAAAATAAGGCGTGCCCCAGTAAAACTCGGAAAAACCAAGACGAGGCTGCGAATCAAACCAGTAGGTGTTATTGCCGCTTTGAAACTGCCAATAGCGCCAATTTGGATTCATGAAGCTTTCGGGCATACCTGCATACATAGTGAGGTCATCCTCTCTATTTAAGAAGCACTTGCCAAAGTGATATCCTAAAGACGCTGTCTTATCCCAGTCGCCCAAGTAACTGTCGCCATAACTATCCCAGATATGTTTTTGCAATATAATTCTCGGAGTTTTATTCTCTTCTTTGATGCAAATACCCGGAACTGCCGTGTTCACGACTGCGCCATCATAGTCAATGACCTCAATGATTAGATCAGTGACGATAACGTTTTTTCCCATATCTAAGAATTTTTGATAAATACTCTGTGCTTTCGGGTCTATATAAACGACTTTTTGATGCTCTTGCACTTCTTTTACTGGCTCTTGGGGCTCATTTGAGGGCGTTTCTGTGGGGGTTTTTGAGTCAATTTTTAAAGCCGTTTCGCCGCCGCCGGAACAGTTTTGAAAAAACAAAACCATTATTGAAAAAAGGGCCAAAAATATGATCGGTTTCATGCTCATATTTTCGGCCTTAAACTGAAAAACGGTTAGGTAAATTTTCTTGACCGTCTCATCGTGAGACTAGAAATGTTTTTTCTCCCAAGCTTCCGGCGCGGAGGGCTTTTTATTTCCTTTAAACATTTCGTCGCCAAAATTTTTGATAAAGCTGCATGGCCGCCCGGACTTGGTTTTCACAGTGTAGTATTGGTGCGGGAGGTAGCAAAAGCCGTCTGGCTTGCAGAGGACTTTTTGCGGTCCCGGCTGCAAGTTCATTTTTAGGCGTCGGCGGGCGTGATCTTCCATTCTCTCAAAAATCAGCTCCTCTTCCATTGGGTTGTAAATTTCGCAATGAACGTCATTCGGACAGATCGCCGCGCGCGGCCTTTTAGTTACTTCCATAGGTGTTTTGCTCCCTTCCGATAGGCAATGTGTTTATTTCGCTTGTGGAGGCCGTGGCGCGGTTTTTCTTTTTTCCGTCCCAGCCCTTTGGGTTGAGTCTTTTATGCGCCGCTATCGCTGGTTTAAGAGCGAGTTTTGGCCGACCGACTTTATTTTTCATATTTTTGCCTCCCGCAGAATTTCGCGGCGACGTTTTCGCAAGGCCGCGAGACACTCTTTCACCTGTTTCTGGTATTGGAAAAATTCGACGGCGGTCATGCAAAGACCTTCTTTTTTAAAGTCGAATTTTCGTTTTGATTCGCGCTGAAAGATTTTAATAAATCTGTCCAGCTCTTCGATTGAAAAAACGAGCTGCGAGAGAGACTTTGCAAAGTCTTCGGCCCACGTTTTCGGGTAGCGCATAGTTTCGTCCTCCGTTCGACAACCGCAGTGCGGTTAAGTTGTGTCTTGGATTTTGAAACTCGTTTCGAGAGAGGGAAGGGCCGAAATTCCCGGCCAGTTCCATCAGATCGGATGCCGCAAGGCGCAGTGAGCCCTATAGGTCCACAAAAAAATTGCTTCCCTATAGTTAATCCCACCCAGCTCCACCGAGTCGTTAGCACGCTTCGGCGCATCCCCCTTTTACCCTCTTACGAGGCCCTGCACGCGTTGGGGGAACTTGGCTTTTAACTTGTATGCCCTGTGATTCTTTTCGCTCTCACAGGCTTGTGAGAGCGTTTAATAGACTGTTTTTCATTCCTATTGCGCCCCCACCGCAAGACGAGTTATCGGCCAAGCATGAGAACGCACTCTACCATGTGCTTGCACGCTTGAACGAGTTTCCCAGATGGGCCGCGCCGCTGGCTACGCGACTCCGCCCACCTGTGGCACTCGCAAAACGTGCATATTTTTCAGGCATTTCCCTCTGGAAATGTACCTTGCAAAACTTTCACTGTCTCACTTTTGTCTCAATGTGAGACTCACGTTATTCGGCATCTGTTGCGTCGCTGCACTTTTTTATGGTGATCCCGAAGGCATTCTCGATCATCATAAAAGAACTAACGAGGTTGCCATGTCGACACACCCAAGTTCAATGCAGACGCCCGAGGTTGAAACTGTCAGAGCCTTTTATGAAGCACTCAACAGCAATGATATATCTGCAGCTATGAAACTCTTTGATCCGAATATTGAGCGCGTCGAATTCGAAGATTTGCCAACGGGTGGAACTTATCGTGGACTTGACGAAATGAGGGCGCATATTACCTCGGGCCGTTCAACCTGGGCCGAGGGTAGCTGTCAGCCCGAGCGTTATCTCGTCTCGGGCAACAAGGTCGTTGTATTTGTGCATGTTCGCGTAAGGTTGAAAAATAAAACAGAATGGATCGACGGGCGCGTTGCCGATGTTTTCGTTTTCCGAGACGACAAGATCGTTAAAATGCGTTCTTACTTAAAAAACGAACAGGCCTTAGAGTGGGCTGGGGTCAAAGACGCTTCGAATTAGTTCCACTAGCGTAAAACACAATCTGCCTCATTGAGTCTGCACGAGTATTCTCTACACTCAACATCACATCTTTGATGGGAGTTATCATGGTAGAGCTACTCGAAAATTTTCCGTCCTATGTCGTCGCTTATAAAGCCTCTGGAATTGTCGATGCGGATGAATACAAAAAAATCGTGATGAAGAGGGTGGACGAGGTGGCTCAGAAGTATGATGCCATCAATCTGATTGTACGCTTAGAAACAGGAATGCAGAACTACACTCTGAATGCTCTGCTGGATTATCTAAAAATCAGCTTCAAACATATTCGTCGCTGGAATCGTATGGCGATTGTTTCTGACCAAAAGACGGTGCGCCTTTTCTACGATGCCTTAAGTCCTTTGGTGCCAGGAAAAGTGCAGGGCTTTACCTTAGATGATTACGATAAAGCGGCCGCATGGGTTTCAGAGCCATTCCTTACGGACGAAAATAGAATGAACAGCCCTAAACCATAATTTCACTGCCACGGTAGCAGTGAAATTATATTAAGTTTTCTTTTTCATCACTTCTTCTAAATTCAAACACTCGATGATTTCAACGCCATCTCCGGGAAAGATAGTGAAGTGCGGATGATTTAAGAACATCTTTGCAGCTTCTTCAGCATTGGGTGCTTCGACAATCACATAGCCCGTAAGATTATTGCGAGTGTCAGAGATACCGCTTGAGTCCACGCGTTTTGTTTTTCCAAGCGGAGTTCCGTTGTCTTTAATCGCCAGCTGATGTTTTTTGCCCCAATTCATCCAGGCTTCAACACCTTGTTTTTCGCGTTCGTGTCTTTCCTTTTCGTTGAGAGATTTCCACTTTTGATGGGTGGACTCTTCCGTTCCCAAATAGACAGCCAAAAATGTTTTCATGGATTATCCTTTATAAGCACGCTTTAAAGTTTCGATATCGAATTTCACCATCTTGTACATTTCAGCCATCACGCGTTTGACTTGTTCAGGTGTGCCGTCTTTTTGCATCTCGTCCATAATGGTCGGAACGACTTGCCATGAAAGACCAAACTTATCTTTCAGCCATCCACATTGCTGAGGTTTGCCTCCGCCGGCCATTAATTTTTCCCAGTATTCATCAATCTGTGCTTGGGTGTCACAATAAACCATCAAGGAAATAGATTCGTTGAATTTGAAAATAGGGCCGCCGTTAATCGCCACAAATTTCTGTCCATTTGCGGTGAAGTCCACTGTCATAACCGAACCTTCTGGTTTTCCGTGATGTTCAAAGCCTTCTTTGCCGAAGCGGGCAATGGTGCCGATGCGGCCATCTTTAAAAATAGAAGTGTAAAACTTTGCTGCATCTTCTGCTTCGGAATCAAACCAAAGACAAATACCAATACCAAAAGGCTTCATAAATCCTCCAACGTTAAATGTGATATTTCATTACATACTAAATAGTATGTAAATTTTGTCAACAAAGAACTCCTTATCCAAACCTTGGGTGTCTTAAAAAGATAAAGTTTTAAACGATTCTTGTGTGAATACAGAAGCCTAGAGCGGCTAGACTTCTTTGTCGGTCTGTCGGTGATTTGTTATCGATAAATAGCAAACGTGGCCCCTTAGCAAGGGCTACGTCGTCGCCACTAAAAAGGCTTCGGCGGTGCCGGCGCTCAAGCCATCGGTGCGAAGGCTAAAGTAACGGTTGTAAATGTCCTGCGCAGAAACATACTTGGACTCGCTAAAGCCCGCTTTGCGTGCAAGAGCCAAAATTTCTTCCGGAGAAAAAAGACTGTTAAATGGAGTTCCAGACTCCGCCGCTTTTTTCATCACGAATTCCATGATCGAACGTTCTTGATCAGGAAGTAAGTCCAACGAAAGCATAAAAGTTGTCGCGAACGTAGAACCCTTAGCTAGCTTTGCGATCTGTTGGAAGGTTGTTAGGTTAGTCTCTTTTGTCAGATACATCGAGACACCTGTCGACACAACGAAGGCGGGTTTTGCAGGGTTAAAGCCCGCAGCGAGAAGACGGTCCCACCAGGATTCTCCCGCTTCAAAATCCACAGGGACAAAATGAAGTGATTCAGGAATCTCAAAGCCTTTTTCAAGCAAGCGTTTCTTTTTCCATGCTTGTGGGCCGGGCTGATCGACCTCAAAGATTTGTATGTGCGAAGCGATATTGGGGTGACGTTGGGCAAACGTATCAAGACCCGCTCCAAGAATAACATATTGGGTGACGCCGTTTTTGATTTCTTCTTTCAGCAAGTCCTCAATAAATCGTGCGCGGCCAACGATAGAGGCCCGCATACTTTTAGAAAAACCGGGTGCCATGTCTTGGCGATTTTGCCAGTCTTTTTCATCGACCAGTGCCGCGCCAACTTCGTCCGTAAAGATGTGCGGTGGAGGATCAATTTTAACATGAAGAGCCCGCCATAAGGCGACTCGAACGGCGGTGTGTTCTGGAGCTACGGTGTATTTGTCAGTCATGCCTTGATTGTGCCGCAGGCTTCTAAAGAGGAGAAGTTAAATGAAAGTTTCACTGTATAAAAATGAGAAAATACGGGGGTGTGTACTGTGGCTTTCGCGCTACGCGAATTTAAAACGCCCAAGGGTGACACGTGATTTTTAGCGGGATTCCGAGCACTTACTGATATTTACAAGTCGTTAACAACATTTTTTACGAGAAAGATATTCTATACGTCGAGCTGTTTATGGAGGTACGTATGAATACGAAGTATATGATCTTGATTGCACCGTTAATGCTTGCGGTATCAGTAGGGTGTAAGCAAGAAGCCGCGACGACGGATTCTGCCTCGACTGATTTGACTAGCACTCAACTTCCAGTTGTGAAAAGCCAGGACTCGGGATGTAAGGTTGAGAATGTGGATGGTGGAGCACAAATCACGTGTGGTGAAACAAGTGCTTTTTTGCCGGTGGCTGCCAATCCGGTAACGGCGAAAGTTCCCGTACTAATCAACGGTCCTACAAATGGAAACCCTGAAAACCAAAACGTGCAAGTGGGTGACTATCTAATTTCAGTGACGAAAAGCTCTAATAATACGGAGTTGATTACAATTTGGTATGAGCAGGATCAGGCGATTGCTCAATATGAAAATGGGATGATCATTCCTCGAGATCGGGCTATTTATTATGACTCTCGTGATTGTTCTGGCCCAGGTGTTTATCAGACAAATCCCGATATAAATTCATTTAGGTTCGGAATGGGGAATAGATTCATCTATTGGGATCGTTTTTATCGGTTAGGAGTTATACCTACTCATTGCTATCCTCGTTCGAAAAAAGAAGAAGATGGTACTTGTACGGAAATTACGGGACCAATGACAGGCGATTTCAACGGCTATGTGGCTGAACCTACAGCGACCAGTGTGCACGTTATGTTGTCGTCAGGATATAAAGTTAGAATGAAGTAGGTATAGTGAGTGTTTCCACCAGTTTCCAGAAAGACCATATTTTAGACAGGACGCACTTTTTTACTCATGACATAAGTTTCACTGTCGAAAATGAGGAGCCGCCTTTAAAAGAAAGCTAAAGGCGGTTCCCTTGAATACGATTGCAAAACTCTTAGTACTCTTAACTACGGTCTTTTTTGTGGCTTGCGCTCCTTCAGCAGATGATGGCGGTGTTGTTCTTTCAGACACGAGTGCGGGGATTTTTGGGGGAGATAAAGTCGACAGTGATGAGCGTATTGCTCAGTCGACCGTGGGTATCTACAATACAGAGAAGAAGGCCATTTGCACTGGGACTTTGATTGCGAAAAATGTCGTTCTTACCGCGGCTCACTGTTTGGTGGGTTCAAAATCCGAGATGGAAATCAGATTCGGGACAAAAATTTCTAAAGGGGTTTCACGTAAGGTGGTCGAAGCTCTTCGTGAACCTCACTACACAAACACAATCATCTTCGGCCCAGAGCGTGACATCGCCCTTATAAAATTCGCAGGCAGTCTGCCTTCAGGCTATAGACCGATTAACATCTTGAACGATTTCTCAGTGCTGACCGCCGGAAAAAAAATCACCGTTGCAGGATATGGTCGCAGTTTGCCAAAAATGAAAATGGGTGAGGGAACCCTTCGCAAAACTCAGCTTAAAATCTTGAAGCCCTTTTACATGAAAGATGAAATTCAGTTTGATCAATCTGATGATACCGGCAGTTGCCATGGCGACTCGGGTGGTCCGGCTTATACGACTGAAAATGGCGAGCTTAAAGTTTTCGGTGTCACGAGCAAAGTTCGTACGACGAAAGAAAGAAAACACGTTTGTGACGGCACAGTGATTTACACTCGTATCGACTTTCATCTTCCCTGGGTTGAAAAAGTTCTTCGGGATTTTGGAACTCTGAACTAAACAAACACGCGTCCTTCAAATAGAATTCTCGCGGTACGATAGAAGCTTCCACTTAAAGCCACGTACTGCGAGTTTTTTTCTTCCACCTTCGCGTTTAAAGTTAAAACTCCCGAAGGAATTCCGATTCGAACTTCATCTAAACTTTTATTCTCTAGCACTTCATGAATTAAACTTCCTGGAAGTTTCGCGCTCACAGCGGCACACAAGGAAACGGTTAAAGGCAAAGCCTTATGCGGCTGTCCACTGGCAATCACACGTAAAGAAAAATCCATCTCTGAAGAGTAACGGGGAGCCACCAACCCCAGATAGGGAATAGCGATGGATTTCTTCGCGTCTTCAATGCTAGAAGCGATGCCCATTGCCACCGAAGCTTCTAGTCGAATTTCCTCAAGAGCTTTTAGAAGATTCGGTCTATCGAGTTCTGCGGAGGACTCATCTCCGCGAAGTCCCAGATCCAAGGCATTCAAAAACACACAGGCATTCGCAGCGTCGATCATCGAAACCTGCAAGGATTTTCCATTAGATAACTTCAAAATGTCCCTTGTATTTCCTGTCGGAAGAAGTTTCCCGGTTGCAGCGCCGCCGGGATCTTGAAACTCCAGACGAATGGGGGAGCCGCTGCCGCTGACTCCAGGAATTTCTAGATCACCACTAAAAACCACTTCACCATTTTCAACTGGGAAGTGGGCATGAATTACTTTTTGAGTGTTCGTATTATAAATGCGTACGTGAGCTTCAGGGCCGGAAACAGAAACCCATTTTTTATAAACAGCATAGGGGCCGACAGCAGAACTGATGTTCCCACAATTTCCCTTATAGTCGACTTTCTTTTCGGTCACTGATACTTGGGCAAAAGTGTATTCGACATCGGCATCTTCACGAGTGGAAGGCTTTAAGATGGCTACTTTGGACAGAGAAGAAATACCACCACCCATGCCATTTAATTGACGGCCGTAAATATCAGGACTTCCTAAAGCTCGTAAAAAAATGTCATCCCACCCCGCACGCTCCGTAGGCAAATCGTTTTCGTTGAAGATCAAAGCACGACTTGTGCCGCCTCTCATGTAAGTGCAGGGATAAGATAGAAGTGACATGCGAAGCCTCTGATTTATTTCACGCGCAAGTTTTTGCCATGCACATCTCGGTAAGCCGGAAGAGCTCCCAAAGCCGTAGCTTCATAAACTCCGCGAGCCACCGCGCGCGCTAAACAATCGGCAGCGACAAGACCGATACGATTGACAAGGTCCGCCCGTTCTTGAATGTCAGCTCCCCAAGTTCCAGTAGAAGCCGCAAACACCGTGTCGCCATCGAAAGGAGTGTGCACTGGACGGATCGAGCGCGCATATCCATCTTGAGCCATGATCGCAACACGTTGGGCTTCAGCTTTTGTTAAGCGAGCATTCGTTGCGACAACTCCGATAGTTGTGTTTTCGCCGGCTTGGTTTGTGAGACTGTCTAACGGGGAACCCGTCCATGCTTCTGCGGCCGAATTGAAATCAATGGGTGCCGTGGGAATGGGTTGTCCACCCATTTCATTAGCTTGCTCAAACGGCCATGCCCAGAAGGAGGACTGACCCGGCATCACAGCAGTTCCTACGCAATTGACAGCGACGATCGCGCCGATTTGTAAACCATCACCGGAAACAGAAGAGGCGCTTCCTAGTCCGCCTTTAAAAGGCCCTGCTTTGGCGCCAAAGCCTGCACCCGCACAACCTAATTTAAAATCCAACGAAGCCGCATCAAGAGCGGAACGTCCTAAATTCCAATAAGGTGATTTATCACCCCAACCTTTGTCGCCGCCATTGAGTAAATCAAAAAGCACGGCACTAGGAACAATGGGTGCGCGAGCAGGACCAATAGGAAATCCAATTCCACGCGACGCCAAAGTGTCCGTGACGGCAGAAGAAGCGCCTAAACCAAAAACAGATCCACCACTTAATACGATAGCATCCACGCGGTCCACTAAGCAGCTGGGATTTAAAGCGTCGGTATCGCGAGTGCCAGGCGCACCACCGCGCACGTCCACCGCGGCAACAGCCGGATTATCAAACAGAATGACGGAAACACCACTCCATGCCTTTTGATCTTCAGCTTGACCGACACGAATAGAGTCCACGTCAGTGATACGATTACGAGGGCCGGGACGGAAGTTGTATTTCATCATCATACTCCTTGGGTGAGAGTTTGATGCTAATGTGTTCCCGGCGAAAGGATCAACCTAAAACTAGTTTGGAGCGCGTGCCTACCACCATGCTTCATTTTTATAATCGTCATTCACAACAACGATTTGCCCCAGACGAGGCGTCACTAAGTTGATTCCTTTTGACGTCGAGGCTTCTTGCAGTTTTAAGATAGGATCGTTCCAAGCATGGAAGGCCAAGACAAACATGCCCCAATGCACTGGGAAGAATCGCTTTGCTTTAAGGTCGGCATAAGCTTGCATCGATTCTTCGGGAAGCATATGCACTTCTTTCCACTTTTCGTTGTACTGACCGCATTCGATAAAGGCGATGTCAAAGGGGCCGTATTTTTCGCCGATTTCTTTAAAGTGAATATCGTATCCTGAGTCTCCACTAAAATAGATATTGTGTTTGTCATTTCTTAAAACCCAAGAAGCCCAAAGAGTTTCGTTGTCGCGCAGACCTGTGCGGCCCGAAAAATGTTGCGCGGGCGTGGCGACGAACTCAATCCCATCGACCTTGTGACTTTGCCACCAATCTAACTCTGTGATGCGCGAAGATTCAATGCCCCAGCCGATCAGGTGAGAGCTAACTCCTAGCGGAGTCAGGAATCGCGCCTTTTTACCTTTGAAAAATTGAATGGAAGTCATGTCGAGGTGATCGTAATGATCGTGAGAGATTACGATATAATCAATTTCTGGCAGAGAATGAAGATCCAAGACGGTTTTCTGGAATCTTTTGACCATGAAAGAGAACGGAGCCGCACTTCCTGAAAACACGGGATCCACTAAAATAATCTTTCCGTCCATATTAAGTAAAAACGTCGAGTGACCAAACCAGATGGTTTTTAAATGGTCGGAAGGTTTTAGGAACTCAGCCAAATCCGGCTTCACTTCGGGTAGGGGGTGAGCCGGCGTGCGATTTTCACCTTTGCTAAACCATTCTTTCAAGGTCGAAAAAGACATCGCGCGCTTGCGCATTTCCTTGATGGCCTCTTGCTGACGATTCACGAAGGCCTTTTCGTTTTTATCGTAGTTCGGCGACTGAGAGAATTTTTCTTGATAGTCCTTACCGGGACGAGTTCCAAATGCAGCACAACCAACCATATAAAAGCCTCCTATTAAGGCGAGGATCAAAGTGAGAAGAAGGGACGCCGTTTTCATAAAACCTCACAAAGTAAACGGTTGTGTTTACTTTAGGTCGTTTGCGGACAGTTTTCAATATAAAAGTAAACGAAGTCGTTTACTTTTATAAAAACCCATGTAAAATCATAGATATGTCAAAAGAAGAAATCTCAAAAAAAATCAAAGACGCGGCCGTCGTCGAATTTATGAAGTGGGGCCTTGATGCGGCTTCTATGGAAGACATCGCGAAAGGCGCTCAGGTCTCGAAAAGGACTCTTTATAAGTATTATCCAACCAAAGAAGCCGTTTTTGACGACATGGTCTTAGAGCTGGTGGAGGTCGCTTGCGGGGGGCCGACCATCGTTTATTCAAAAAGCGAAAGTCTGGAGTCACAAGTGAAAGAACTTGTGGAAAAAAAAGCGGAGCTTCTGACATCGGAAGAATATCTAACCACGGCGCGCATTGTTTTAAGCGAGGTCATGAAGGGGAAGAAACTCAGTGCAAAGCACCTTGCAAAGTTCAATGAGTCGGAAATCAAATTTTTAAAATGGATTGAGTCTGCAAAAAAAGACGGAAAAATCAAAGCCAAGATTTCCAACCAAGTTATTGCGGATCAAATGCACGCCTTTATCAAAGGTCAGCTTTTTTATCCTGTTTTATTTGGCATGAAAAAGGTGACGGCAAACGATCTTAAGAACATTAAGAAAATGACAGTTGAATTCTTCTTCAAGATGTTTTGTTAATATCGAAACAAGGAACTTCTATGAAATGGAAATCAGACCAAAAACTGCACATCGATCTAAAGCCACCTGAGGGCAAAATCACTTGCGATTTCACCGATGAGCTGGAAGAGATTTCGGTAAAATCCTATGAAGTGACTGTCACATACGGTGAACCTCACGAAGAAGTGAAAACCTGCCGCGGGAAAATCAGCGACTTTGTGTTAGAGAATAAGATCGAGTACATGGTGATGTCCGATGGAACTAAGATTCCACAAAACGCGATACGCCGTATTTCCTCAGAATAGCTTATTTCTTTCTCTTTGTTTTCTTTTTTGTGACCTTTTGAGGTGCCTTCTTCGCTAAAGCTTTCTTCTTCAGTTCTTTTTCTTTTTTTGCTAGCCCTTGCACAAAGCTGCGGGCCTCATCTTTTTCGGCCTGAGAAATAAGATTGAATTCCGTATTCGTGAGGGCTCCGATGAGTGCATAAGCATAGATGCTGTGGCGATGCTTGGGATTCATCGCGATCAACTTTAGAAGCGTCTTCTTCCAGCCTAACTTGATAAACTGTTGAGGCGTTTTTATTCCCGCTTTATGAAAATGCTTTTCGCTTTCGGCACCGAGATTCTTCAAGTCCGATATTTTTTTGGCCCGCTTCAAAACCGTTTCCGCTGGTTCATCGGTAAACATACGGGGGCGAGTGGTGTCCATCTTGTCAGAGATACCACGAAAGGGATCTTTCTTGGCCTTTAACTTGGATTTCGGAATACTTCCCCAATAGCTGTTCGGGCGAACGGCTTGCTTAAGAGCCTCGGTTGCCAATTCATCAAAGTGTTCGGTGTGAACGGGTAGATAAAGCCACTTCGGCAGAATGGGATGAGGAATCAAAAAAGGACAGCGCTGCAAGGCCTGCTCTTGGAATTCTTTGTCGACGGGAAACATACACCCGTTCCAAAGATCGAAGTCGTACTTTTTTCCTTTGTAAGTGCGACTTCCACCTTCACTTTCAAAAATAAGAAGAACCGCTTTGTCTTCGATATAATAAATAAATCCGCCGAACATCGCTTTCCTGCGATACTCGCCTTCGGGGAGCAAACTCTCAATCCATTTTAGTTCTTGCGGTTCCTTTGCCATAAGGCAAGTTTCAGATAAAACCGTCAAGGGGTCAAAGAGGATTTTAAAGTGGCGGAGCCTCGGGCAAACTCGTTAAGATTTGTTCTTGGTCTTTTTTGATGGGACCAATCCATGACTCAAGAATCTCTTGATAACGCGGGGATTTTTTTAGCTTAGCCAGACCCACTTCAAACTTTTTTAACAAAAGTCGACCTTCTTCATTTTTTGCAAAGTGCACAAAAATATCCTCCTCGCTTAAAAGAAGAAGGACCGAAAAGTTGCGAAATTCGGGATTTTCTTTCACCAGATAATAGTAAACGAATTCATCGATGGCGATAAAGGCCACACGGTTGGCTTTAAGCATACGCAAACTGTTGTAGTCCGAAGCCGTGAAGATTTTTTTGATCTTTTTATTTTCGTCAAACTGAGGCCCAAAAGGAAAGCCGGTAGGAAGGGCGACACTGCGACCTTCTAAATCCGTCACCCTTTCGATTTTCAGTCGGGCGGAAGAAGAAAGATTCGTAACAATCAAACCGCGACTTTTAAATAAAGACTCCTTGGGAAAAAGAAAATCTTTATTCATTTCGGAACTGTGCGCGGAGTTAAAACAGGCAGGGAATTTACCCGCGGCTGTCAACGCCAGACATCGCGGATAGGGCACTTGAACTAATTGCGGCTTTTCATCAACCAGACGAAAAGCTTCTTGTACAAGATCGACTGAAAGTCCGGCGGGTTGTCCTTGTTTTTTAAATGCAAACGGAGGCCACGCATCTTCCACCATAATTTTTGGAAGTGCGGCCTCACTTGTCGACGAAAGAATCGCCATGAATAAAAGAAAAAGGAAAGTACGCATGCCCCTGTTTTCTAACAAGAGTGGGACAGAGTCTTCTTAAGACTCTGTAATTTTAAAATTTCTGGCGAAATCCCTTGGAACGCGTGCGGTGTTTATTTTGTCCAAATCGCTCCGAACTTTCCTCCCGCTCCATAGGCCTGCACTTTCCAGAGACGATATCCTTGATTACTCATCTCATTGTACTTGCTTTGATAGACATCACTCGTCATATCCATCACAGTGACCCAATCACCTGGCATTTTCATCCACACACCTCCGAAGCGATCTCCTTTAGAGAACGTGGCCGCTGTTAACGACGTGCTCTTCCAGCCTTGTAAAAGAAGTTCGCTGGATTTCGTAAGATATTGTTGATGATCTAATCCATACCAAATTTGAAATTCCAATCCGTCTTGCACAAAAACGGCGGCATGACGGCGTGTGCCTCCGACGGGATAAGATACGTAATCTTCCACGCGGAAGCCCTGATTAATGACCAGATAGTTGTACTTCGTTTGAAAGTCCGCGTCGTTCATATTTGTAAACACGTAGTAAGGAAGGCCTGAATTCTTTTTCCACAAGGCAGTAAAGCGCGGTTGACCATTGTGCACTTGCACTTGCAATTCCCGTGGTAAAAGTCCTTTAAGATCATAGGCGTGAACCGCTTTATTAAATTCGTTGGCACTCAACCAGCCTTCGGCGGCCCAAGGAAAGCCCACTTTGTCGTCAAAAGTTCCCGCCGCTTTAACGGACCCACCTGAGGTGTAAACGCTCAGGCTTTGTAAACCCAATCCCATATTCGTGTAGTAGCCTTTGTAAAAATCAACGAGACTCCAGCTGACGTTGTGAAAGTCAGGAAAGTAGGGAGCAAAGAAGCGCGGAAAGTTAATTGTTTTCAGTGGAGCATAACAGCCCGTATTCATCTGAGCGTAAACGGCAAATGGATCTAGGAAAACCCATTCGGTGGCATTCTTAGGATTGGGCACTGCCAACATAAAATGCAAGTGATTGTTCGCACGAACTGTATCCATCGGTGTGCCATCATCATTGAGTCCCGTCCCGACGCCACCGGCGCCTGTATTGCCGGACTTTCCAATATACTGTCCAGTGCTGACCCAGTCGCCGACATTCACGGCAATGGCGTGAGACTCTTCACCCCAATACAAATTGCTTGTGTGCGTTCGAGTGTAACGACTGTACTTCGCGAAGCTGTCTGTGGCATTCGGATCTAAAGAAATAATCGCGCTTGCCGCATTTATATCATGAGTGTAGCCGTTGCGCAGATGCATGTATAAGCTGCGATACTTCGAGCCGTCTTTTGCGACGTGTTCGATCACCACGACATTGCCAAACCAATTGTCCCAAATTTTCGTCACGACTCGCCCCGGAGCTACCGCGACGACATCAAAGGCAACGTCTGTGCCTTCTTGAACGGAGTCTCGCCATGAATCAACTCCGGAATGGGCTTCGCCATTATCGTAGTACCAACCTTGAATCAAAGAGACTTCGGTGCCGTCAAACGGAAGAAAGAAGGGCAGTTGAGGATGAAGTTTCGCCGCCCAATTTCGCGCGGTCGTTTCGTTTGAAAAAACCGATTTAGGTCCTTTGTAAGTGACTTCTTTGTTAGCGACTGTATCGAGGATTTTATAATTACAACAGTCACTCGCCACACGTGGAGCGGTACACAAGCCTTTATCGCCAGGAAAGTTCTTATCAGGCGGTGCAGGCTGGCCAGGATCTGTGCCGACGTGCTGATCATGATCTTCATAAAGTCGATCAGGGCCTTGATAGATTTTGACGTCATAGACGCCACGAAGATTTACTTTTTTTTCTGCAAATGTCGAAGGTGTCGAAAAAAGAAGAATGCAGGCGATCGGGAATTTTAGGGCTTTCATAAAGCTCCTCCTCCAAAAACAAAGATAGGAGGAGCTTCCCGAAGGCGTAAGGTCTAGTGTTGAGATACTTCCATATTGACCAGAGCATGATCAATGGCACGAGCCCATTCCAGGTTTTTCTTGTTGGCCATCCAACCTGAATTTTTGGAACGCTCTTCCATCAATTTATCTTTAGCGGCAGGGTCGTCGACAAAACTTAAAGCCCGTGTGGCGACCGCTTTGAGATTTTCGTCGTCCGATTTTAGAAGTTTAAGAATGTTAGGAATGGCCGGAGCTCCAGATTGTCCCAGGGCTTGACTGCACCATTCACGAACACCATTTTCTTTGTCGTGCACACAGGAGCTTGCGGTCTCTAAAACGCTTTTACTGTCTTTCCACTCCACCTCGGCAAAAGCGCGCGCGGCTAGGGACTTGTCCGTTTTTTGTGGCGTAAAGATTTCTTTTTGTAAAGCGGTGAGGCCCACAGGACCCAAGCACTCCAGAGCTTTCACAGCAGGATCTTCGGCATCGCCAGTTTTAATAGAAGCAACAATGACGTTGATTTGTTCTTCGTTGAAGTGACGGGCTTTTTCTGGCAAAGAGCACACCATGCTGATCGCCAGATTTTTTTCAGAACTTTCTTCCGACAAGTTCGTAGCGACGAAGTTATTAACGACGTCTTCCTTTTTTAATTCGGACACCAAGATCTTAGAGGCCAAGGCACTGGTTTTCGGAGTGTCCAAAAGATTTGTCAGTCTTTTGCTCACCCACGCGCGTTCTTCTTCTCCCAGTTTTAGCATCACTAATGAAGACGCCTCAATAACCGGAAGAGGTTCTTTGTCGGTGATGCGTTTTACTAACAGATAACCGATTTGTTTTACATTCGCGGCACCAAACTTCATCATTTGACTGATGGCTGCGGCTCGTACGACAGAATTTGGATGCTTCAACATAATGTCTGCAAGTTTTGGCAGTCCGACGACAGACTTCATCTCCGTACAGGCAACAGCTTTAATAGCCCAATACACAGAGTCAGCTTCACCCTGCGGAGTCAAAGTTCTTTGCACGAGTTTATTTTTATCGTTGCAGGATTCTCCGGACTCAGCGGCATGTTTTAGTTCTACAGCTACGGCCGAAACCGCTTGGACGACAGGAGTTTCAGCGTTTTCTTCGGTGCTAGCTTGTTCTGTTTCATCGGAACGCGTCTCGGCTCGTTGAGAAAAGGCAAAGTCTGGGCGGCTTTCACGATACGCCGTCGAAATTGTTCTTCCTAAAAACAAAGCAACAATCGGGACTAAAAGAAAGATCGGCCAGCTTAAGATAAAAGCAGAGATGCGGCTAAAAGCAACACGCGAGCACCAGACAAGGACAGGGCCCATCAAGCTGCGAATCGCAAAGAATAGACAGATCATGGAAACAACGGGGATCACCGCCGCCTGCCAAACCACGGGGGCCCAATCCGCTTTTCCCATACCATAAATAATGTAAGCAAAGGCGATGGCGACCGCGGCGCGAGCAAACCACCACCACGGATTTGTTCTTAGGTGCGTCGGTAAAGAATGTGCAATCCAAATCCCTGCTTTAGTCAGCGTGCGGAAATTAAAATAAAGACAGATCAGGGCACCAGCACCGATAAGTGCTAAGTAATATTCATAAACGAAAGGAAGAAAGTGAATGACAGTACCATCTAAAACCAAGGCCGCGATAATGGAACAGAAAAGTGCAAACCACGGCAAGATCAAATAACGAAGGGCATTGAATTTCATCTTTTAATAGCCTCCAGGTCTTGCGACGAGTGATTAAAAATCCTCTCGAGGATAACACAGGACGGCTATGGTAAAGATTATATTTGCCCGGACCTAGACAGAAGACAGAGTTATTGCGAGACCTTTTGAAATCCCGTCAACCACTCTGTTCCGAAATAAATAAATGCGAGCAGCGGAAATAAGAAACCCACCCACGAAGTGAGCATCCATCCCCCATGCGCATAGGCCCACGCGCCAACGTAACTTCCGACAGCACCACCCACGAAAATGGTTGCTACATAAAGTCCGTTAAGACGGCCTCGAAGCTCTGCGGAGAGAGAAAAGATCGCACGTTGCCCCAACACCAAGTTGGCAGTGATGCCGGCATCAAGAAGAATCGCGGCAAAAACAAGGACAGCTAAAGCCCATCCAGAGCCTGGCGCAAAGATATGCGTAATTAAAAATGAAGCGGAAGCTGAAATCATAGCGACGGTCGTGGCTTGTCGACTGAATCCTTTATCAGCCATACGTCCAGCAAGAGGCGCCGAAACCGCACCGGCAACGCCAGCCAATGCAAAAAGAGCGATCGCTGTTTGCGAAAGATGAAACTCCTCAACAAGCAATAAAGGTGTTGTTGTCCAGAATAAAGAAAATGCTCCAAACATAAATGCCTGATAGATCGCGCGTCTTCTTAGGACCGGTGTTTGTGCAAAAAGACTTCCCATCGAGGCCATCAATTTGGAATAGCGAATGCCGGTATTGGTCGGTTGTCTTTCGGGAAGAAGTTTATAAAGAGCGAGCGCCAACAATAACATAAGAGCGGCTGAAAAATAAAAAACCGCATGCCAAGAAAATAAATCCGTCAGAAGGCTAGAGATAGGACGGGAAAGCATAATACCGATCATCAAGCCACTCATCAAACTTCCGACGACACGACCTCGAGTCGCTTCTGGCGCTAAGTGTGCGGCGTAAGGAACAATCACTTGCACTGTTGAAGCTCCCAGTCCCGTTGCCAAAGCGGCAAGGAAGTAAGGAACTAGGCTTGTCGCGAAGGCCAATCCCAACAAGCTGATAATAGTAAGTAGGATCATTGTCAGGATGAGTTTCCGATTTTCCACGATATCCGCTAAAGGAACAATCATCAGGACACCAAACCCGTAACCCACTTGAGTGAGCGTAACGACCAGGCCAGCCATAGAGGGATCCAGATTCAGCGCTTTGCTGATAAGGCCTACAAGGGGCTGCGCATAATAGAGATTGGCAGCGACAACGCCGACCGCCAGACCTAAAAGCAATACAAGAGACTTAGAAAGCGAATGAGAGGAGGGCTGAGTAGAGGAAGACATGAGAACCTTCGTTTGTTAGATACCTATCGAACAATAAATAAACCTGTTCTTGCGTCCGCGCAAGAAGAATGTTAGATATTTATCTAACAATGGAAACTATCGATCATCCGAAGCTCAAAGATATTAGTTTGGAACAAGTGCTGAAAGCACTGGGGGATCCTGTGCGTCTTTCCGTTGTGAAGCAGCTTCTTAAGGACCCTGCGGGCGAAATTGCTTGCGGTTCTTTTGATTATTCAGTGACAAAAGCGACGTTCTCTCATCATATGCAGATTTTGCGTGAGGCGGGTGTCACCCGCAGTCGTCAAGACGGCACGAAGAAGCTGGTGTCTTTACGTCTCGACGAACTAGAAAAAAGATTTCCCGGTTTGATTGAGGTGATTCTAACAACAAAATAAAAAAGCGCCTCAATCAAGGCGCTTTTTTATTAACGATTTCTTTTTCTTAAGAGTAGGTAACTCACGCCACCTAGAACCACTGCCGTAAAGGCTGCTTTTTTAATAAAGCCTTTTTTGTTGTATTTGAATTCTGCTTTCCCGCCCATCTCTTTAAAGACGTTTGGAATTTTCCCTCGTAACAAATCATCAAAAAGTCCTTCGATCATGTTGATGCGATCGGCCGTTATAAGTATGAGCCAGTGTCGCACGTCATTTTCGCTAAACTTAAAAGCCCAACGACGAAGAACACCGCTGAAACCCGAAGGCGGAACGGTGGTTCCAAACACCGGCGTCATCTCGGGTCGCTCATTGGATTTTAAAATCTCGATTTTTCTGTCTTGATAGTCCGGACTTAACCAATGCACGCCGATATCTCGGGCGGGAAGACGCTCTTTGGGATAAGCGGGGCGGTTTTTATGATCTAAATCAGCGCCCCAGCCTTGAATGCTCCGAAAATCTTTTTGTGTCTCCATAGAATACTCCTTTTTCAGTGAGGTGCGCCTGGAGGTACCAACACGGTTTTAATGCAGTTGTCTAATTTGCTTGAAAAAATATGGTAAGCATCGGCAACCTCTTCTAAGGGAACTTTATGTGTGATCACCTTCTTAGGTTCGATACGGCCTTCTTGAATGTGTTCGATCAGTCGAGGCAAATGTCTTTTTACGCTGGCTTGATTCATTCTTAAAGTCAGGCCCTTGTTTACAGCGTTGCCAATAGGAATCGCATTGAACGTTGGACCGTAAACTCCGACGATGGAAACCACGCCTCCTTTTCTGACAGAGTTGATACACCAATGCAGAACAGTTGCGGAACCACCTTGCAGCATGGTGGCTCGACCGGTGATGCTTTGGGTGGCGTTACCCGAGGCCTCGCAACCGACGGCATCAATACAGACGTCTGCTCCCAGCCAATCCGTCATTTTTTTTATGTGGATAGCCATGTCATCTACTTCTCGAAAGTTAACCACTTCACAATGTGCAAAGTTCTTTACGAATTCCAATCGATACTCGACATTGTCAACCACGATGACTCGACCTGCACCAAGAATCCAAGCCGACTTAGCCGCGAATATTCCGACAGGACCTGCGCCAAAAATGACGACGGTGTCGCCCTCTTTGATTTCTCCCATCTCTGCCGCTTGATAACCTGTAGGATAGGCATCAGTCAGAAGGACAGCATCATCTAAGTCTAAGTCCGAAGGAATTTTTGTAGGTCCCACATCCGCCATGGGCACGCGAACATACTCGGCCTGGCCGCCATCATAGCCACCTGTAGTATGTGAATAACCAAAGATGCCACCGACGGCTGTGGCTTCGGGATTGGTGTTATGGCAGTTGCTGTAGAGTTCTCGTTTGCAGAAAAAACAGGATCCGCAAAAGATATTAAAAGGCACCAAAACGTGGTCACCCACTTTAAGATTCTGCACCGAGGGCCCGACCTCCACAACTATTCCTGTGAACTCGTGACCAAACGTCGACCCCACACGCGTGTCAGGCACCAGCCCGTGATAGAGGTGCAGGTCCGAACCGCAAATGCACGAGCGGGTGACCTTGACGATGGCATCGTTGGGATGTTCAATCACAGGATCTGGCTTTTCCTCAACACGGACTCGATACGGCCCGCGATAGTCCATTGCTAACATGGTACCCCCTTTTATGAATCTTAAGTAAGATTGAAAATAGGGGCTGCAACGTCCATTCCAAGAAATAGTATTTAGTATATGGCCTAGAGTTTTAGCGAGCGCATTCGCGAAGAAGACCCGTACAACGATCTAATATCGTCACGCGAATATTCTCTCGGTGCTCTAGCAGTTCAGGAAGTTTCGTCGTTTGCACGATTCGATAAAGCTGAATGGCTCGTTCAAGATCTGCGAGTCGTTGCTTCTGTGGGCCGCGAGACAGAGGAAATTTGGGCAGAGGAGTGTTCGCCACCACACTTTTGTGCACCTCAGTCACCCAGTCTATTTCCGTTTGGGTTAGGTATATTGTCGGATGAAATCGACCGCCAGGTTCTTTGTTTTCTTCAACGTATTTCAGCTGGGTATTTAACCAGTGAAGCTCTTTAAGGATGTGATTGAGATCATCATCATGCTTTTTTCCAAAAAGCTGAAAGACGACCTTTTTCCAAGCCGCACAAAAGTCTTCAAAGGTGATGTCCTTTGCTTTTTCATAAAGTGGCGGGTTTGTGATGTAATTCATGGTGCGTTGTAAAACGTCCTCTGAAATGACGCTGCTATTACTTTTTAAACTGACGCGCATGAGGTGATGGGCCCAACTGACGATGTTGGAAACGGCTCGGCTATCGACAAGGCCTGTGCGGAAATTCAAATGGAAATCTTCCCATACTAACACATCCGCAGGACGCTCTAGCAGAGCATCTAAAGAACTTTTTTTTCTTTCATTTTTGGGTATTGAGAAAAAGCTTTCCAGCTGTTTCGAGAACTTTTCAAAAGTGTCCGTCCATAGATTTTCTCGTTGGCAAGTTTTGTAAAGCTGAAAGGCCTTCATCGCGTTCGGCTCAGCTTCATCTAGCAGGGCATTGATTCTTTGTTCAAGCAAACGTGGAAACGAACTCCAAAGTTCTTTGATCATAAACAAATATTAACACGATCCAATTTGAAAAGTGCGTTTCCGTATTTTGTCGAACTTCTAGACGATAAGGGCTATGGGAAGGCCCTTACACCTGTAAACTCATTTGAAAGCGGGCGTCACCGGCAACGCCATAACTTGCGACATCCAAAGAGCAACCTCCGTTGATCGCCGCGGCCTTCACCATCAGGTAGTTTCGTTGGCCATTGCCGGCAATACGTCGATTGTTCGGGATGATGTCTGGAGACCCTGGAATATTTCGGCTGTGGATAGAGCTTGAAGTGAGCTCGTAAGTTTCGTAGCCCAACGCCTCTTTTTCAATCTTTGAAATTTCGCTATAGTGGACGTCGCCGGAAGCAAATAGCACCTTACGTGGAATCTGCTTTAGCTCTTGTAAGAAGGCCAGGAAGTTTTCAGGATGGTCTCCCGAGACAGATTCTTTCCAAGGCACATTCGGGAAGAACTGGCTTCCGTTCATAAGCCAAGTGGGACCTGGATTTTCGCGGATCTTTTGTAAAATCCAGTTTTCCTGTTCTTTTCCCCAATGAGCATAACGATCTTTACTGCCGCGACGTTGTCGGAAGCTGCGATCATCTAAGAGCAGAATTGTTTGATTGGAGAACTTCAAAGCACTGGCTACGCCGGGACCTTTTTCAAGGATGTGGCAGTGGCTGGTGTCTTGCGCAAAGAAGTTCAGGAAATTTTCTTGCGACTCTTTGACAAATTTAAAATCCACACCGTTGGTGTCGTTTAGTCCAAAATCATGATCATCCCAAGTGGCGAAGATGGGGATGAGACGATGACTGTAGTAAATTTCTAAAGTGGTGCGTGCTTCACAGAAGCGGTTCCAAAGATGTGAGGGATCTGCCCCTGTTAGCGGCGAATCACTGTCGGCATAGACGGAGTCCCCGATAAATAGCAAAATATCCGGCTTCTTTTGCACCATGTTCTGCCAAATTTCGGGCGCGTGCTCACGGTCGTTCATGCATGAGCACAAGGCAAAGTTCAAATCGGGCTTGCTTAAATCCAAAGTTTGAAATTCTCTTTGATCTAGAAGCTCGCGAGTTATCGCGTTTACTAAGTGAAGTTCATAAGTCTCGTTCACATCCAAGAATGAAAAATAAACTTTCGTGATCTTTTTCCCGTGATCGCGGAAAGCCACTGTTCGAGTGAAGTCAGGAATGCGACGGCGACCGGCAGAGTCGACCGCGTATATATCTAGAATTTCGGTGTTGTTATGAACAATCGAAAACTGTGTTTTAGTGTCATCCGTCGCGCCTTGCAGAATCGAAGGTCCCGAACGGCGCAGAATTTTTGGAATTTGATAAGCGTTGGCTTTACGTGTAAGTCCTAGAGCGGCCGCTTGAAGAAGGCCTAGCTTGATAAAATTTCGTCTTTCGATTTTCATGAACCAATCCCTTTTTTTGATCAGACAAGTTCAGCAAGTCTTGATTCAAAAATGAAGTTAGGTTCTCGTCATGTTGGCAAATGGCAAAAAAGATCTAGCTCTGTTGTGAGAACAGTTTTTCGATTTTGTCCCATTTCTCACAGGGCTCGGTACGAATCGTAATTTCTTCTTGGCTCCAGGGATTCTGCATCCGAATGGAAGTGGCTTTCAAACACAGACCACGAATTTCCAAGTGATCGCGAAAGAACCGATTGTGATGGGAATCTCCATGCTCAATATCGCCCAGCAAAGGGTGAGCGATTCTGTCAAAGTGCCGACGGATTTGGTGCCAGCGTCCTGTCACCGGATTGACTTCCACCCATGAATAGCGCGCAGTCGGATATTTCTTACCGACAGGGAAGGGAAGTTCGATGGTGCTAAGTCGTTTATACAGTGTGGTCGATTCGGCAAGGACTCGCCCTTCATCGATTTCCAGAGGGAGGTCAATACGTCCTTCTTCTTCAACAATTCCACGCACCACGGCCTGATAAGTTTTGTGCATTTTGCGATCGGCAAAAAGACGGTTCAGCTCTCGTGCGGAATCTCGGCTCATTGCAAAAAGCAGCACGCCACTGGTTGGAGCGTCTAAACGATGAACAGGAAAAACATCCTGATTAAAATGCTTTCTTAAATGATAAAGACAGATTTTTTCGCGAGGCACGGGATAAGGCGATAGTTCCGGAGGATGCACGAAATATCCCGCCGGCTTATCGATAGCAAAAAAGTGTTTATCTTGAAAAAGAATTTTAAACGGATTCATTGCTCGCGAACATATCAGGTTTAAATGCGAAAAGGAATTTTAAATCTCGGGCATATGATGAACGCGAGCCGAAAGGCATGCGGCACTTCCGCTGGATTTATGAAAGCAGTCTAACGGAGTCACAATCACGTTTTTCCCCATCATTTCCAATTGATCGATGACTTCTTTGACATCATCGCCCAGCACTATGGTGTCGCCGACTTCGACCATGTTTAAGCCGAAATTATACGCAGCATTTTTAGAAACGGGGATCAGCCGTTTTAAGTCTGATAAGTTCGTCAGTCTCCGCCAAGACTCCTCGGAAAAAGCGTCCTGGCAGGCAAAGGCGGTGCCATCGCTTAAAACGGCACAGGCCAAATCCAGGTGAAAGAAACTTTTATGAGTCAGCTCTAAGGGCACTGCTTCGATTCCTAAAAAATCTTCCACTTCTGCTAAGGCTTCATAGTCAGTTCTTTGTCCGTAACCCACTAAGGCCTTGTTTTTCGCAGGCAGAAGCGTCAGGTCACCACCTTCAAAATAATGTGCCGCCTCGCCAACGATGCGAAAGCCAAGATCGCTCAGGCCATGGCCGCGATGATACTGTTCATCCCTTCGTGCGTGATGCCGGGGATGGGCCATAAAGGCCAAACGCTCTTGGCCGTTATCGACAAGCAAGGCGCTGTCTTTCACAAAAACCGAATCGAGGTCATCAGGTACCAGCGGCACTTCTAAGACACGCGCTCCCGCTTTTCGCAAAACATGTCGGAAGCGTTCGTGTTGCTCACAAGTTTCCTGCCGATCCCAGATGGACAAGTCCTCGGCATCACAGGTGCTGACTACTAGAGTGGGACGGAGTGAAGTCGCCATTTTAGTGTCTCATTTCGTAAGTGCCGACAAGATCGGCCTCGCCCAGGATGTGACCCTTCATGGCCTTCAACAAATCCTCTTTGGTTAAGATGCCGTTTTGAGGCAGAAATGTGTTCAGAGCATAAATTTTATGATGATAGTGGTGCTTTCCAATAGGAGGGCAGGGGCCACGGTAACCCGAAGCTTTCCAGTCATTTTCCACCTCTTGAGTTTCCTCTGGAAAATCGTGAAAGTTTTCAGGCAGGGCATGAATCTCTGCGGGAATATTATAAACCACCCAGTGCACCCAAGTTCTTTTCGGAGCCGATGGATCTGGAGCATCAGGATCATCAACAATGATCGCATAACTTTTAGTTCCTTGAGGTGCGCCATACCACTCTAAGGGCGGAGACATATCGTCGCCTTCGCAAGTGTACTGTTTAGGAATCTCGCCATTGTTTTCAAAAACCGGCGAGCTGATCGTAAAATGCGTTTGCATAAGTGACCTCCAAAAAAATAGGGAAGCCATCCCCCTATAGAACGACTCCCCTATCTATTGAATTAAACTTTGCCAGGATGCTGTGGGTTCTGATGCGTTTTTTCCATTTTATCTCCGGCATCGTGGATTTTTTGACCCACCTTCGGAGCACCCATATCAGAAATTTTACGTCCTGCTTTTTCAAGGCTTTCACCTACTTTATCAGCGAAAGAATCTCGTTTAGAGCCTGGTTTATTCATTTCAGCCATACGGCCTCCTTTTTTTATTATTATCTCACTTTCTGACGACACCTAAAATCATTCAAGTGAACCGCTTGTTTCTGCACACACAAAAAAATAGCGTTATTGGCTTAGGTCGCGATCCTTTTTGCGAGGTTTTTGATGGGTCGCTAGATACTCGTCTGTTTTTGCTGCCACTTCTTCAATGCCTCCTGGTGTGTATTTAAAAGAGGCTCCGAGTTCGGTTTGTGGACTGTCCTCTGCACCTTGATTTTGATAACCGTGCAAAGACGCATCCAGGGCATCAGCCGCACGATCCATTTGTTCTTTTACGTCGACCTCGCCACGCATGAAATCTCCGGGCTCATCTTCTAAGGACTCATAGGAGCGTGTCTTAGCTCCCAAGTTTTCATCGTCAGGGCGAAGATTGCTTTTATTGGTCAGATCCTGATCATGCAAAATCTCGTTTTCATCGCGTGTATTTTCCGAAGGTTCACCACGGGACACTTGGGTGAATTCGGGGATGGGTGTGCGATCTCTGTCAACCATGGAAACCTCCTATTTCGCGAGCACTGGATTTCTTCTTCCATCTAGCATTTTCGATCCTCGGCGACGCAGTTCTTGTTCGGCGTAACCCAGACTGATGCCCCAAACAATGTGGGAAGCAAACATCATAAAATTTCTTTTCTTAGTCATATTGGGTGCTGAAGTTGAAAGCCCCATGCTGGGAATAAGACCATAATAACTAGCAAGCCAAACCCCCATACCAAAGAGACTTCCTTTGACGACAGGATTGCCCGGAACTTTCGAGGCAAGGATCGCATAAACCGCACCGGCTGCGGCGCCATACCCGAAATGGGACACCATCGTGAACATCTGTTGCTGCTGCGACGTCAGATTTTTTGCAAGGCCTGTCTTCTCGCCAATTTCTTTGCTGAGGAGAGCGGGAGGAAGAGGTGCTTTTTGTAGAAAGGGCAGACTTTTAAATGCCTGGAAAAGAGAAATCGTCATCGAACTTGTTGCCATAACTCCAGCCCAAAGACCGCGAAGCAGTGTGTTCATAGATGCCTCCTTGTTTCCAACTTCATTATAGAGGATTTCAGAGGAGATGATCCTAAGAACGCTCCTTTTCTGTCGGAGATCACGGCCACAAAGCCCTTTATCTAGGATTCTATGATGACTTTTTAATAAAAGTTTGCCATTCTATTTGATGCCCTTTGCTCGGGTTTAAAAAAGGAATTCTCAGTGTTTTTAACGCCTCTGACATTACTGCAAATTTCTCAACTTCGTGATTCTGGAGAGCGTGTGCCTTTCAGCGAGCGCGAGGCTTATGTCGATGGCTTAGGACTTTTGGAAGAAAAAGGTCTTGAAGGTTATGAATTGCTTTCGAAAGACGAAGAAGCTTTGCAACTTCTTTTGTTCTTTCACGATGCGCAGTTAAACAAGGGTGTTAAAGTTCGCATTGAAGAAGTGAACTATCAGGGCGGTTTGAATTTTTCCTGCGAGTTTTGCGCAAAACATTTTCCTAAACATGAAAACTGCGCGCACAAATGGGCGGCTTACGTGACCTTGTGGCAGGCTTTGACTTTGGATGAAAGCAAAGAAGAAAATCCTGTTCTGCTGAAGTTAGCGCAAGATCTTAAATCGCCTCTTTTTCTAAGTCAGGGTAAGACAGGGGAAGCGCGCAACGCGATTCCTAAAGACTGTCAGCTGGATTCATTAAGCCTGGTGCTGGAAGATCATCCTTTGTTAAAGGGTTCTCCGCTGAATTCTTTTTTAGATAAAGACTTTAGCAAGTACCGCTTACAAGACATCTCGAAAGAAAAAGAACTTTTATCGCCCTTGCTTTGGAATATGCCCGAGGTTTTCAGAAAAAAACTAACAGCTTATTCCGATTTTTATTTGAACGAAGTGAATGAACAAAATCGCTTGGCCGGGATGATTCGTTATAACTTCAGTAACGGGATGCAGGTGAGTGCCAAAGATATTTTGCGCCATCCTTTGCATCGCGTGGTGCCGCGCCATCTTCTTCCACAAAAGGCCTCGCAAACCTCTGTTTTCAATCAATGGCCTTTGACCCAGCAGAAAGAGCATCTTTTCGTCAGTCAAAATCTGCGAGAGCTTGAAGAGGTTGTGCAACAACTTCTCAGCACCGTGGCTACGCAACTGCGCCAAAAAAAGATAGACCTTTATTTGCAGACAAAGAGCACCAATATGCGGGCTTTGCAGATTAAAGACATCGAATTTGATCCTAGTACAGAGCTAGATTGGCGTTGCGAGTTTGTCGAACGTGATTATTTAGAATGTGACTTTAAGCTTATCAGCGCGACTAAGAAGAACTTTCAGTTTTTTGAAACGGTGGCTTTGGATCCTGAAAGCGGCACTCTGATGGTGCATCCGTGGCTCAGAGAATGGAATCAACTCGAAGAAGTTCTTTACAGCGTTTCTCAAGAGAATGTCACATGGGTGCATCATCCCGGTGAGATGCCGATTGTTTCCGTGATTGGCGAACTTGAAGCAAAGTCAGTTTTAAAATATCTGCGTTCTCGGCAAATTCCGGCGAAGGTGACGGGCACTTCTGTGACACTGTCGCCGGGGCAAGGTCTTATCGCTCTGCAATTGAATGACAAGGGCGAGTTCTATATCGAGCACAAGGCGCGTATCAAGGGTCAGAAAGATCTGTCTCGCAAAGGTTTTACGCCACGAACAACCTTGTACCTTCAGGCGATGTCGGAAGGTTTGGCGTTTTTACTAAACGCCGATGCCAAAGATGTGGCCACGCGCAGTCGTCTGAAGCGCGATTGGGACTTAAAGCTTTTGCGGCACTTGGGAATTATCCAGTATCTCGTGTTTGAAGTTTTAAACCATCATTTCGACGGTGGTATTTTATCAGATGGAAGAAAAGTCGCTAAAGAAGAGCTTTTCACGTCTTTACATGAAAAAGTTCAAGCATTGTTAGTGAGCGGTTCTGGCCTTATTCTGGCTCGCGATATGACGCTTGAAGAACTGTGTTCAAAAAGTGTCTTAACAAATTTTGAAGACTTTGTTCGCAAGACATTTGAAGTTTTAAACTCCTCAGAATCTTTTTATTCAGATCAAGGAGAAGTGACGCTGGAAGGATTAGTCGAACGCGAGTTCCGCCTGATCTATGAGATGTTGAAAGAGTGGGCGATATCCACGAATGGTGAAGCGTTTAAGAAATCTCGGACCTCTTTGCTTTCAAAAATCTGGAGTGGCGACCCGGACGCGGATCCCTATTTAGCGAAGGGTACATTTCATCTGCCTTCCGCCAAAAAAGATGTATCCCATCTTCATGAAACATTAGAGACATTCCAAGCCCTGATTCCTTTTGGATTTCAAATTTACTTCAACGGACAGCCTTTACAAGAGTTGCAGGAAGATGAATTCAAAGTCGACTTTATTCTTCAGTCGGATGATGAAAAGCGCGATATCAATTGGTTTGAACTGAATCCCAAGTTCTTCTTGCGCGGTGAAGAGATCGATCCGATGAATATGCGCAACTTTGGTAGCGGTGGCGTGATTGAGTATCAAGGGAAATTGTTCCTGGTGCCACGCAAGCAAATGCCGTCGCTACGTCGCCTTGAAAATTTCTGGTTGAAGTTGCAAAAAGGGAAAAAAGACTCTGCGAAAAAGAGCATTGGTGACAAGGTTTATCAATTGCCTAGACATCAGGTTTTAGAGCTTTTGGCTTTGCGCGCTTCCGGTGTCGGCATCCGTGGTGATGAAGAATGGAAAAAGCTCTGTCAGTTCTATGACAGCCTGGGGTTAGAGAACCGAGAGATTCACATTCCAAAAACTATCAAAGCCCACTTAAAACCTTATCAGTTAAAAGGTGTGCAATGGCTGCAGGATCTTTACCGTCTGCGTTTAGGAGCTTTGTTGGCGGATGATATGGGTCTTGGGAAAACACTGCAGACTCTAACTTTCCTTGAGGATTTGCGAACGAAGGAAGACTTAGGACAGGTTTTAATCGTGGTGCCTTCTTCATTGATCTTTAACTGGCAAAGTGAAGTCGAAAAGTTCGCGCCGGAGTTGCCTTTCCGCGTCTTCACGTCGAAAGATCGAAACAACATCGGTAAAAAACTAGAGCTGAAAGAAGACGTCGTCGTTATCACGACCTATGGCCTCTTAATGGAAAACGAAGACTTCCTTAGTCAGTATCAATGGAAAGTTTTGATTTTCGATGAAGCGCAAAACCTAAAAAATATCACGACGAAGCGAACCAGCTCGGCCCGTGCGCTGAATGCGCGATTTAAAATCTGCCTGACGGGAACGCCGATGGAAAACCACTATGGCGAGTTCTATTCTTTGGTTGATTTACTAGTTCCGGGAAGCTTGGGACGACTTGAGGACTTCCGTCGCCAATTCGTAAATACGGAAATGGTGACTCGCGAAGAAATCGAAGATCTGAAATTAAAAATGAAGCCTTTGCTTCTGCGTCGTACAAAAAAAGAGATTTTAGATCAGCTTCCAGAAAAACAAGAAACGAAGGTCAGTATCGCCTTTGAAGACAGACAGCGCGAAATTTATCGCGATATTGCTTTGTCCTACAATCAGCGAGTTCAAGAAAGCTTGTTGACGCAAGCTGAAGCCAGCGTGCAACTGCAAATGTTAACGGCACTTTTGCGCCTAAGACAGGCCTGCTCGGACCCAGCCGCTCTTCCGAATGTGCGATACGACCGTGTGCCACCGAAACTAGAAGCTCTTCAAGACTCTTTGCAAGAAGTTGTCGAGTCCGGCGAAAGTGCTTTGGTGTTCACACAGTTTATTCAAACTTTGGAACACACGGTGGAGTTACTTAAGAAATCCAACATCCCGGTCTTTGCCTTGCACGGGGGCGTACCAACGAAGCAGAGACAAAAGATTTTAGCGGACTTCAATGCCACAAAAGGTGGAGCCGTTCTGGTTATGACTCTAAAAACCGGTGGCGTCGGCTTGAACTTAACTAAAGCCAGCTACGTCTTTCACTTAGAGCCTTGGTGGAATCCTTCCGTTGAAAACCAAGCGACCGACCGAGCTCATCGTTTGGGGCAAAGTAAAGCGGTGCAAGTTTTCCGTTACATCATGCATGAATCTTTAGAAGAAAAAATCGAACTTCTAAAAGGGCGCAAAGACAAAAAGTTCCAGTCTTTGTTCTCTGCGGCGGAAACTGCCGGAGAATTGGGCCCGGGATCTGGCGCTTTAAGCAAAGAAGACTTCGATATTCTTCTAGGTTTGAAGTAGGGATATTTTTTATTTGACTAAAGAACCCGTTCTGCGCGAAGTTGCCAGGCAACTAGGGGTGCTAGTGACCATGGGGGTTGCTGGCTGAGAATGACCCTTTGAACCTGATAGAGATAATACTCGCGCAGGGAAGGTTATGAATAAGATATCTATGCTGGCATTCGCCAGTTTTCTGACGCTCCATTTTTCCACAAACTCATTTGCCGACGAAGTAACGACGACCACAGTCCAAGAGTCTGCACTTTCTTCCGTCACGATTTCAGACAGTCAAGACACGGATACGGAAGTCAGTGGCTTCTTTGATGTTTCCGTCAAAGAGCTTCCAGCGTCGTTGCGTATTCTTTCGTCTAAGAAATTAGAAGAAAACAATATTCAAAAACTTTCAGACATCACCATTTTAGACGCTTCGGCGTCTGATTCTTACAATGCCGCGGGATACTGGGATGCTCTTTCCGTTCGCGGATTTACTTTAGATAATTGCACCAGTTATTTACGTGAAAATTTACCCATCAATGCCGAGACTTTTATCGCTTTGGATAATAAAGAACAAATCGATGTCTTAAAAGGCTTGAGCGGCGCCCAGGTGGGAGTGTCAAGCCCCGGTGGTGTTGTAAACTACAAGGTGAAAAGACCTACGATCAAAGATCTGCGTGAAGTGAAGATGCAAGTCGGCGAACAGGGAAGTTTTTTAACGGCGGCGGATGTGGGTGGCAGGGTCGAGTCTGCTCCCGAATTTGGTTATCGCTTGAACTTGGCTCAAGAAAATCTCGCTCCGGAATTAAAAAATGCGGAGGGCAGTCGCTCTTTGGTTTCTTTTGCTGGTGATTGGAATAGGTCTTCGGCGACTCTTTTACAGACAGAGCTAGAGTGGTCTCGCCGCTCTCAACCCAGTCAGGCGGGATTCAGTCTTTTAGGAAATAAACTTCCAGACCCGGTCAATCCGCGACTGAATTTGAACAACCAAGCTTGGACTCAGCCCGTTGTTTTTGAAGGGGTGACGGGAAGTGCTGGTTTAAAACACAATTTAAGTTCGTCTTGGAATCTTCAAGTCGTTGCCGGATTCCAAAATCTCACCACGGATGATCGATTGGCTTATCCGTACGGATGTTCTGCGGAAAATAATTACGATCGCTATTGTTCTGATGGAACTTACGATCTTTACGACTTTCGCAGCGACGATGAAAAACGTGCGACTTATTCTGGCAAAGTGTCCTTCGATGGTGTTTTGAAAACGGCCGTGCTCACTCACAAACTCAGTGTGGGCGTCATGACCGCCCAGCAACAAACCCGCGTGCAAAAGCAAGCTTACAACTATGTGGGTGTTGGGAACGTCGCAGGGACAGCTCAGCTTCCAGAAAATCCGGCCTTAACAGATGAAGGTACGAACCGTGATTCAACAACGACCGATGTTTTTGTTTTTGATAATCTTAAATATCAAAGCTGGAACCTATGGCTGGGATTGCGTCACAGCATGATGAAGCGCGAAAGCATTCGCACGGATGGCAGTCGTGCGGTTTCTCACGATCAAGCCTTTACTTTGCCGTGGTTTGCGCTTTCGTATGATTTTGAAAAGTTCTTAACCTATGCCAGCGTCGCTCAAGGTGTTGAGTCTTTCGTGACTCCGAATAAAGTCGATTACACACACGCCGGTGAATATGTTCCAGATGTGATCAGTCATCAGTACGAAGTCGGACTTCGCGGTACTGAAGAAAACACTTGGTTTATTACGGCCTTTCACATTGATCGTCCCTTGATTTTAGATCAAAAACCTTTGTATCAAGTGGACGGAACCGCAGAACATCAAGGAGTGGAGTTCGGTGGTGAATACCGTTTTTCAAGATGGCATTTTGAAGGAAGTGCTATGGCTCTTAAAGCCCGTCGCAAAGATGCGACAGTCGCAAGCAGCCTTAACGACAAAAATCCGATCAATGTTCCTAGTCATACTTTACGGGCGCAAGCCTCGTACTTAATCTCTGACGTCAAAGGCCTGACACTTAGCACGCGTCTTGTGCAGGAAGGTGCGCGCGCGGTGACAGCTGACAATGCAGTGACGCTGCCAGCATGGACTCGCTGGGATGTAGGGGCTTCTTACGCTGGGGCTTGGGGCGGCGTGAAAACTCAATGGCGTGTTTCTGTCGATAACGTGCTTGATACACGTTACTGGAAGGAATCACCTGAACAGTACGGACACTTGTATTTATATCCAGGTCAGGCAAGAACTTTCTGGTTCAGTTTGCAAGCCGCACTTTAACATATCGCTCTTTTTTCATCGCCGCCTTATAATCAGGGACATGAAAATCTTCACCGTCGGATATGAAGGCTGCGATATCGATGAGTTTACAGAAGGATTGAAGGAAAAAGGAGTCACACACGTTGTCGACATCCGAAAAAATCCTTTAAGTCGTAAGCGCGGCTTTTCCAAAAAGAAATTAGCAGAAGAGCTGGCGAAAAAAGAGATCGCCTACACCCACATGCCGGGGCTCGGTGTGCCAACGCTTTGGCGTAAGCAGGCCAAGACTCACTTGATCACGCGAGAAAAGATGTTTCGTGATTACGTTAAAAAGGTGTTGCCGAAGCAGCAAGAAGAAATATTGGAGCTTTTAAAGCTTGGCAAAAAAAAGGGTCTGACCCTTCTTTGTTATGAAAGTGATGCATCGGATTGTCATCGCCGGTATGTGGCAGAAGAAATGGATCGCCATCAAAAAGGAAAACTCAAAGTCGAAAACTTAGTGCTTAAAGATCAAGAAGGGATTTTTCTGTTCAATATCGGGAAGAGGGGCCGAGCCTCTTCCGCCTAGTCATCTAAATAGGATTTCAACTCTTTGAGGTGGTAGTTCCATCCCACTTTAAAATCTTTCATCGTCGAAGATCTTAAAGCTTCTGGAAGAGTGTCCCAGCCTTCGTGTTTCACCGTCAGAGTGCGCACGGATCCTTTGTCTTCAATAATAAACGAACATTGGGTGTTGGCGTTCTTCGGCCAGTTTCTTTCTTTCCAAGTGAAGCTGATCAGCTTTTCATTTTTAACCGCCGTGACTTTGCCTGAAGCCAACTGTTTTTCGCCTTCGTCATTTTCCCAAGGTTCTTTAAAGGCGCCACCGACTTTGGCTTGCAAGACCACGTCATCACTCCACCAGTTTTCAAGTTCGGTGGAATCCGTCAACGCCTTCCAAATCCAGGCAGCGGGAGCTTTGATGCTGACAGAAAGTTCAATGATGTCTTTCATGGTGAAACCTTTCGTTAGATACCAAATTTTTTGCGCATTTTTTCGATGTCTTGAACATGTCCCCGCACGGTCAAAGTCAAACCGCGATTGTCGTAGTTTTCTGAAAGCACACGCATCTTGGCGCGGATTTCTCCGATAGCGCCTTGCACGTCGTAGGGAATAAGAATCTCTTCATCAATCATCGCGGTTTCAAAGTGTTTAATCAAACGCAGACGTAAATTGGCGACGTCTTCTTTGTTGTGGGCAGATAAGAATATCGCTTCGGGATATTCTTGCTGCAGTTTTTCACGCTCCTCCGAAGACAATCGGTCTACTTTATTTAAAACCAGAATGCTATCAACGTCGCTGGCGCCGACTTCGTCTAAAACTGATTTTGTTACTTGCAGCTGCGAGCGGAACGTAGGGTCTGAAGAATCCACGACGTACAAAAGCAATGACGCATTGGCGGCCTCGTCCAGTGTGGATTTAAAAGAAGCCACAAGATCATGCGGAAGTTTTTTGATAAACCCAACCGTATCAGAAATCAAAATTTTGGGACGGGACTCGGGATACAAAACACGCACCGTCGTATCTAAAGTCGCAAAAAGTTTATCGGCCACTAAAACTTCACTGCCAGTCAATGCGCGCATCAAAGAAGATTTACCCGCATTTGTATAGCCCACTAAAGCCACAGAGATCTCTTGATTGCGACGCGAGCGACGTGTGACGTGCTCTTGAGAAATCGCTGAAAGCTCTTGTTTAAGTTCTTTAATGCGATCGCGGATTTTACGGCGATCAAGCTCGATACTAGTTTCACCGGCCCCTTTACCGCCGATACCACCACCACCACGATCTTCTCCACCAGCAGTTTCGCGCAAGCGCGGAGCCACGTAAGTAAGTCGGGCGATTTCCACCTGCAGGCGTGCTGCTTTGGTGCGGGCATGGCGACTGAAAATTTCAATAATCACACCCGTGCGATCTAAGACCTGAGCCCCCGTAGCACTTTCCAAATTGCGAAGTTGGGATGGGGAAAGGTCGCAGTCAAAGATCACGACTTGGGCTTTTTCACGAGGTACTTCCGACGAAGCATCCAGAGATAAGTCTTCGCTTTCTTCAGGGACGTCTTCGAAATCCTCTTCGGCTTCAAAGTCGTCGTCCTCTTGATTTTTTTCAAAACGAAGAGCGGCTTTGTGTTTCTTTTTCACCACCATCGGTCCGACAACACCGGTTCCGCCGGTCCAAGAAGCTAATTCTTTCATTTTGCCATCGCCTAAGACCGTGGCGCTTTTAGTGGAGCTGCGTTTTTGTGAGGTTTGTCCCACAACTTGGTAACCCAAGGTCGTCACCAAGCGCGAAAGCTCTGCCAAAGAGCCTTGGGTCTCTTCATCGGAAACGCGGGGAAGTTGCACACCCACGAGAACAGCTTTAAGAGGTTTTGAGTTATTAAGAATGTCCATGGGGCCACCGTGAAGAAAGGGATGAATTTACGGCATCATAGCAGAATTCCCATGGTTCCGAAATGGAATTTCGGGTATAGTCCGCCTTAAATTAAAGGAACATAAGCTCGTGGTACAGATTGGTCATTTTAACAAACTCAAGGTCGTCAAACATGCGGATTTCGGTGTCTTTCTGGATGGCGGCGATGACGGGGAAATTCTGCTTCCCTTACGTTATATGCCGGACCCGTGCGAAGTCGGTGACGAGCTTGAAGTCTTTATTTGTTATGACTCTGAAGATCGTTTGATGGCCACGACCGAAGAACCCTTTGCGCAAGTGGGAGAGTTTGCTCACCTTAAAGTCAAAGCTATCGAAAAAGTCGGTGCTTTCTTGGATTGGGGCTTAGCGAAGGACTTGTTTCTTCCTTATAGCGAGCAATCGCGCGAACTGCGCATAGGTCAGTATGTTGTGGTTCATATTTACTTGGATAAAACTGATCGCATTACGGCGAGCATGCGCTTAGATCGTTTCATTGATAAAGAGCCCGGTGATTACAAAGAAGGCGACGTCGTAGATCTTTTTATCGCGGCCAAAACTGATTTGGGATTCAAGGCCGTGATCAATGGCCGTCACTGGGGCATTCTTTATGAAAACGAAGTTTTTCAACCTCTGTACCATGGTGAAAAGTTAAAAGGGTATATCAAGAAAATCCGCCCCGATGGAAAAGTGGACTTAAGCTTGCAACAAGCGGGGCATAAAGGTTCTGACGATATCGGTGAAAAAATCTTAGAACTTTTAAATGAAAAACGCGGCTTTCTTCCTTTGACAGAGAAAACCGCGCCTGAAGAAATTTACAAACTCTTTGGCGTCAGCAAAAAGAAATACAAGATGGCTTTAGGCGGCCTTTATAAAAAACGTCTTATCACGATCGACGATGACGGCATCAGGCTGGTGGCGGACTAATACTGTCTTGATCCTTCGGTCGATCTTTATGCCCAACAGGGGTGAGGTCGTCGAAGGCCGGTCCTTCAATCACTTTTCCATGGCAATCAAATCGCGAGCCATGGCAAGGACAATCCCAGGATTTTTCTAAAGAGTTCCAGTGGACCACACCAGCTAAGTGCGGGCATACGGCTGACATAAATTCCAAGTGTCCCACCTCGTCTTTATACACGGCCACTTTTTTAAGACCTAAGTTAATGACCGCTCCTTCACCCTCAGGAATATCATCTAAAGACTTCACGTGATCCGGAGTCACATACTCCGTGTACTGAGCCGCCACGTTAGCATTTTCAGAAATAAATTCTTTCGTGGCTTTTAAGTTTACGCGACCTGGATCATACAGATCTTGCCAAGGATTAGGTCGATTCATGATTTGATCACGGATCAAAAGTCCACCCACCACACAATGGGTCATGCCGTTGCCAGAGTCACCGGTGATAACATAGACATTGTTCTTATCCATCGGGTTGTGACCCAAGAATCCCATGGCATCGACAGGTTCCATCACTTGTCCGGACCAACGATAGCGCACAGATTCAATAGGGAATCGAGTGCGCGCCCACTCTTCTAATTTTTGTAAAGAGTGTTCAGGATAAGGATTCTGTCCGGTCTTATGGTCTTCGCCGCCGACAATAATAAGATCATGAGTCACTGAATACGGCGTGGTGCGGATATAGTGGTAGGGGTCTCCAGTGTCCCAACAAAGCACGTGCGGAAAGCGTCCTTTTTCAATAAGTCCTGCCACCACATAAGTTCGATAAGGAGCTTGTTTTGTGTGAATAGCGAAAAGATCATTAATCGGAGAGTTCGTCGCCACAACGATATTTTGCGCTCGCACAGTGTGACCGTCGCGAGTCGTAACAAAGGCTTGTTCTCCACCTTGAACATCGACAACGACGGTGTTTGTGAAAATCGCCTGGCCTTTTTTTAAAATAGCGTCAGCAAGCCCGCGCAAGAGTTTTAAGGGATGAAGCTGAATCTGTCTTGGAAAACAAAGACAGGTGCCACAATCAAATCCTAGCGGAGGTTGTTGCACCAGCTTGACGATCAGCCCGGCACGAGTGGCGGCGCGGAATTCTTCTTCGAGCGTCGTTAAATGATCGTCTTCGGCTAAGAAAAGGTATCCGTCGAGATGTTGCATCTCACACTCAATGCCTTCTTCTTTGATGATGTTTTCGATTTCATCAATAGCTGCTTGATGACTTTCCGCTGCCATAGAAGCTTTTTCTTCACCATGCAGTCTTTCAATTTCAAAGTAGCGATCGTCCAGGGCCGTTGTGAAGTGGGCGGTGGTCCTTCCGGATTGCCCACTTCCTAATTCGTGGGCCTCTAAGACGCAGACGGAGCGTCCCTCTTTCATCAGCAGATAGGCCGTGATCAATCCGCCAAGACCTCCGCCGACGATACATGTGTCGACCATAAGGTCTTTGTCCAAAGCTTTCGTCGGTGGCATCTCCACCGAATCCATCCAATAAGAGTGTGTTTCGTGTGTGTTATATGTGTTCATAAGTCCATTTTATATCGCGAACATGTCGATGCCAGATGTATAGAAACAGTGTCTAGGCAGGCCGCATTCGTTTTTGAAGAGCTTTCAGTTAAACTCTTCATATGACACGTAAAAATCTTTTCTATGCTATTATCGCTTTTGTCGTCGGAGTGTCCGTGTGGCTCTTCTATGTCAATCGTGAAATGCGCGAGACCCAAAGTCTGATCCTGCAACAGGCCGAGCGTCCGACTCGCACTGTGGCCGCCGTGCCAGAGACAAACTTAGCCGTGGAACGCGCTCGTGTGCAATCCGAGATCACTGTGCTTCAGCAGCGGATCAATGAGGAAAGAACAAAGCTTCAGAATCAACAAAGGCTTTTAGAAGAAATTCGTACGCGCACACAAAACAGCATGCAGAATCAGAACCCCAATAGTTCTTCCGCCATTTCTCCGCAAGGTTCTTATGGCACGCAGTTGCGATCTACCTCGAATCAGATTCAGGATTTTTTAGAGGATCTGCAAGGATTCGATCGCATTCAAGAAGACATCAACCAACACGCTTCTGATTTGATGCGCGATCAGACCAGCCAGGCGCAGATGCTGAAAGAGCAATTAGATCAGGATATTCGTAATATGGAAGCGGCTGTTCGTGAAACTCAGCAAGAATGGACCTTCTGGGTTTATAATGGAAACTACATCAATGAAAAATCTGCGCGACTTTCAGAACTGCAGACTCTTTTAGAAATGCAAAGGCAACAGATTGAAGTTTTAAAGCAGCAGCGAGCGGATGTTTCCGCACAAGCCGTCGCAAACACTCAAGCTATTCAAGCGGAAAAACAACAGGCCTTAGCCGATCTTCAACAAACACGTTTGGATATTCGTGACGAGATCGCGGCATTACGCCAAGAAATGGTGCAGATACAACAGGCACAATCCCAATCGCGAAATACTCAGACGACTTTGAGTTCACAGATTCGGCAGGCCCAAGAAAACGTGCGCCAACAAGAACAGCAGATTCGCGTTTTAGAGTCGAATCTGCAGCAGAAAAACGAAGAGCTCAGTTTGATTCGCTAAATCAGTAGGAATCGCACCAAGGCTGAGGCGTGATGACTTTCTGAATTTCATTCGCGCGCATATAAAGAAACTGCGAGCCCACGGCCAATTTCAAACGCTGGGTTCTTTGCGAGGGGACCGCCGCGGTGACGATTTGACCGTAACCCTGGCTGTCCGTCGTTGTGACACCTTGAATACCTTTTAAGTTCCAGCGCACACTTCGACCGTTTAAAGGCTGTAAGTCGGCATCGGAAAGAACCGTCGAAATGGTGCCCTCTGAATCGCGACAGAGCAGACGGAAGTGAATCACAACTAAATGCTCTTTGTGGCAGTTCTGAGAACGTGAATAGCCATAGCCCGTATCACAAGTGTTAAAAGATTTTTCTGAAAAGCCCAAGCTATCACGGTCTCTTTCAAGTTGCAGATGTCTTTGGATGGCGACGTAATCAATAGCTGTAGTTTCTTCAGCAACGGGTTCGGCTGCGAGCGGGGGAGTCGAAACTTCTTTCTTGGGCGCCGTCGTACACGCCGCAAGTATCAAGGCAGGTAAAATCAGAATCAGAGATCTCATTGTCGTCCTTCTTTAGAATGTTGAAACATTATGACATAAATAAGGATCACCTTACAAAGTTCGAGGAAATGCCGAACTATTGGCTAATTAAAAAGGTCTAGATTGGCAGAAGAAGGCCGCCTTGAAATGAGACTTTTCCACTCTGCCTCCATAGTGTCTGCCTATTCTCATTCTAACAAACGAAGGAGAATCCTATGAAAAATAGAAGACAAACCCTTGCAGATCTTCAACTCTATATCGCCACAAGTATTGTTCTTGCACTTTCGGCTCCGGCTTGGGCACAACAAACGGACAGCGCGCGCAGTAAGTCGCATGAAGAGCATCGCGCGGCTTTCGAAGCCTGTCGTGAAGAGTTGGGGTTGCCAGCACCAGTACAAGGTGAAAGACCGCAGGCCTTAGATGAAGAAACGCGGGCGCAGATGGATGCGTGCTTAAAAGAAAAAGGTTTTGAACCACCGAAGTTTGGTCGCGGTGGTCATGGGGGACGCCCTCCAAGACAAGATAGCTCTTCGTCTTCAGGCGTTCAGTAAAAAAAAGGGCTCTTAAAGAGCCCTTTTATAATATCTAACTACGGTTGAGATAAAGACGGAACTGAATTGTCTTTGTCGGTCGTGGCCAAAGAAAATCTTTATAGTCTCACCCGAAAAAATTAGTTACCGCAGACTTCGTCTAAAGTGACGCGGTATTTTTCGGGTTTAAAGATACGACCCAATTTCCCTTTGATGCCGCCAGAACCTTGACGCTCGATCGTACACTTTTCAATGTTCGCAAATTGATCTGAGATCATGATGCGGTGAAGGCTGATACGAAGTGTGTGCAGATTCGTCGTCGCTTTCACTTTATTCAAAAGAGCCGTCGTCAAAGAATTGCCGGCTTGAAGGACGTGCAAGATATCCGTGATACCTAATTGGTAACGCTTGTATTCTGCATCGTACACTTCACGCAAATTAGCTTCTGCCAAAGAAGCCGCTTGATACTGACGGTGAGCTTCTTGCAAAGCTCCTAAAGTGGACTCAATCAAAGCCGCTTGGTCGTAGCGCAACTCTTTTTTACGAAGACGAAGTTGCTCCACATTCAGGTTAGAAAGTTCAAGACTTGGGAAGTAGCCAAAGCCCATGTTCACAGAACCCGTCGAAGTCACAGAGCTGAACGCGCCACCTGAAGCGGGACGGTTCATTCCTAAAGAGCTTCCCGTCAAGAAGCTGAAAGCCTTGCTCCACTTGTTATACTGAGCCGCAGTGATCATCGCATTCATTTGCACAGTCTCTGGCGAGCTTTCGTGGATTTTCTCTAAGAGAGCAATCGGAGTCATGCTTTCCGCTGCTGAGGAAGGAACACTTGCTCCTTCAAAAACAATTTCTTGAGTCAGCTCAAGACCCAGCATTTGACGTACGGACGCTTTTTCTCTTTTGATCAATTCATCCACTTGCGACACTTGCACCAAAGCGTTCTTTGCTTGGGCTTGGGCTTGCAAGTATTCTTCTTTGCGGATGATGCCCACTTCTGCAGGCAAGCGCAGAGCTTCCGCGATCTCTTCGTAGTTTTCGTATTGAGCTTGAAGAGCATTGCGAAGTTCGATGTCACCCAGAACCGTCAAGTAGATCGAATAAGCCGAAGCATAACCGTTTAACTGCGCAAGATAGTAAGACGTTCCTTGAGCGCGAAGAAGGTAAGTATTTTCTTTTAAGTCCAACCAGCTGCTAGGCATAAGGAAAGGTAAAAGCATGCTTACGGATGTCAGCATGAAGCTAGGTCCGCTAGAAATGACGGCACCTAAATTCACAGAAGGCAGAAGGTTGCCACGAGCAATTGAAACTTGCGTCTTTGCCTGTTGCACTTCGTTCAGCGCAATCGCGATGTCGATATTACGAGACAAGAAAAGTTGGCGTAAAGTTGTAGGATTGATCTTCACCGGCCCTTGTTGTTTTTTTGGAGCCGCAAATGCAGATGTCGTCACTAAGAAGAATGTCAGAAGCAGAGTAAGAAATTTCATTAAAGGATCCCTCCCTCATTTATGTGACCCACAGAGTTATTAGCCACCGAGCTAGTTGTCAAACACGTCTTTATTCGGGTCCCAAATTACCATGGGGTCCCAAGTCGCCCTCGTGTATTCGTTCCATCATGGGATACAGGAATGAGAAAACTTTAATGCATGGGGAGCTATGTTAAAATTGTAAAAAACTTAGATAAAAAGCATCGATTTCGCGGGAGTTGTACGTTGGAAGACCAGAAGTCGTTTCAGTATGCCTTTAACCAAAGAAACAACATGCTTGTTGTCTCTTTAACAGGAGAAATAACAAGCCAAGTCGTACCGGCCTTGGAAGCCTGTCGCCAAGAGCTTTTGGGTAAGAAGGATTTCAGTCGGGTGGTGATTTATTTTCAAGATGTCGACGCGATCAGCCTCGATGCCGTCCCGGTATTAGCGCAAATGCAAAGAGAAATCCGCGCCAAACCCGCTGATTTGCGATTGGCCTCATTGCGTGTCAGCTTAAGAGAAAAATTGATTCGCATGGGAGTCGTCCGCGGTTTAGAAGTAGCAGACGACTTGAAAGCCGCACTTTTATCGTTCTAACTATTTGCAGAATGCTAGATTGCTAACGGCTTTTTTAACTTTTTTGTATTTTTGCGAGCGCGCCTGAGGACGTAATACATCCCAATAAGATTTGCGAGAGAAAAGCGCGTCTTGCGAAGCCATCTGTTTATCTAACATCGAAAGACCACAACGGAATGTTGTCGCTGGAGAATCCGCGTCACCGCGACGGCAGCCCTCGGCGTAAACTTGTTCACGACCTTTGTGAAGTTGAAGCAGGCCTTTTAAAGTTCCATTCGGACCACGAGCTGTGACCGACTTCGTGCAGGAGCTTTCAAGGTGAACCATGGTATTGATGATCATCACCCACACCATCTCTTTTCCATTGTCGTTTAAAGAATTAAAAGCGGGGCAGACGGAAAGTAAGTCCGGAGTCGCATGGTAAAGGTTTTCGTAGCGCTCTTTACGCATCTCTTCGGCAATGGTGCGGCCCCATGACCCTAATCCATCTGAATCGATGAAATTGTCACAGCGATCGGCAAAGGTCATGATCTCTGTCACATCGATCATGTCTTCCACTTTTTCTTGAGCCGTGATGGTGTTGCGAATGTCGCGAAGTTGCTGTTGGGCATTTTTCTGAGCCGTTGAGCAAGAAGTGCAAGTCCCAGCTTGAGCGCTTGAGTGTTTCGTCGCTTCGGCTTGTGTCCCAAGCATCATGAAAACAAAAGTGAAAATAAATGTCGTAGTTTTCATAGGCATCTCCATATCTACAGCTAAAGCAAACATGGTGCCTAAATCTCAAAATAAAATGGGAAGGCATAGAGGCCTTCCCATTGTCGAACTCACTAACAGTTGGTTGCCGAAAAAAGCAACCGTCTCAGAGTGAGACTAGTCTTGATACTTCTTTTTCCCAGGGCGGAAACGCTTAATGCCCGGGTGATCACGGCGTTCGCCACGTTCACTACCACGATCACTGCGCTCGCTGCGTTCAGCGCGCTCAGAACGCTCTGTGCGCTTCGTCGCATGACGGGGAGCTGACGCTTCTGCACGTGGACGATATCCCGTAACAGGATTGATCTCCGCGCGCTCTTGGCGTTCTGCGCGTGGAGCGAAGCTGCGCTCAGTGCGCTCGCCACGTTCTGCACGTTCACCACCGCGATCACTGCGTTCGTTACGGTCACCACGATCGCTACGCTCAAAGCGACGGCCACCGCCGCCGCCACTGCTGTAACCACCGCGACGGTAACCACCACCACTGCGGCCACCGCTATCGCTGCGACCACGAGTGAAACGATTGTCGTTAGGATCACGCGGCAACAATTCGCGAGGAATGCGATCGCCCATGTAATCTAGCATCTGGTCTTTCTTCACGAATACTTTCGGGAAGTAAGCCACGATAAAGCGAGCCAAAAGCTCTTCTTTCGAGAAGTTTTGCAAATTGATGTCTTCGCTTTGGATCAAGTCTTGGATTAAGTCATTAGCAAGTTGAAGCTCAGCGCCTTCTGCAGGCATTGTGCTGACGCGATCTAAAACGTCTTTGATTTTTAGACCCGCAACTTCATCCGCAGATGGAACAACACCCTTAGTAAGAACCGCTTTCGTCGTGTTCATCACACGGCGAAGAAGATTCAATTGCTCTGGGTTCACCAAAGTGATGGCTGTTCCTTTTTGACCGTTACGGCCCGTACGACCGATACGGTGAACATAAGATTCCGCATCCCAAGGTAAAGAGTGATTGATCACGTGAGTTAGATCTTTGATATCCAAACCACGAGCCGCCACGTCAGTAGCCACGATCACTTTGACTTGGCGTTGCTTGAACTTTTTTAAAGTCGCTTCACGCTCTTGTTGGGATTTATCACCGTGCAAAGAATCTGCAGGGAATCCACGCTGAGTCAAAATGTCAGCCAGTTCTGCCACTTCCATTTTCGTTTGGCAGAAGATGATGCCGTAGAATTCAGGCAAAGTTTGCAGCAAGCGACCGATGACTTCCGTTTTCGCGGAATCTTTCACCGTGTAGTAAACTTGCTCGATAGTATCAGCGGTGCCAGTTGATTTATTGATTTGAACCGTTTCTGGGCTTTCCAAATACGTTTCAGCAATACGGCGAACATCGCCGCTCATAGTTGCAGAGAACAACCAAGTACGGCAAGCCGCGCGGTGAGAGCTTTCGCCTTCAGAGTGTGTGGCTTTCAAGATGAACTCGAGGTCATCTTTGAAACCCATGTTCAACATTTCATCGGCCTCATCAAGCACGACCGTTTTTACGTTTTGAAGTTTGATAATTTTTTGCTCTAGGAAATCCACAAGACGGCCGGGTGTTGCCACCACGATGTGCGCGCCTCTTTTAATTCCTTCGATTTGAGTGCGGTAGCTAGAACCACCGTAAATCGTAACAACACGAAGGCCTTTTTTCTTACCTAGCAAAGTCAATTGCTCGGCAACTTGAAGAGCCAACTCACGTGTGGGGCTCATCACTAAAGCTTGAGTGTCTTTTGTGGAAGCATCGATAGACTCTACAAGAGGGATACCGAATGCGGCTGTTTTTCCTGTGCCTGTTGATGCAAGACCGATGAAGTCTTGAGCTCCTGCTAGGAGGATAGGCAAAGCTTGGCGTTGGATAGGGGTCGGTGTCGTAAAGCCCATGTCCAGCATAGCGGCCATCACCGGCGCGCTCAGACCAAAGCTTTCGAAACTATCGACAGTTGTCAATGGAGTCATTAAAGGGAACCTTTCAGAATAAGTGGCCCCGAAGATAAACGATCTTGAGGTCAAAAGCTCCCTATTTCTTGGCTTTTTAGCTGGAATGTACTATTTGCACAAAGCGAGTGATTTTACGATAGACTGAATTGCGCTGATCTTTTGATAACTTCCGCCTCTCTTGATCACGGCCCAATACACTCCGGAGCTCAGGACGATGGCCCCCTTATTTTTTACCTGCTTGGCCATAATTCCGACACCACAATCTAGATTCAGATAGGGGTCCAAGATGGTTTTCTTAGGGTCTGTGGCTGAAAGGCTCTTATCCTTTGACCAATCAAACTCGCACCAAGGCGCCCACTGGATGTCCTGGTAAGAGAGCTGTAAAAGTCCCTCAGAGTAAACAGGTCTTCCGGTTACGGGGTCGGTCCCCATCGTGGTTTCTTGCATGCGAGATGTCGGACTGTAAGCGCTCTCATATTTCGTGATGGCCACAAAGAGCTGCGCCCACACATTGGCGCGCTCATCGTTAGCGAGCTTGTAGTAGGTCGGGCAGAAGTCTTCGATGTCGTCAGCTCCGGCAAGCAGGGTGTTCCAGTCCGTGCTGATAATCTTTTGCAAGTGCTGGGACCATAATGTGCGCTGAGGGTAGCTCGTACTTTCCCAGGCGAGGGCTTGCATTTTGTAAGAGGGTGTTTCAGGTTCTGTCGGTGTTGTCGGAGTCGTGGGTTCTTCAGTTTCCGGAGTCTCTGGGGCCGGGTCGACAATGCCTGAACTTTGGTTGGAATCTCCGAGGTGAGTCACTGGAAATTGCCCTGATTGTGAACATCCGATCGACAGGACCAGAGCCGAAAAGAATGTCGTTACGAGTATATGCTGTTTGAAGCTTGTGTAGATCGTGGTTGCCATCTTAGAAGCCCTCCACCGGCTTAAAAAAGCAACACTAAGACCATGTGAGAGCGTTCTACATTTCGCGAAGTGCTTGAAATTCTTGAAGCTTCCTTGCGCGATTTTTTCCCGAAGTTTATTTTTCCGTGTACACTCTGGAAAGTGCATACAAACTAAGCAAAATATTTAAAAATTTTTAGCGCACTTTCGCCATTTTCGAGATATAAATTCGCGCGGCGGGCGCGCCCGCGCAGGATGTGGAGCGAGCGACGCTCGCGCAACTGGACTCGCTCCCACGCGAACTAGATAGGAAACAAGAATGATTCACTTATCAAACATCTCTAAACAACACGGTAACAAGATCCTTTATCGCAATGGCTCTTTCCAAATCAATGCCGGCGAAAAAATTGGATTGGTAGGACCGAATGGGGCGGGTAAGACAACCATCTTCCGTATCATCACGGGCGAAGAGGGTGTGGATGGCGGAACGATTTCTAAATCCGATCGCACCGTCATTGGCTATTTCTCTCAAAACATTGAAGAGATGAAGGGCCGTTCGGCTATTGAAGAAGTGAAGTCGGCAGTAGGTAACATCGGCGATATGCAAGCGCGCATGCAAGAATGCGAAACCAAACTTGCAGACCCGGAGCTTGATGCGGATGAGATGACGAAAATCCTTGAAGAGTACGGTGAACTGCAAGCGGAGTTTGAACGCTTAGGTGGTTATGACCTTGAATCTCGCGCCGCTGAAATCTTGACGGGTCTTGGTATCGGCCCTGAAGACTATCATCGTCCGACCGACAGTTTTTCTGGTGGTTGGAAAATGCGTATTGCTTTGGCGAAAATCCTGGCATTGAATCCTGAAGTTCTTCTGATGGACGAGCCGACGAATCACTTGGATGTAGAATCCATCATTTGGCTTGAAGAGTGGTTGAGCAACTTCCCCGGCGCGATTTTGATGACAAGCCATGATCGCGATTTCATGAATCGTCTGGTCACCAAAATTGTCGAGATCGCCAATAAAACTATCACGGTCTATGGCGGCAACTACGATTTCTATGAAAAAGAACGCGAAATCCGTTTGCAGCAATTGATCGCGGCGGCGAAACGCCAAGAGGATATGCTAGCGAAGGAAGAAGAGTTTATTGCTCGCTTCGCGGCTCGCGCTTCCCACGCGGCGCAAGTGCAATCGCGTGTGAAGAAGTTAGAAAAAATTGACCGTATTGAAATTCCACCGGAAGAAGCGGAAATCAAATTTGAATGGCCCGTGCCCCCTCGCGGTGGTGATGAGGTCGTCAAGTTTGAAGGGCTTTCTAAAATTTGGAAGCGCGATGATGGTAAAGAGAAGTTAGTATTCTCTGGCGCCAATGCTTTGGTGAAACGCATGGACCGCATTGCGGTTGTCGGCGTGAACGGGGCCGGTAAATCGACGCTTCTAAAAATTATCGCGGGCCATGCAGAGCCGACAAATGGCGCGGTCAATATTGGTGCTTCTATCAATGTTGGTTATTTCAGTCAGAACTCTTTGGATGTCTTAGATCCGAAGTCGACAATCTTAGACGAAGTGCACGCGCGCATGCCGAATGCGGGACTGGGTTTTGTGAGAAGTCTTTTGGGCGCGTTTAAATTTTCAGGCGAAGAAGCGGAAAAGAAAATTTCCATTCTTTCCGGTGGTGAAAAATCTCGCGTAGTTTTAGCGACTATTTTGGCGCAACCCGTGAATCTTCTGATTCTGGATGAGCCGACGAATCACTTGGACATCAAGTCTCGTGAAGTTTTATTGGAAGCAATTAAAAACTTCCCGGGCACTGTGATGATCGTAAGCCATGATCGCCACTTCTTAAGAGAAATCACGACACGCGTTTTTGAAGTGGATAAAAATCAAATCCGTATCTACGAAGGCAACTACGAATATTACACTCGTAAAAAACAACAAGAGGCCTTGGCGTAATGAAAGGCCGCATCCTGGATCTTCGCAAGTTTAAGATTCCTCTGGGAAAGTTAGCTCCCTTGGAAACTTTTAAAACGCGACAGGGTGCCACACTTTCTTATCGCCTGTACCCGGCGTGGTGCGAGGACTTGATTGTTCTGTATCACGGGGTGGGGAGTGACAGTCGCTACATGTGCGTGCTGGCTTCTGCGTTGGCGCAAGCCGGTGTTGCGAATGTCGTGACTCCAGATTTTCGCGGGCATGGCGCCAGCCTTGGTGTTTCCGATATCATTCCTGAAAATCAACTTGAGATCGATCTGGAAGAGTTGCTTATTCACGTAAAAATGCAGCGAGCGATTTCGCGAATCACTTTAGCGGGCCATTCTCTGGGCGGCGGTTTCACGTTGCGAGTGGCGACGTCAGAACTGCACAAACAGTTTGCAAAGTTTGTGGCTCTGGCTCCGCGTTTGCCGGCTCATCTGCAAGCTTTTTACCCAAACTATGGCGGTTGGATTTCTCCGAATGAGGATGGAAGTTTTGCGGTCAATATGCCCGAAGCTCTGCGCAGTGGTCAGGAAAAGATCACTTACTCCAAAGAGTTTCTAAAAGCCGCATCGCCACCAGACGACGTGATGGAAAAGCTCTTGAAGCTTTCTCCGCCTTTGAAGGTTTTTACGGGTGCGGATGATGAAGTCGATATTCCCGAAAGACATCTGGAGCTTTTCACTAAAGCAAATATTCCAGTTGAGATCGTGCCGGGGCTGAATCATCTGAGCATCGTCTCAAAGCCAGACAGTTATTTGTCGCGGTTTTAATTTTTCCTGTTTTAGAGCTTCAAGATGAGGCAGATAAATTAAAACTGTTTTTCTGCGCTTCCATATTCAGGAACCTCCATCAAGCTTCCCCACAGTCCTGCCGAAGAGTTCTACAGAATAACCAAATTATTGAACGTAGGTGGTGGTTATGAATTCAGAGGTAGGGGCCTTTGCCCTGCGCCAGGTCTTAGCGTCGACCGCTGTGGTCGGCCCGATCTTGATTCTGATCGGGCTGTGTTATTATCTCTTCAAACAGGATAAAAGAAGCGTTTTACTTTATCTGGGGGCCGGCGTGGTCTGCACAGTCGTTGGCGCTTTTTGCCTGTACTCGGAACTTCGCGCCGAATCGGGAAGTTCCCCCGAGGTGCAGAGAGCGGCGAAATAAACTACTGAGTTTTAATTTCCGTCCAAGCATCTTCGAAGAGTTTGTTTTTCTCTCCGAGATCCTGGATGCGCTCCAGATTCTTTAAAGTAGAGGCTTTCGGGAAGAGGGCTTCGTTGTTTTGCAACTCTTTTGGAAGTTCCGATTGAGTTTTGCTAAGGACGGGGCCTCCCAAAATGGTTTTTACCTTATTGATCTCGGCCTCATGGCTTAAAAGAAAATCAATTAATTTATGAGCGGCTTCAAGGTGTTTTGCACCTTTGGCAATGACGAGGTTGTCGATGGCGACGGTCGCGCCTTCCGAAGGAATGATGTATTCGATTTTGCCGGGAGCACGAGCCGCCGCTTGCAAGGCATCCGAAGAGTAAGCTTGAGCCGCTGCCACTTCTTTATTTCCCAGAATGTCAATTGTGTCGGAGGAGAACATTTTTACGTTCTTCTTTGTTTCCAGAAGGGTCGCTTTGGCTTTGGCAATTTGCGCGGGATCCGTGGTATTTACGCTGAAGCCATGAAGCTTAAGTGCCGCCCCCATCGTTTCGCGCACATCATCCAACAGCGCCATTTTGCCTTTCAGCTGGTTGTTTGTAAGAAGATCCTTCCAGCTATTCATCGGGCCTTTGTAGAGTTCGCGGTTGACCGCAATTCCTACCGTCGTCCAAATATAGGGAACCGAGAATTCATTTTTGGGATCAAAATCCTGCTTTAAGAATTGTTCAGAGATAAGGGATTTGTTAGGGAGAAGCTCGGCCTTCAAAGGCTCAAGCAAATTCATCTTGCGCATGATATCGACCATGTAGTCAGAAGGAACCGCGACATCAATGCCCGAAGAACCCATCTGCATCTTCGCCAACAGTTCTTCATTTGAGGAATAGTTGGAAATGTTGATCTTGATGCCTGTTTGTTGCTCAAACTGCGCTTGCATTTCTGGAGAAAGATAGTTGCCCCAAATTGAGAGGTTCACCACTTTGGCTGAAGTGTCTTTAGCCTCTTTCTTCGTACAACCCGCCAGCAAAGCAGAAAGAACAGAGATCGCGATCAATATTCTCGACATTTTTTTAAATCCTTCTTATTGTTAAATGGATGTTAGAACTTCTGAATATCGGTAAAAGTTTTTCCAGTCAAACGGCGTTAAAGGGAATCAACCTTTCCATCGCTGAAGGAGAGTTTTTCTCTTTGTTGGGGCCGAGTGGTTGCGGAAAAACGACTCTGTTGCGAATCATCGCGGGACTTGAGAAAGCCACCTCGGGGCAAATTCTTCTAGATGGCCAGCGCGTCGATACGCTTCCGGCTCAGAAGCGCCCCTTCAACATGGTTTTTCAAAGACATGCGCTGTTTCCGCATCTTTCCGTGAGTGAAAACATCGCCTTCGGTTTAAAACTGAAAGGTCTAAGCAAAGATCAAATCGCTGATAAGGTGATGGAAGTGCTAGCGCTGGTTGATATGACTTCGTTCCGGGATCGCAAACCCGAAACACTTTCCGGCGGGCAAAGTCAGCGCGTGGCGGTGGCTCGCGCTTTGGTCAATGAACCCCGCGTTTTATTACTAGATGAACCTCTGTCGGCTTTAGATCTGAAAATGCGTGAACACATGCAAAAAGAACTGCGGGCTTTGCAAAGGAAGCTGGGTCTGACTTTTATCTGCGTCACCCACGATCAAGAAGAGGCCTTGGCTTTATCCGATCGCATCGGCATCATGAATCATGGGGTGCTTGAGCAAGTCAGTTCACCGCGTGAAATCTATGAAAATCCAGAAAGTATTTTCGCGTCTCATTTTATTGAATCAACAAGCTGTCTTAAGGGCGAGTTGATCGAAGTCAGTCAGGATCTGGCGACCATTCGCTTGGGGGATGGTAGTCTTATTAAAGGAAAGATCGGCGTGCCACCGGATCAGCTTCGTGTGGGTATGAACTTAGATGCCTATGTGCGAAAAGCCATGGTGTTTGGAGAGCGAAGCAAATGAAGCTTCGCGATTTTTTTCTACTTCCGGCACTCTTGTGGTTTCTGATTTTTATTCTAGCTCCCTTGATGATCGTCATCGTCGTCAGTTTTGCCACTCGTGGGACTTACGGAGGGATCGAGTGGACGTGGACTTTTCAGAACTATGTGCGCATTTTTAACGGTCCTTATGTGGGGATTTTTTTTGAAAGCGTGGCGCTGGCTTCGCTGACAACCTTTCTGTGCCTGGTCTTAGGAACACTTGTCGCTTGGGCGATGGCAACGTCATCGGCGACCCTTCGTTCGCTTTATGTGATGGCGATTGCACTGCCTTTTTTGACTAATTTGGTGATTCGTATATACGCGATTCGCCTGTTTGTGGGCGTGGAAGGACCTCTGCAGACCTTTCTGACTTTTTTAAATGTTCCTTTTGATCCTTATGCTTTGACTCAGAATAAGTTTTTGGTCCTTTACGGAATGGTTACGACGTATCTGCCGTTTATGGTTCTGCCACTTTACGGAGCTTTTGAAAAATTGGATTTCACTTTGGTTGAGGCGTCTCAAGATCTAGGAGCCGGGCCGTGGCGCACGCTTTTTAAGGTCATTCTGCCGAACTTGAAGAAAGCTCTATGGAGCGGGTCGCTTCTGGTTTTCATTCCTTCGCTTGGAGAGTACGTCATTCCCGATTTATTGGGTGGCGCTAAGAACATGCTCTTTGGAAATCTTATCACGGAACAATTTTTAAAAGCGCGTGATTGGCCTTTTGGTTCCGCTCTTTCAGTTCTTTTGATGGTGCTTTTACTGGGAGTTGTTGTCGTCGTTCAAAGAAAGGGAAGAGTGCGTGAATAAAGAAAGAGCTCGCCCCTCGGCGCCAGTGCTCGCAAAAGTCGTTTTGGGTTTTGTGCTAGCGGCTCTCTATGTTCCTATAGTGGTGATGCTCATCAGTGCATTTTTAGAAAAAAACGCCGAGGAAGTTCACTTCACTGTCCGTTGGTTTATGGAAGTGATTCAAGATGCGGCTTTGATGCAAGCCTTGATGAACAGTCTTCTTATCGGGCTTGCTTCAAGCTGTGTAGCGACCGTCCTTGGCACTCTAGGCGCCTTGGGTTTGCGTCGTAATCAGAAGTCGTGGCGCCACAGCGTGGAAGGTCTTTCTGTGGTTTCATTGATCTTTCCCGAGATCGTCTTTGCGCTCTCTTTGCTTTCTTGGTTTTTCATTTTACAATTTGAGCTTAGCAGAACCAAGGTCATTTTAGCCCATGTGAGCTTTTCAATTTCTTACGTGATGATGACGGTGAATGCGCGTTTGGCGAACTTAGATGCATCTTTGGAAGATGCGGCCCGGGACCTTGGAGCTAGTACCTGGCAGATTCAACAACAGGTCTTGTTGCCGCTTTTAAAGCCTGCGATTTTAGGCGGATTTGTTTTAAGCTTTCTGCTTTCATTTGATGATTTTCTGATCACGTATTTCGTGAATGGCGTGGGTCAGGACACCTTGCCAGTGAAGCTTTATACGGCCATGAAGATGGGTGTTTCACCGAAGCTCAATGCGCTATCCAGCATTATGTTTTTAATGACTTTGTCAGTGCTGATTTTCTTCTTCCGTTCTGCTTCTTTCCGTGTTCTCTTTGAAGAAAGCCGGGGGAAGAATGGATCAAACACAGAAGAAAAAAATCTTTAGCTGGGCGCTTTATGACTGGGCCAACAGTGCTTATTCAACGACGGTCATGGCCGTATTTTTCCCCATCTTCTTTAAATCTTATTGGAGTCAGGGCGCAGATGCCGTTGTTACGACGGCCCGCCTGGGAACAGCCATCTCAATTTCTAGCTTAGCCATCGCCTTACTGAGCCCTACACTAGGAGTAATGGCTGATTTAAAAGGCTTTAAAAAACTTTTCTGTATGATTTTTACTGTCGTCGGTGTTTTGGCATGTGCCGTGATGGGCTTTATCCCCATGGGGGATTGGTTGGCGGCGATGGTTGCTTACGGAATTGCGATGGCGGCCTTCAACGCAGCCAGCGTTTTCTATGACTCACTTCTTCCGTACGTCGCTCAAGGGCGCACGATGGATTATGCCTCCTCATTAGGTTATGCCATGGGATATCTAGGGGGAGGAGTGCTTTTCCTTGTCAATGTACTCATGTACCTTTTCCCAGCGACCTTCGGAATTTCTGATGGAGTGGCGGCCGTTAAAATTTCATTCGTGACGGTTGCTATTTGGTGGCTCGTCTTTTCGATACCTTTGGCTAAAAATGTTCCGGAACCACATATTCAAGTTTCTAAGCATAACTTCTGGGGTCTCACGCGAGAAAGTATTAAAACTCTTCGTCGCACCTTGAAAGCCTTGTTGCTGGAAAAGAATCTTTTGATTTTTATGGTCGCCTATTGGCTCTACATAGATGGTGTTTACACTGTGATGACCATGGCTGTAGATTACGGTATCTCCATTGGACTTGAATCTAAAGATCTGATCGTCGCAGTGTTGATCACACAATTCATCGGATTTCCTTGTGCTTATTTCTTTGGAACCTTTACCCGACGTTGGGGTACGAAAGCTCCCATTATGGTCTGCATCGCGATTTATGCGATCACGGTGATCGGCGCAACTTGGATGTCCCAAGCATGGCATTTTTATTTGCTCGCGACCGTGATTGGGATGGTTCAAGGTGGCGTGCAGTCACTCAGTCGTTCGATGTTTGGTCGAATGATCAAGCCTGAAGAAAGCGGAGAATACTTTGGTCTCTTCAACCTAGTCGGCCGATTTGCTTCGATCCTGGGTCCGTTGGTGGTGGCCGTGGGCGTGACGGTCACTGGAAATTCTCGCATGGGAATGATGGGGCTTTTGGTGCTTTTCGTACTCGGTGGAGGCCTTCTCGCATTAGTGCGGGAACCAGCTCGTGAAAACGCCTAAAAGAGTGAATCTTTTTTAAGCTGAAGAGCCAAAGTAAGCACGCTTCCAAGAAGTGGTGGACTTTGGCCTGCGAAAGCCCGATAACCCTCCGATATGACTTACAATCCTCGCGATCACTATTTCAAAAAAGCCAAGCAAGAAAACTTCGCGGCCCGTTCCGTATTTAAGCTTGAAGAGATCGACAAGAAATACAAAATTTTTAAACCGGGGCAAACTGTTTTGGATCTGGGGGCCTCTCCGGGTTCGTGGTCTCAATATGCCTCCAAGATGGTGGGCGAAAAAGGCAAAGTCTTGGGCGTGGATTTAAGCCCGGTCACAGTGAAGCTTAAAAATGCTGTTTTTATTCAAGCCGATCTTCGTGATTTAAACCTGGAAGATATTTTTAAAGAGCACGGCTTCGAACCTCCGTTCGATTTAGTGATGTCTGATATGGCTCCTAAAACAACGGGCATTCGCATGACAGATCAAGCTCGCTCGATGGAGCTTTGCGAACTTGCGTTGGATGTGGCTCGTCGCTTTCTTAAAAAAGACGGCCATTTTATTTGCAAGCTCTTTCACAGCGATGACTTCACTAAACTTCGCGATGAAATCAAAAAGTCGTTTGTGAAGTGTGAAGCGGTGAAGCCGGACTCCACTCGAAAAATATCTAAAGAGATCTTTCTTGTCGGTATCAGCAAAAAATGATTCACATTGTTTTTGAGAACGAAAACTTTGTTGTCTGTGACAAAGAGAGCGGTGTGCTCACGACTCCCAGCCGTTTTGAAGAGGATGATGAGCGTCTTTGTTTAGGAACGGCGTTGCAGAAAAAGTTAGACAAACAGATTTTTCCTATACACCGTCTGGATTTTGAAGTGTCTGGGCTTGTTATGTACGCGAAAAATTCGGATGCTCATCGCAAAGCCAATACTTGGTTTGAGCAAAAACAAGTGCAGAAAACATATCGCGCGCTGACCAGCAAACAAGGATTTGATCATATTCCCGCCAATGTTCCGAACAGCAGAAAGTTCTTTGAAATCCACGCGGGCGACGTCTTTGAGTGGAAATCACGCCTTCTGCGAGGGAAGCGTCGAGCTTTCGAAAGTCCTCAAGGGAAGCCCAGTCTGACAATCGCCACTTTTTTGGGCGAGTCCGGAAACGCGCATCTGGCTTGGGATTTAAGCCCGGTCACGGGCCGCTCGCATCAGCTTCGCTTTGATCTAAGTCGTCACGGATTTCCAATTCTAGGTGATTCACTCTACGGTTCCACAGTTTTTTTCGGTGAAAAGAAAATTGCGCTTCGTTCATATAAAATCGATTTTTCGAGTGCAAAAGGTGCCGCGATGCTGGGACTTCCGAATGTCATTGAAGTGTCATCTCTGTGAGTTCTTGCGGACTTTGCAAAACGTCATATATGTGTACGCATATAAAATAAGTTTGATTATTAAATATGAGTCTCGTTAAATGAACTCATGAACAATGCACCGCTGTCGTCGTATCACTCTGAAGTTGCTGAAGTCATGGATTGTATACGCTTTATTTTTAAAGCGTTGCGGGTTGCTTCCAGCCAATCAGAAAAAGATTTGGGACTGAGTGCAGCCCAAATATTTGTTCTTAAAAAGCTTCAAGCTGAACCCGGTCTTTCCATCAACGATCTTGCCTCTCGCACCACCACTCATCAAAGTTCTGTTTCTGTTGTAGTAAAAAAATTAGAAGAACAAGGCTTCGTGTCTCGCACGACTTCAAAAGAAGACTCGCGTCGTGTGGTTGTGTCTTTGACTCCGGCAGGGGAGGAGAAGCTACGCCAGGTTCCGCGCACGGTTCAAGAAGAGATGATCGAGTGTCTTCATAAAATGGGACCTGAAAAAACGAAGCAGCTTGCTGGATTAATGAAGGAGTTCGTTCAAGCCGCCGGTTTTGTTGAAGGCAGCTACACTCCCATGATTGGTGAGAAGTAGAACTTACTCTCGCTTCTAAATTTCCCTTTTAATTTGTTCCAAGTAAGTTTTGATGAAGGCGATACGATGTTCGCCTTCTTTTTTTGCCGTCGGCGTGTTCAAGTGATCTACTAATTTGAAAAGCTTTTGAAAGAAGTGATCAATACCGTAGCTTTTGTCATCTAAGCTGCGGGATTGCGCCCACGGATCTTCCTCTGCATAAAACGGTCGGCTCATCATGGTCGAAGTAGCAAAGCATCTGGCAATGCCAATAGCGCCTAAACTATCCAACCTATCTGCATCCTGAACAATCTGAGCCTCTAATGTCGTCGCTTTGATGTTCGCACTATAGCTATGGGCTTCGATCGCGTGGCGAATGGCTTCGTAGTACTGCTCTGGATAGCCGACGGACTTTAAGTACTCTATGGCCGCTTCCGCTGAAAGCTGAGAGGCATAGGGACGACGGGGATCCCCTTTGGGTACGTTGATGTAGTCGTGAAAAAAAGCTGCCGGTAAAACCACATTCCAATCCGCTTTTTCGTGCAAACAAAGATTCTTCGCTGTGTTCACGACACGCATGATATGCAAATAATCGTGGGCTGGGTCTGTCGGTGGATATAAGACACGCGCTTTATTGCTGAAAAGCTGAAACCATTTTTTTTCGTCTAGAATTGTGGGGGTGTGGTTTTCCATGACTCCCATCTTAAACCGCTCATTCGGCTTCTGGCAAATTGATCAGGTTTTCTTTGTGGTGAGCCGGCTCCCAAAGTTCAATCTTGTTGCCGGCAGGATCATAGACCCAGGCAAACAGGCCGTGTTCTGTTTCTTCGATGCGATCATCAATGCGCACGCCTTTTTCCGCCATAGAAGTCAGTAGGGCGGCAAGGTTGTCCACTTGGAAATTAAAAAGACATCGTGTGTGGGAAGGTGAGATATAACTTGTGTCATAAGGAAAGAAGCTGACTTGCACCGAATTTTCTAAAAGCCGCTCGGTAGGGATGACAAAAGCACCGTCAGAATCCCTCATCAGGCCTAAGTTTTGTTGATACCAAGAGTAAAGGTTTTGGGGCACGCCATTGATTCTCATGGGCCCATTTTCCTTGGACCGTCGGACCAGTCAAGGTTTCGTCTTCGCTATGCAAGGAATCAGTGATTGGCGGGCTGACGCAGAACTTTGCACCAATCAGGATGTTTCTTTGTTCCACCGTCATAGGTGTACGCAAGATTGTTCTTTAGCAGGATTTCCTTCAGCGAACGACCATCCACCATGACATCCGCAAGAATGCGAAAATATTTATCGCGTTGAACATTGTGAAGCTCAACCGTCTTCGCATTTTTCAAGGTGTTTGCGACTAAATTGCGGGCGATCTTCCCGGCTTCTTTTTCGCAGCGGTTCTTTGTTTTCACTTCAGGTGTATCGATACCAGAAACTCGCACCGAAATATTTTTACCGATCAAGGCGGGGACATTGGGGATATTCACGGTCAACGTATCACCATCATAGTTCTTTAAAACCTTCACACAGCGAAATGTCGTGTCATCGTGAAGACAAACTTGAGCCCCCGAAGCAAAGGGGACAGACGTGATGACAAAGCAGAAGATAAGTCGAAGGTGAAATCTCATGATTTAAGCCTATCTTCTGTTTTGTCAGCCGTCAAACTAAGGCGTGCTGTGCAAGGAGGCGAGGGTGGAAATACGCGCCTGAGTGCGAATTTTCTTCGTCAGCATGCGATCTTTCGTCGCACTCTGCTCCAGATATCTTTTGATATCTTCGGGACGCAGAGACTTTTCCGAACGAGCCAGCAAAGAAGCTACCAGCCCGCTCACCCAAGCCGTCGCCTGAGATGTTCCCGTCATAAATCCATAACGGCCTCCGGGGAGGGATGAGAAAACGTTCTTACCCGGAGCCGCTATGTCCACGGACTTTGAACCATAGTTACTGCTTGCCAATAGGCGTTTGCGCGAATCGACGGCGGCGACAGAAATAATATTGCTCAACCGGTAGCCCGCTGGATAGTAGCCGACGCGGTCGGTGTCGCGCCCTTCATTGCCGGCCGCCGCCACAAAAACGATTCCCTGTTTTTGAGCGTCACGAATAGCAGCTTCTTCCAGCGGGCTTCTTGAGTCGCCACCACCTGAATAGTTAATAATGTCCGCTTTCATTTTCGTCGCATAACGAATGGCTTTTACCGTCGCCAGCAAGTTGTCATCCCCTGACTGAAGCGGGTCGTAGTACTTTAAAATCATAAACTTTACTTTTTGAGTTTTCGCTTTTTGCAGAATAATTCCTGCCACATGGGTTCCATGCCCGTGGTTATCCGAAATATCACTATTATTTGAAACAAAGTTCCATCCATGGAGGTCATCGGCATATCCATTGCCATCATCATCTATCGTATTTTTCTGATCATTCGGGTTCACCCACAGGTGATCGCGAATAAGGGGGTGATTGACGTCGACACCCGTATCGATGATCGCAACAACGATGTCGCGATCTTTGAGAGCGTTCGTGTCGGCTTGCGCTTGTGCCGCTAGATTTACAAAAAGAAAAAGGACTAAAAGTTTTTTTGGAAGTGTTGTCGTCATCATGACTGACGTACAAAGCAAAGTGAAAGCCAACTCTGCACGCGCTGATTTCGATTTCGTTTTGAAATTCGCTGCGAGTGTTTAGATTTTTCAGAACACCCCGAAAATCACGGCGTGTGATCAGAAATTTCCAGTCACTAGAATTTTCTGGGCAACTGTCTAAAGTTTGGACAGTGATTCTTGAGTCTTTTTAAGGAGCTAGAGGCGAACGCCAAAAGAAAAGGATCCTTGCGGATCCTTTGAAGTTTCAGGAGCATTCTTATTTAAGCGACCCGTTTCATTCCCGGGGCTTTGGCTAATGAGTATTTGTTGCGGCCCGTTTGCTTGGATTCGTAAAGGGCTTCATCGGCGCGTTTGTACCAGCTATCAGCGGACTCACCCGGGGTGATTTCAGCAATCCCCATGGAGATTGTAAAACGAATCTCCAGTTTATCTTGCACGAAGACTTCTTTGCGGATGCGGTTCATCGCTTCTTCCGCCATCTTGATGGCCGCCTCGGTATTACAGCCCGGCAGAATCACGGCAAACTCTTCACCACCCAGGCGGGCAATAAAGTCCTCTTCGCGCGAAAAGCTTTCTTGAAGCAGACGCACGCATTCTTTTAGCACGAAGTCTCCGATGTCGTGTCCGTAGGCATCGTTGATCTTTTTAAAGAAATCGATGTCTAAAAGAATCAAGGTCATTGGATCCTTGTCGATATCATGCAACTGCAAATAGCGACGCACTTGTTCGTCGTAGCTACGACGGTTGTGAGCCCCCGTCATATGGTCCCGACGCATTGTCTGATTGGCTTCCATCAATTGCTTTTTGACCGTAGTCAGATTCTTTTTGATGGATTCCATGCGCTTTGAACGGCGTTCGTTCGTCGAGTTCTGATGCTTTAAATAGAAGTTAATGAATTCTCTAGAGCGCGCCCGCAGCTCTTCAATAGAGTTGGATTCAACGGCCTCGCGCAAGCCTTCAAGGCTTTGATTGATATCGGCTTGTGACGCATCTTCAACTTGGGCTTCTTCGCTTAAATGATCAGCGAAATCCCAGATGATGCGTTTAAAGTCATCAAATGTGTTTTGCACGTAGGTGTATTCATCAATACGGTAGCTAGAAATAAACTGACGAAGACGGAACAGAGTTTTTTCGGTGGCTTCCGTGTCGGCCTGTACCAGCTCTTTAGCGAACGTATCTAACTTCGCGCGCACTTTGCGCACCGAGTGGTTTTGAATTTCAAAGAGGTGCTTGTTGTAAACATCAAGGATATAGAGCAAAGTTGCGCGATCCTCCGTCAAAGAGGGACCGGCTGACGAAGCTCCTTTTTCATGGGATGAAGTGCCCCAGTCCATATCAAACTGCTCAACAAGTTTTTTCATCCATTGTTTCAAACGTGGCCTCCTGGCGACTAAACAACCACCTTTCTCATCGGAATTATGAGGTCTTGATTGAAGGCCCCAGCCGATTTTTAATCGAGAGTCCTGTTTCAGACTGAGACAATCAACACAGTTGCCACGACTCAAGAGTGATTTTCAGAACGCATTGTTGTTTTTATGCACAACTTCCCGACACAACCTGCGGGGCTTCTTGATTGGGACTATCATCAAAGGCATCAAGGAGATTTGTCATGGCTGTAAGTGCAAAAGTCAGCGGACCAGATTTCTCTAAAGGAGTTTCTGAAGAAATACTTAAAGACGATGAAAGCCTGCTTGGTCATATCGGCGATGAACCTGTTCTGTTGGTTCGTCATGAGGGTGATTATTTTGCCGTGGGGGCGAAGTGTTCTCATTACGGGGGGCCGTTAGAGGCAGGTATTGTAACCGGTGATAAAGTCATGTGCCCGTGGCATCACTCGTGTTTTGACTTAAGAACGGGCGAAGCTCTTAAAGCACCTGCTTTAAGTCCCATTCCTGCCTGGCATGTCGAGGTTCGCGACAATAAAGTTTACGTCACTGATAAGAAAAATCCGGTGGTGGCGCCTCGCAAAGGAACTGAAACTCAACACTACGTTATTGTCGGCGCGGGGGCTGCGGGAACTGCAGCGGCGGTGATGCTAAGAAGAAAGGGATTTTTGGGAAGCATCACTCTCATCGGTGAAGACAAAGAGCTTCCTTACGACCGTCCCAATCTTTCGAAGGACTTTTTGGCAGGGAATGCGCCGGAAGAATGGATTCCTCTTTTTACCGAGGATTTTTACAAACAAAATCGGATCCGTCTTGAATTAGGTGTCAAAGTTGAAAAAATCGATTCGCACCGAAACTCTGTTTTTATCTCTAATGGCAAATCTTTGAAATTTGATCGCTGCTTAATCGCAACAGGGGGGACTCCACGAAAACCGCGCATTCCAGGTATTGATAAGGGCCACGTGTATTTGCTACGCACGTTGAAAGACAGCCGCCGTATTATTGCGCGCACTTCTTGGGCTTCAAGGGTCGTCATTATCGGAGCGGGCTTTATTGGTCTTGAGGTCGCAGCTTCTTTGCGCTTGCGCGGCATGGAAGTTCATGTTGTCGCGCCTGAAGAAATGCCGTTAATGAATGTCGTCGGCGTTCATGTCGGAAGCTATCTTAAGAAACTGCATGAACAGCATGGGGTCAAATTTCATCTAGGACACGGGATTAAAGAAATCCGTGATCGCAGTGTTGTTTTAGATAACAAACAAAGTATAGATGCGGACTTTGTTGTCGTCGGCGCGGGAATACAACCTAACACCGAGCTTGCGGAACAAGCAGGTTGTTTTACTGATAACGGCATATTGGTAAATGAATATTTGGAAACAAGTATGCCTGGAATATTTGCCGCGGGGGATATCGCGCGCTGGCCAGATCCTCGCAGTCAAAGGCCGATTCGTGTCGAGCACTGGGAAGTGGCCGAACGCCAAGGACAGGTTGCGGCTTTAAATATGATGGGCGATAAGGTGCGCTTTCAAGATGTTCCGTTCTTTTGGACAACTCACTATGGTCTGACCTTGTGTTACATTGGTCACTCCGAGCGCTTTGATCGCATGGATGTTTTAGGCGACATGGAGCAAGTGGATTTTGCCGTGGCTTATTATGAAGATCAAAGAATCGCAGCGCTGCTTACTGTCGGACGTGATCAAGAAAATCTAAAAGTGGAAGAAGCTCTTTCGCATTTAGATGATGAAAAAGTTCACGAGATTTTGGCAGAGTATGAGCATCGTTTTGAGAGGATTCAATCCTCTTCGGGATTCATGGAGCCGTCGCCATGATGACTCACTTCGCGAGTGACTTTATTGATCCACGTATTCGGGAAGAAACTTGAATACGTCAGCTCTTTGTTGCAGACATCCGTGGCAGCGACCAGGGGCTGCCACTCATCGGTGTTTTCATAGCGAACGGGGACGTATAAATCGACTTGCACGATGGAAGCGTCTTTCTTTGTCCAGCTGCAGATGTTTTGAGCCAAACGCCAGTAAACCATGGCATCGCATTTTGTGCGTGTGATCAGCCAAGGGGGCTGTAAAGGCATCTCTTCTTTTTCTTTATTCTTCTTCCACAAAGTCAAATAAGGCTGACATTGAGTTCGGCCATCATACATGATCATAGCGTACATACGGCCTTCGCCGGTTAAGGCGGCATCGCCGGGAATTAAATATTGAGGAATCTGCAGAAGAATAAAAAATGTTGTTAAAAGTTTGGCTTCAGCAGAAGAGAAAACTCTTTTGAATGTTTCTTTAAAACCCAGGGCCGGCGCCGTGGAGCGAACGACTAATAAGATTCCCAGAAGAGTCAGCATCACCGTCGGATAAAAGAAACGAGTGAGATGCCAAGAGTAAAGATGAAATAAAACCAATTGCGCAAAGATGAAATAAAACCAGCGGTTCTTTTTACTGAATAAGAAAAAGATGAAGGCAAGTTCAAGGACCAACACATACCATACGCCGATTTTATTGACGATCAGTGGTAGCAGGCGTTCATTAATAGCCTCTGCATTAACCCAGGTCGGATTTAACTTGAGGACACCGGCTGTGAAATAGATGACAAAGAAGCTAAATGTTAATGCGTAAGCGCGCCCGGGAATAAGCAAGAAACAAACAGTGATAAGAGTCGGAAGATAATGGTAGTTGCCGGTCAGACGATAATCTTGAAGAATGATCAGGCATTTAATAGCGACCAACACCCAAAGAGCGATAATGCCCCAGCGAAAATTCTTGCGTATCCAGAAGTACATCGCCGCTAAAGCGATGATTCCGTACGCGGCTAAGATAATTCCTAAGACGACAGAAGACGGTTTAAAGTCGGCGCACGCTGAAAATAGGGGCCAGCATACCGATGGGTTTGACGGTGAGAGCACCCATTGCACAGGCCTTTCTGTCAGCCAGAAAAACAAAGTGATCAGATGTTCGAAGCTTAAAATCACTCCGACAAAAAGCAACTGAGGATAGGTTTTTAATTCTTGAAGCAAGGACTTCATAGCTGTTCTTTCATTCCTAGCGCCAGTGCCGTTTCATAAGAGAAGGGAAGGCGGGTGTTTTTATCAAACAGCGCACCTTCTAACTGCGCGCCATAAAGCAAGGCCTGCGAAAGATCCGTTCCTAAAAGCTTGCTTCCGCGCAAGTCAGCAAAACTTAAATGCGCTTTGGAAAGATTTCGATTCGAAAGATCGGTTTCACGCAAACTGACGAACGGGGCGTACAGTCGCTCTTGCAAGATCACTTCAGAAGCAGGGAACAAAGGCTGCACCCCAGGATTTAAAATAGGAAAAGCAGGTGTGAATACCTGCTCTTCTGATGGAAAATAAAGTCGATTTACTTTCGGAGGAGGGAACACGCGCTGACCCAAATGGGTCAGCTGCAAAAGTCCCACGAAGGTGATTAATCCAGAGTAGTAAAAAGCCAGGCGTTTCATTAGAACCCGTCGCCATCTCCGTCACAGCTTCCGCCTGTTGAGAAGGTTCCAACTGTGACTGTGCTTCCATTCACGCACTGAGCGATTGTGGCGCTGCTACAACCGCTTGACGAAATCCAGGCTCTTCCGTGCAGATTTCCACCGCAAGAAGCATAACCCGCGTTTACGGCGACGTTATTTACGGCCGTAATACGTCCGGAAGCATCGACATAGAATTGTGGAACGTAAGAACCATTACCATACCAACCTGCACCGACACCTGTATTGTTGAGTCCGATGGAAACGCCACCTGAGGAGCCACCACCCCACATGCCTGGGCCTACACTCACACTCGTGATAGTACCACCAGAGTTATTATCTGTTTGAGGAACCCACTGGCCACCATCCCACTTTAATACTTGGCCTACACCTGGATTCACGTTGGCCACCCAGCGACCTTGCATACGTTGAACTGTGGTACCGCTTTGTCCGCCGACGACGTCACCGGCCAAAGCTCCATAGAAGCCCGCAGCGTTACCAGGAATATTTCCTGTGACTTTGGATCCAGAAACTGAAGCGATCTTGGCGTCAGTCACATTTCCATCAGCGATCTTTGCTGTGGTCACGTTGGCATCGGCGATCTTAGCGGTCGTGACATTGCCATCGGCAATTTTCGCTGTGGTCACGTTTTGATCCGCGATCTTAGCAGTCGTGATATTGCTATCAGCGATCTTGGCTGTTGTTACGTTTTGGTCTGCAATTTTCGCCGTAGTAATATTACTGTCAGCAATCTTAGCTGTCGTCACCGCGCTATTTGCCAAGTCAGCCGTCGCGATACTTCCATCTAGGATTTTTGCAGAGTTCACCGCGCCATCAACGATTTTGATTGTACTGATAGCACCATTTGCAATTTTATTAAATGTAATCGCGCCGTCAGCGATTTTGCCGTTCGTTACCGAGTTATTCATAAGCTTGTCGCTGGTAACGGATTCGTCAGCCAACTTATCAGTTGTCACGGCGTTATTAAGAATTTTTCCACCAGAAATCGCATTGTCTGCAATATCTGCAGATCCCACAGAACCGTCTTCGATATTGCTTGAACCCACACCCGTATTTCCAGTCACCACATTTTGCCAAGTTCCTCCGATAGAAACTTGAACTGTCTGTGTGGCTTCATCGTAGCGCATAAGACCGTCACGCACTGGAGCCGTCGCGGTGCCATCGGAAGATGGAATACCGATAGAGCCTGTTGTCGGAGAGCTCGCACTGGGATTTAAAAGCGCAAGAAGTCCGTCGAAGTTAGCAGGTAATAAAAGCGTCTCAACACGATTTTGTGTGACATTGGCCGAAGCTTGAATAAAGTCCGCCGCTTTTTTTCCTTCCAAAGCCACGGCATTTTCAGATTCCATGGCATAAGGAACCGAACGTAAATCAAAGTCCGGAGACAGCGCCACAGTTTCAGAACCCACGGTGAAAGTCACACGGACTTTTCTGGAGTCCCCGGCATTCGGCGCATAGCTTGTCTGGCCCCCGGCACAGCTTGCAAGGCCTGCAATCGTTCCTGAGTTTTTAAGAATTTTATGAAGTGGCAAAGTATGCCCTGCAGGCACCACTGTCGCTCCCGCTTCGCCGGCCCCGATAGCAAAGTTGATAACACCTTTACTATTGGTCATATTAACGACCCGGTTTTCTTCAAATAACACACAGGCTTCCGCACCTGGCGAAAGGACCTTGATATTGAAGTGGACGTTGGAATCTTCTAAAGGAAGGCCATCAGGCTGAATAATTCGCCCTTGAATCGTCAGGCCTTGAGGAACCTCTGACACAGACATCTGTGCCCAAGCGGGGACTGCTAGTAGAAGTGCCGTAGTTATTTCCAGAGTGCTTCTAATCGAGAGCATACCAAATTCCTTGTTAAAGTTACGTACAGAACAAAGAACAACAAATTACCTCGTTACCAAAACATATCGGATAAACTGGCCGAAAATATTAGTAGACACGCAAAAAATTACAAAATTTTATCGTAAACGTATGAATCTGAGACGATTACTTGCGAGAATACTCTTTAATATTCGCCTGACAGACTTTAGAGAGTTCATTGAATTTCGCTTTGAGGCATGAAAAGTAACGACGTTGCTCAGGACAGAATTTTTGAATGTCCGAAGAGCAGTCTGTCTTAAACTTATCTTGAACGGCACTGACCTGGTTGGCACAGGCTCGCGAGATCTTCTCTTTTTGAGAACGCAAACATGCCAAAGGATGTTCAGCCAGAAACCGATTGCCTGTGCAGAGCTCTTTATAATCGTCTTCACAATCAGGCGTATTCTTTAAAAGAGTTTTTACGACCTCTTCCGGTCGAAGAGGTTTCCGAGCGTCATAATTAGGATCAAATTCTTTCGGAGGAAGTAGAGATTCGATACTTGGGCCCGCTGGATCGGCAGCCAACTTAGGCACAGGTGCGGGAGCCGGCACAGCGGGTGGAGGTGGTGGCGGAACTTGAGCCGTCGGTGACAGCTTTATCATCGTCGATGGGGGAGTCGTTGTTTGCGTAAGATTTGGATCGACTTGTTTGAGAGTTGAAGAGGCAAGATCCGATTGGATCATACGCACGGTTACTAATGCGGTTGTAACAGAGACAACCACAGTTCCCAATATAATAAGGAGGACGTTCCGGATATTCATATCATTATAATACTTCGGCTGATCTTCAGAAGAACTAAAGTCGCATATAGAAGAGTTGAAAATCTGTCATTTAAGAAATCCCAGACCCGGGCCGATAATAATATATAGATATTTTGGAGGCAGGTATGGTTTGGTACGTCTTTGCGCCTTTACTTACGCTTCTTCTTGCCGGTTGCGGAATCGAAGCCAGTCTTGAAAATCTTGCGGGACTTTCTGGTCCCAAACTTCCTCCTGGCATTGTATTGCCAGAGCGACCTATTGCGGGTGTGGTGACAGATCCATCAAAAGCCGATTTTGAAAATACAGAAGTCCTGGTGGGTTCGCACGGCATTTCAGACGGAAATTCTCAGCTTTTGGTTGTTGTGCGCTTGATGAATTCAGATAACACTGTCGTGCAGGGATATCGCCCTGACTATTCTGTCACGAAAGGCACAGGCGTTGTGAAAGCCGATTGTAGCTTGAGTGACAGCTACGGGGTTTCGATCTGTGCTATGAAAGCCACTGATTCAGGTGTGAAATCCATTCGCTATGAAAATCTAGCGGACTTCCATCCCGAAAAAGATGTCGTGTTTAATGCTCCAGCAAAAGAAACCACGACTGTCGGTGTTGGTGGCGGCGGGGGCGGAGGCACTCACGAGGCATCGAATCCTAAAGGTTGGCGTATGACCGCCACGGTGGGAACTCAGTACGACAAAGTGGTCGCTCAGAAAAACGGCTATAAGTTATTGATGGGACCTGTAGGCGCGACGGTGGAGTAAGCCGCGCCTTAGTTTTTAAGGACCAAGAGTCCGTCTTTTCCCGATGTCGAAATTAAAAGATGATTCTTAAAATAAACGGGAGAGCCTGAAAATGCGCTCTCCATTTTTATTTCCTGTAAGACTTTTCCTGAATGAAGATCATGCACGCACAAAGCTTTTTCTTCGCAAAGAAAAACCGCCACCTCTTGGTGGGCGTAGCTAATAATCAGAGGGCTTGATTGTGCTCGTGATTTAAGTCCTTTGATTTCCGAGGACCAAAGGACTTTGCCGGAAGGTCCGTGTACGACAAAGTTTCTATTAAAGCCAGTAACGGCAATAAGGGTTCCGTCTTTATTAATGGACGGACAACTCATTGCTGATCCATCTAAAGGTAAACGGAATTGCAAAAGGCCTGTCGTTGTATTTAAGGAGTACAGAAAACCATCCCAAGAAGTGAAGTAAGCATTGGCTCCCGAAAGCGCGGCTGCACATTTTATGTCGTCATTCGTCGCAAAGGACCATTTTGGTTTTCCATCTTTAAGGTCGTAGGCCACCAAGGCCCCGGTGTTTGAGCCCATCAAGATCTGCGCATTAGAAATATCCAGAGTGGGAGAGGAATGGGGATGATTTCCAATTAAAGGTGAAGTCCAAACCCATTTTCCCGTGCGTGCCTCTAGGGCCAACAAAAAGCCATTTGGCTCTGGAAGCTCGATGCCGACGTAAAGAAGTCCATTATGCATAAATGGCGAAGAGCCCACAGTGGTCCCGGCTTTCGTGATCCAACGAATCTTTCCATTTTCTTTATTCAACGAATAGAGGTAGCCCGCGTAATCGCCCATATAGACACTGTCTTTATCCGTGAGCGGCGTTGAATGCATTCCGCGGGGGCTGACACCACTGTAAAACTGCCAGCGCAAGCGTCCTTGCCAGTCGTAGGTTCTTAAAAAACCCGTATCATCCGCAATATAAAATCCTTGGTCATCGGCGGCCGGTGAACTTTTACTTGCACGATGAATGCCGTTATTCACTTCCGCCACCTGCCAAAGAATTTGGAAAGGTGTGAATTGCGCGGCTTCGACTTCATGATGACCAGAGCGTCGGCTGTCGCGGCGATAGGTCGATGAACTTTCTTTTTTTTCTTCCGCACTCAATTGGTACTGCAGAACTTCGGATTGAACGGGATCTTTCGGCTTTTGCAGACGAAGATCGCTGTCCAGCATCGACCAGGTTTTTATCTCGGCGCGGGCTAGGAATATTAAAACGATGACACTGTAAAGGACGAAAGCATACTTCATCATAAAATTTCCGCCCAAAGAATTTCAGCTTGTGACTTAGAGCAAACGTCAGGAAGGAAAAGACGTGTTTTAAAAACGTCGGCTGTCGTTCGTCTTGAAGAAAGCCAGAAGTCCATTTTTTCTGAGCGATCTTTACAAACCAATTGAATCTGCGACAGAAACACTAACGGATCGCACTGCGTGCGTGTTGACGGCGCTTTCACAAAGGGATCGTAAGTTTCCTCAGACAAAGAAGCATGGCGAATTAAAAGAGTTTCGCATTCCATTTTTGCATCAAGCATGTTTAAGGAAAGAATTCTTGGCGCACCACTAGCGGCAGGGTCACCGGCAAGAAGGCTCGGTACGATTTGCAGAAGAATAAGAAGCATCACCGGCAACAGAGTGCTTTTCTTTTGCCAAAGTCTGGAATCTATAACCGCTTGCCATCTTTCTTTATAAAGAGGGACTAAGGCGAAAATTCCCAATAGCAAAAACATCGTCATGGGATAGAAATAACCGACAATGTGCCAGGAAAAAGCGTGAAACGCGACAAACTGCAAAAGAACCAGTCCGCGAAGCCATCTTTTTTTGCTAAATAAACCAAAGACAAAAATACACTCTAAGATAACGGCATAAATAAGACTGATATGCTCGACGGCTGAAGGCAAAAAACTTGGAGTGATTAAAGCAGTACCGCTTAACCACTCAGGATCAAACTTCAGAATGCCAGCGCCCCAATAGAAAACACCGATAAAAAAAGGAATAGTTATTATTTTTGTAGGAAGAAACAAAAACGCGAGATGTGTGAAGAACGTCATATAATGATAGTTCCCCATCAGCCCGTAAGACAAACTCGTAAAGAAGATTTTTAAAATCAGTAATCCTATCAGCCCAAAGTAAGCTGACTGCAAACGGCGGAATAAAAAAAGCCCTGCAACCACTATAGAAGCGACGGCATAGACCTCTAAAAACATCGACGCTTGGCCGGTGGAAGAAAAACGAATCGCATCACATGCCGGGAAAAACGGCCAACACAAAGAGGCCGAGATGGGTGAGGCCTTCGTAACCAGATCTAAAGACCGATCCATCCAGAAATAGGCACTTAATAAGTGTGTCAGTGCCAAGAGGGCGCCATAGACTTGCAAGGCACGTGAATTTTTTATTTCTTCAAGTTGAGACTGAAAATATCTCACGGCGTCTCCTTCACTTGAAGTTTCCATTTTTGCAGCTTTTCAGCCGACAGATATTTTGCGGTGTCAGAATCTATGGTGCAGTTTTGGAAAGAACTGGAAATAAAATCTGCGCGGCGAAGATCGCTTTTAATAAAGTGCGTATTTGTGAAGACGGCTCCTAGAAAATGAGCACCGTCCATTTTCACATTTTCAAAAATCACATTTTTAAAACCACAATGAGTGCACTTAAAACCAGATAGATCCGAGTTTTTAAATTCAACACTATCAAACTCGACCTTCGTGGCCCGGGTGCCTGTGAGATTTGTCTCTTTCCAAGCCACGTTCCTAAAAGAGACTTGAAACCAGTTGTTCAAATTAAAAGAACTTTTGGTAAACTGAGCATTGATCACTTGAGATAGAGCTAGGGGCTTTTCGCTATAGTCGAAGCCGGGATGAGTTTTTCCACTTAAGGGTGATGCACTCAATGTTAGTCCAGAGCTAGATTGCACAGCTGTCAGAATGAAAATGAAGACGGTCCAGAAAATGTGCCAATGTCTCATCATGGAACAATAATACCGATTTTTTAATCAGAAACAATGGAGAATTTTCAGTAGAATCCGATACGTATATATATGCATCTGGAACGTCTTGTTTTGCTACTAACAGTCCCTCTGTTTCTGGCGAGTTGTATGAACGCCAGTCTAGAAGCTTTTAGTTCTCAGTTGAGAGCGACGGGATCACTGCAACCTGCGTATAAACCTTCCGACACAGTTCCCATTCGTTGGGCAACAGCCCACGGCACCATGGAACCTGACTACTTAACATTAGAAATGTCCTCCGACGGTGGTTCGACATGGACCGTTGTTGAATCGCGACTTGAAAACGACGGAGAGTATGATTGGAATATTTCGACGCTGACGCCGACAGTGTATAGCGTTCGTTTGACCGCCGTGATTCGCGCATCCCAAGATATCGTTGAAGTCGGAAGTTTTCTTCTCGACAACCAAGTTCCTGTTGTTGGTGCCGATCAAACAGTAGTAGTGACTGAAGATACACCACAAAGCTTTACTTTGAATGCTCCTACCGAAAACGACCAGTACCGCATTGTCTTTGTATCCAGTCCCACGCGCGGAACTTTGACGGGCTGTGTGGCAAATTCAAACGTACTGAATTGTCACTATTCTCCAAATTTAAATAATGAAGCGGATGACGGTTTCACTTATAAAATCGTCGATCGTGCCGGCAATGAATCAGCGGTAGCCACAGTGACCTTAGATGTGACACCGGTGAATGATGTTCCCGTTATTCAAACTTTGGCTTGCCCGACAACGATTGGCGAAAACTACAATTACTCCTGTACTATTGCCGCGACCGACGTGGATCTTCCAAGTCCTTTGACTTTAACTTATCATCTCGATGGCACGACGACCTGCGGAGGCTGGTTGTCAATCGATGCCAATACTGGTGAAGTCAGTGGAATTCCAGGTGCCGCTGAAGTGGGAACGAGCTGTCAGGTTGACGTTTATGCTGAAGACAATGTGGCGGGGCAGAGCACTCGTTTTTCATGGAACATTTCAATCACGAACTCTCCCCCTATTATTAATGTGACGGGCGGACCTTACAGTCTTTTAGAAGATGCCGCTTTTGCCGTGATTATTCCAGGAGCAAATGTCTCTTCGATTGAAGAAAGTGGAAGCACTTACAGTTTAGTAACGCCGACGGCTTCTGGCGATCATTGCGTGGATCATGCGGCGGCTCCAGCGGCTTCGAATCTGACTATTGACGCTTCGACAGGCGAGGTCTCTTTTAGACCGGCGCCGGATTATCAAGGTGTCTGTTATATTCGTATCGCGTTAACGGATGGCTTTCCTTCAACGGGATATACGGAAGTTGCATTGACCGTAACAAATGTTCAGGATGCTCCGGTGGTCGCGACAAACCTTACACCCTGTTCTGCATCCGCGACGGAAGACGTTGCGTATTCCTGCACGGTTGCGATCACAGATCCCGATCCAGAAAATCTCACAGTCATTCGTGATGGCTCTGACGATTGTGTTTGGTTGACTGAAACTCCGTCCGCGGATGGTCGAACAGTCACTATCTCGGGAACGCCCGATAATAGCAACGTCGGAGGATGTCAGTTAGAAATACGCGCTACCGATCCGAATGCGGCTTCACATATGCAGTCCTTGGCAATCACTGTTGCGAACGCAGCGCCCACATTGTCGATTGCGACGCCTGATGTTCTGACCGAAGATGATCCGAGTTTTGCGAGCAGTGTTGTTGAAGTGCTTTCAAATGCCGACGTAAGTTCTTTGGATGAAGGACAAGGCCTATACTCTTTAGTTTACACAGGTCTTTCGGGTACAGCATGTAATGACACCAGTGTCGTTGCAACTCCGGCATCAGATATTCTGATCAACACCACAACGGGTGCGGTGAGTATTAAGCCTCGCGCTCATTATTTTGGATCTTGCTTTGCAAAAATTCGCTTTAACGATGGCAACGGTGCTGGAAATTCCATCGTGGATCAAGAAATCGAGATCATTGTGAATCCGGTGAATGATGCTCCGACGATCACAAGTGTTCCCACAACATGGGAAATTTTATTAGATCCTTCCGGCAATAAAGTCGAAAACGTCCCATTAACTCTCTCGGTGGGGCCGGCAAATGAGAGCGCGCAAACGGCCTCGCTTATTTGTACAAATTCAAATCCGACAAGACTTAACGTCAACTGTTCAGCGACACGAGTCGGCGATGGCAGTGTGAATATTGTATTGACAGCGACTCCTGGTGTGGATTCATCTGCCGTTGTGACGGTGAAAGTAAAAGATGATGCCGGTGGTACGGATGAATCTGCCGTTGCGACAATCAACGTATCATTGACAGATGCTGTGGTTTTGGCGCCTATTGCAGCGGATACCACGAACTATGATATTTGGGATAGGGCTGTTACCGAATACAGCACGGCGATCGCCAACTCGAATCGAACTTTCGTTGTGCGTGTAAATCCAGGGGTTAAAGTTTACAGCAATAATCCGGCAATAGCTGCGATGATGACTGGTACATCCTCAGGTGCACTGTCAACAACCGCGCGGGTTCGCCTTATAAATGAAGGAAGTATTATTGGAGCCAGTGGTTCTGGAGGTGCTCCATCTGCCGCGACCCCAGGTAATTTACGTCAAGGACAAGACGGAGGCACAGCTTTCCAAGTTTACGCGCTTCACGCTAATGTCACGATCATCAACGAAGGTTTTATCTTCGGAGGCGGTGGCGGAGGCGGTCGTGGAGGAACCGACAACAATGACGGTGCTCAAGGGCAAGGTGGGGCCGGCGAAGGACCCCTTGCTGCGGCTGTCGCAGGAAGTGCCGGAGCTTCAGGTGGTGGCGTCGGTGGTGGAGCCGCAACCGCACTTGCCGTTGGGGCGACGGTTCACGACTACATCCCTTCAAATGGTTCTGCGCAAATAAATGCTTCTGGAGGTCAAGGTGGAAGCAGCTGTTTGATCGGATCAGCGTTAGGGAACGATCCCGGCCAGGCAAAATTCGGTCGCGGTGGTTTTGGTGCCGGTTTCGGTGGTGGAGCTGGAACATGCTCTCTTTCTTACGGCGGCGGCGGTGGTGGCGGCTACTTTGGTGGTGGCGGTGGATCCGGTGGTCTTTCCGATGTCAGCGATGGAGCAAATGTGAACACCGACGTGAATGGTTATAATGGCGGTAACGGTGGGGCCGCAATTCAAGTGCCGAGCTCCGTTGTAAATCCGGGAGATGTGAATATCGTGATTCTTCCTGAAGCAGGATCACAGATCGCAGGTTGCGTGTGGAATGATATTTCTCAAAGATATCTGACAGGCGTAACAGGGGATAGCGATGTCAACACACGAACACTGACGTTCTCTTCAACCGCTGCACAAAGCGTGAATGCTCCAAGCAGTGTCCGTGTTTGGAATAACGGTCGCGGTAAAGCCTACCGCTAATAAAATCGAATTATAAGTTCAGTTTTCCTAAAGCCTGATCTAAGTTCTTAAAGGTCAGGCTCAATGCTTCTTCGTAAGCCTTCGTGACATCGGCACTTAACTTAAATCCAAAGGGATGTTTCATCTCAAAGCAACTGGCTGCTTCGGCGTTGAGTTTTGCCTTTTGCGGAATCGTCAAATGACTGACGATTTTCACACAGCCTTCTTTAAATTGACCGGTAGAGTAATCTTGGATTGTCAGTACCAAAGAATTAGCGCCCGATGTTTGAACTTTAATATTTTCTCGAGCTAAAGCCTCTGTCACGGCGCGAGCGACTTCAGCACGTAATTCTGTGGATTGAGTTTTCATTTCTTCAGCGCGGGCATCAATCACGCTCAACGAAACAGTTCTTTTTGCAAGTCCGCTCATCGGGGACACTTGAATGTTCTCGGATTTGATCGCCGGAACGTCTTTGATGGTTTTACCCGTCATGGCACAAGAGCTAAGAAATAAACAGCCTAAAATTCCTAGGGAAAGTCTCATGATGAATTCCTTCTTTTAGGAATTATTATCGATTAAGACTTTCCCCGAAAGCAACGGAAGATTCTGCGCTTTAACAAAAAAATCACGTCGTCGCGCTAGCACTTCTTTGTGATGAGCGGAACTCTACATCCAAAGTGATGTTCGCTTTTAGAAGTTTCGAAACAGGACAGCCCGTTTTGGCTTCTTCAGCAATTGTTTGAAACGTTTTTGAATCAATGTCTGGAACTTCGGCGATAAGTTTCAACTTTGAAGAGGTGATAGTGAAACCTTCGCCTTCTTTTTGAACAGACACCACAGCAGAAGTTTCTAGGCGATCCGCGGTGAAACCCTTTTTCATCAAAGCCCCGCTTAATGCCATTGTGAAGCAACCGGCATGGGCTGCGCCAATCAATTCTTCAGGATTTGTTCCCAACTCGGAACCGAAACGAGTGTTGAAAGTGTAGGGTGTATTTCTTAAAGCACCGCTTTCTGTCGTCAATTCACCTTTTCCATTTTGAATATTGCCTTTCCATACGGCCGTGGCTTTTCTATCCATAAATTCCTCCTGGTTTTGTCGTATTCTATGTGCCCCATTTCCGCGCGGGAAGACCCTCGTTAAAATACAAGCCAGAGTTAATGCTTGGAGAATTCTTAAATTTTTGATCCAATGAAAGCATGAGTCTTGATAAGTTTTTCCAAGGTTTGATTCAAAAAGTCGAAGAGTCCGACGACGTGGTGACCAATGCCGGTAAAGACGCCGAGGGGTTTTATAAGCCCACGCGCACTATTCTGCTTCGCCATTTGAACCTTCTTAAGGACTTGCATGGAAAGCCACTGGCAAAACCCATGGTCCTGGCTTCTTGGAAGTATGCAGTTGAACATCTTCCGCCGGAGTGGCTGGTGCCAGATCCTGAAGACCGTGAAGCTTTAAAAAATCTTTTAGGCAATGGCTAGAGCCCTTCCTAGGGAATATGTGTTGAAGCGCAAGTCGTTTGATGACATTCTTTTTTCGTGAATACACCTATTATCCAAAAAATTTCTGTCGTCGGAAATGCGGGTGGGGGTAAAACCGCGCTCAGTCGTCGCCTTGCGGAAATCCACAAGTTGCCGTTGACTCATGTCGATAGCATTCAATTTGTAGCGGGTATGAATATACGCCCTCACAAAGAATCCATTTCTTTACTGACAGATGTTCAAAATAAGGAATCTTGGATTATCGACGGTTATGGACCATTGGATATTATCGAAACGCGTTTTCGAGCCTCAGATCGCGTGATCTTTATCGACTTTCCTTTGTGGCGTCACTATTGGTGGTGCACGAAAAGGCAAATTCAAAATCTGTGGTCTTGCCGTGAAGAATTGCCAGAAGGCTGTAACGAAGCTACTTGGGCGCATACAAAGAAGCTCTATAAAACCTTGTGGCAGGTGCACACCAAGATGCGTCCTGAACTTTTAAGGATCTTCGCTCGAGAGAATTTAAAAGGAAAAGTGATTTACGTCAGAACCCTCCGTGAGTGGAATGAAATTTTCACCCACGGAGTTTCTTAAGAATTAATCTTCGGAATTGTAAGTCACAGGCACCACCTGAGACTGAGAGTCTTCAAGAACAGTGTCACGAACCGCTCTGTTCTGTGGAGCGTAAAGAACCATGCTTTCCGCGCCATAACCTTTAACTAAAGAAAGGCTTTGGCTTGTGCCGCCAGCAAGTTCTATTTCTTCTGGCAATTCGGCATACGCCTGAGCCAAAGAATTGACAGAGACTTTCTGCCATTTCGTATCTTGATTTTCCAAATAGTCGTCGTACTCAATGACACCGTTGTCTTGGTGAGTGGTAGAGACTTTGATATTGAGCTCTCCAGTTTCGGCTAAAGCTAGCGCCGAAATATCGGCTTCGATAATTGCTAATGTCGAATTATCGAAAACATACATAGCTTGCTGATCTAAAACCGCAGCAGAGTAGTCTTCTTTCGCTTTTTCTGGATTTGCGGCAAAGTCGGTTTCAAACTTTTTACGAAGTTCGCGGGCTTTCGCACCATCAAGAAGCAAAGTTGCAAACTGTTCGCCAGTCAAACCCGGAACGTCTTCAGCCGGTAGGCCTGCAAGTTCCTGATCCGTAACACCGTCTCCGTCAGCGTCGAGTTGCACATTCACTTCGCAAGTATTCCACGTCGTCATGCCTTCAAAAAGCTTGATGGCCACTTGCAGTTTTTTGACACGGTCTTTTTCGATAATACGGTATCCAGCAGACTGCATGTCGCAGTTGCGGTTGTGTGCTAAATCTGGTTTTGGGTCTTTCTTGCGGGAATCAGAACCCAGCAAGTTAAATAGATAAGCGTAACCCGTGTTCACACCTTTGTTTTGAATTTCAAGAGTCGCTACGCTGCCAGCAGCATCTGCCGCTGACGTTGCATGGACCGTCAAAGATTTTGCGCTCACCTGAGAAATTTGACGGACTACTGCCAACGTCGGAAGTTTTAATGCCACCGCCTCCGAAGTTTTAAACTTCAGGAAACCATCTAACTCATCGGTTTGATTTTGCATCAAAGAGCCGATGATCTTTGCTGTCACCGTGATAGTTTTAGATTCGCCGGCAGCCAAAGTCACAGAAGAAACCGTCACTTTTAAAGCAGCAGAGCCTGACCATTCCGGAGTCAAAGTTAAAGCCGAGTCACTGATGTTTTTCAAAGTGATTTGACGGCTTAAAGTTTTCTGTTTTTCTACGTCGGTGATACCCAATGACACTGTCGCTGGAATTGAAACTACTTGGGCTTTCAATGATTCGGCAACTTGCACGCGGCCTGCGCCTTGGCGACTGATCGTATAGATTTTTTTATTCGCATCAGAAATCACTTTACCATGACCTAAAAGAACGGATTTTAGTTCTGCTGGGGTCAAAGTGTTGAACTTTTGTTTTAGAAGGGCCATCACGCCAGCCACATGAGGAGCCGCCATGGATGTGCCAGAGTTAGCGACACCTTTAGCTCCCAAACCCATATCCGCAGAGATGATATTCGAACCTGGTGATGAGATCTCGGGCTTAATCATGCCGTCTTCAGAGCGCGGTCCGCGAGAAGAAAACGGGGAGGCCGTATCCGCTAACCACGGCTTTTCAATAATGGCACCCGATTTCAAATCGACGATCACGGCACCTTTTGCCATTTCCGTTTTAACAGCAGTTGCACTTTTCTTCGTGATCATGATTCCGGGAATGTCATAAGAACCTTCACCGCCCATGACGATCATTTCGCCGTCAGCGTTGTTCGCAACGATCACCGCAATAGCACCAGCCTCGTGAGCTCTTTTTATTTTATCCGCAAACGCGACAACGCCACGATCGATGAACGCCACTTTGCCTTTGATTTGCGCTTTTGTCGCTTCGTCGAAGTCTTTGTCGGCAACGCCCAGGAAGATCAACTCGCCCTTAAGCTCCGTCACATCGGCCAAAGGTTTTGTGATCGCGCCTTCCAAGAATTCTTCTTTGAGAACTCCGCTGGAAGTCACGAACGCCGCTGCGGGAAATTGAACGTTTTGATTTGAATCATCAATCACGGAAGCGACAGAGATCGCATCATCGGACACACCAGGAGCCCCTACGATGTAGCTCTTGTCTCCGTTATTACCCGCCGCTGCGACAACGACAGTGCCGCCCAGAACAGTATTTTTGATCGCGTGATTATACATGATGTGCGGATTGCCGTAACCGCTTCCTAAGGAAAGATTCACAACATCTAATTGGTCATCGAAGTTCAAGTCTCCGTTTGGATCAACAGAGTATTCTAAAGCTGCAATAACGACTTCGTCACTTGTCGAACCTTTCGCTCCGAAAACTTTGATTGCATAAAGATCTGCATCAGGCGCAACACCGCTGTAGGTGTTTACATTGTCACCGATACCCGCAACAGTTCCAGCAACGTGGGTACCATGTCCACCTTCATCCAACGGATTGACGTCAGGGCGAGGAATGCGTTTTTCATAATTAGGAGAGCCCGAGTTGTATTCAGTTCCTACAAGGTCAATTCCACCGACGACTTTTTTATTTGGAAATCCTGCATTGGCTACAGAAGGATTGTTCGCTTTGTACGCTTCTTCGGTTCCTTTACCTAGGAACATGGCGTGAGTGTAGTCGATGCCGGTATCGATGATTCCCACTTTCATCCCTTGACCGCGAATGTTCAAAGCGTGAGCGGCTTCGCTGCCAATGAATTTAACTGAAGTGTTAGCCCCCAACCGGCCCGCCGTTTCTGTGGCTTGAATAATAGGACGAGAGAAATGACCTGATTTTTCAGTCATCACCACATTAGGCAAGCCCTTGATCGCATCAAAGGCTTTAGCAGGAGCCCAGATCGCAATGCCGTTTAGAACAAGACGATAGCGAATAAGAACTCGAATGTCTGGAGAAATCGCGGCAAGCTCTTCAATCGTGGCTTTTTGTTCGGCCTCGATAGCCGCCAAAAGTCTTTTGTCAATTTGCAGTTTTCCGTCCTTACGTTGAGCGGATTCCAGAAGAGCAGGGTTTTGAAGTTTTAGAATCGCGATAAACGGCTCTTCCACTTGAGGACGAGTCGAGTAAAGACCATCTAAAAAGCCGTTATTTGAAATTTCTCCCGGAGCCGTTTTGGATGCCGTACAACCCGCAATCCCCAATGAAAGAAGAAGCGAAATTAACGACGATCTAGCTGCAAATGACTGAAGTTTCATGATTTCCCCCTGGCGACCGAAGGGCCATTTCGACCCCAAAAGGGCGGCATTCGGTCAGCCAAGCGGATATATCCAATAACCGTGCCGAAAGATACAAAAAAGCGAACCCGAATTTGAGGTCAGAAAGGCCCTGGTTCTTCAAAAATGATTGTTCTATATTCGCAACAATCTGTCCTTATTGTGTCCCGAACCCACATTCAGTTAGGAGTGCTATATTGTACCTTAACGAAAGGATGTCCTTATGAAAAAACTTCTCTTCTCTCAGACCACAGAACAGCGTCATTGGGTTGGTGATGGATTTCCGGTTCGTTCTATCTTCTCCTACAATGACCGCGCAAAGGAAATGTCACCATTTCTTTTGATGGACTATGCGGGCCCGGCGGTTTTTCCAGCGGCGACTCAAAAAGAACGTCGTGGCGTGGGCGAACACCCTCATCGTGGCTTTGAAACAGTCACCATAGTTTACGAAGGTCAGGTAGAACATCGCGACTCTGCTGGTGGTGGGGGCATTATCGGTCCCGGCGACGTACAGTGGATGACGGCGGCTTCAGGCTTGGTACATGAAGAGTTTCATGGTCCCGACTTTGCGAAACAGGGCGGACGATTTGAGATGGTTCAGCTTTGGGTGAACTTGCCTCGCGCCTACAAAATGTCTTCTCCTCGTTATCAAGGAATCATCTCAAAAAACATTCCTTCGGTGGAGTTGGCGGATGGGGCCGGGGTTGCCCGAATTATCGCTGGAAATTTTGACGGGCATAAAGGCCCGGCTATGACTTTCACGTCAATCAATCTTTGGGATCTTAGATTGAAAGCGGGTCATACGACAGAATTCAAAGTGCCTGCAGGACACACGGCTTCGGTCTTTGTCCTTAGCGGGAAAGTGCGTTTAGGAACAGGTGAGGTTTTACAAGAAGCCTCGCTAGCCGCTCTTGATCCGGTTGGAGATGTTTTTTCTTTAGCCGTGGAAAGTGATGCGAAGGTTCTTTTCATGGGTGGTGAAGCCATTCATGAACCCGTGGTAGGTTACGGACCTTTTGTGATGAACTCGAAAGCCGAGATCATGCAAGCTATCACCGATTATCAACTCGGCCGCATGGGTCAGTTGGCTCAAGAAGTTGTTCGATAATTTATATAATCGTTTCAGGGAACGTTTTGGACGGCCCGAGGATTCTTTGAGTCCTCGGGTTTTTCTTATAAGCGCATTGGTTGAATTTGAAGTTCTGGACAGTGTCGAAAGATTTTACGCTGGGTCACCTTTTTCTAAGATAAAAACCCTAGCTAGAGCTCTCACGGGTTTGCGGGTAAAGTCCCTCTACCTATTGGGGGTTCTATGCGTAACTTCGCGGTATTTGTTTTTCTTCTTATAGCTTCATCATCGGCGTTTGCAGATTTGGCAGAAAGCTTTGAAAAGATCAAATCTCATGCGCGCCATTATCGTGATCCCGGTGCTGTGTGTGAAGAAGTGGCGCAAATCGAATTTTCAGAGCTTTATCCTGCGCCTCAATACGAAGTGATTGTCGGAGTTGCTTACAACGTCAAAGGCCGCACGGTGGGCGAGCTTGATATGGTTTTGATGGATAAGAACACGCAGAAAGTGGCGATGGTCGGTGAAGTGAAATGCTACACGGATCTCAAAAACGGTCTTAAAAAAGCCAAGCAACAAAGAAAACGATTCTTGACGGTGTTAGGCTCGGGGCAAAAAATCGACTTCGTGAATACGTCGAGTGGAGAAAAATACGATTACGAACAATTCCAATACGTGACTCAATTTATTTCTGTCTCTCAAAAAGGTGGTAAAGCTGTCGGTTTTGATTACGAGCTTGAGCACACTTTGGACGAGATGTCTCAGTTGCGTGATCAAGTGATTCATTGTCAAAAAGACGGTCTTTGCCCGCGTCCTCAATAAAATTATTTAAGCTTTTGAAACTCACTTGTCAGTACGTCTCTAAACCATTGCTTCAGAGGATCCTTGTGCGTGATACCATGCCAGATCATTTGAAGCGTGATTTTAGGCATCTCCACAGGTGGTTTTTGAATGTGGATCGGAAAGTATTCTTTGTACTTTTCTAGTAGCGCCGTCGGACCTGTGAGCACTATGTCTGTGTTTGCTAGCGTCCATGCGAGTCCGGTAAAACTGTACGAACCCAGGACTATGTGTCGTTCTTGAATTTTAGTGCCGACTTTTCTTTTCAATCCGTCTTTAAAATCTCCCTGAAGAGTGATCAAAGCATGATCGCATTGATAAAACTGAGACGGCGAAAGCTCTCCGCGAATAAATCCGTGGCCTTTTCTGAAGGCTGTTGAAAATCCGCCTTCCCAAAGTTTTTTCTGATAAAATCCTTCGGGTAGATCTTTGTAAAATCCAGCAATGGCAAAGTCGTAAGTCCCTCTTTCCAAATCTTTGACGGGGAGTTCTCCGCCGGTGGGCCTGATGGAGATTTGCAGCAGGGGAGCTTCTTTTTTCAAGCGTTTCAACAAAGCAGGCATGATCATCACCTCTACGAGGTCCGTTGTGGCGATGGTGATGCGTCCTTTCGCTTTGACAGGATCAAAGCGTTCTAATTTTTGCGAAAGATCCCGAGCTTGTTTTACGAATTCCTCAACGGACGGCCTTAGTTTTTTTGCTGTGTCGGTTGCTGCCATGCCTTTAGAGACTCTGACGAACAAAGCGTCATCAAAATGGGCGCGAAGTCTTGCAAGCGCGTGACTGACGGCAGACTGACTCATATGAAGTTCTTTAGCTGTTTGTGAAACATTGAGCGTTCGGTAAAGGCTTTCGGCAATAAAGAACAAATTGGTGTCTAGGTTTGGTTTCATAAAACTCCCTAATATGAATGTATCAGATAGCTAATATGAAAGCTATGAATTGGATTTATAAAAGGTTTAGGGGCATGATTTGTGTATCGGAGGCTTTATGCGCTATATCGCTTTACTTGCATTCATTTTTAATTTTCAGACAACAGGGGCTGCCACAAAAGGAGAAGCCGTTATGAAAAAGGCTCTTATCGTTATTACGAACCATGATCAAAAAGGTGACACGAAACAACAAACCGGATGGTTTCTATCGGAGGTAACACATATTTATTATCCCTTGGTGGCAGCGGGCTATAAAGTCGATTTCGCAAGTCCTCGAGGTGGTATCGCACCTATGGATGAATCAAGCCGTGACCTCAAAGATGCGGATAACAAACGTTTCGTTGAAAACAAAAAGCTGATGGCTCAAACACAGAATACACTGGCTTTAGCTAACGTAATTCCTAAGGACTATCAAATCGTTCACTTTGCCGGGGGCCATGGTGCGATGTGGGACTTCCCTGGAAACGAGGCGGTCAATAAGGTGGCAGCGGGAGTTTATGACAACGGCGGGATTGTCGCAGCGGTCTGCCATGGGCCTGCAGCCTTAGTGGATGTCAAGTTGGCGAATGGGAAGTACCTCGTGGAGGGAAAAGATGTCAGTGCCTTTACGGATGCGGAAGAAGCCGAAGTGGGGCTAGCGAAAACAGTTCCGTTTTTACTTGAGTCGAAGCTGCGCAGTCGTGGGGCGAAGATGCATCCCGCGAAGAACTGGTCGGATCAAAGCAGTGTTTCTGAAAGATTGGTAACCGGTCAGAATCCTCAGTCTGGTCACAGTGTTGCTAAGAAGATCGTCGAATTGGCAAAAACTCTGAGGTAAGAAAAAGCCCGCCTAGAAAGCGGGCTTTTTAGTTACTATTTCTGTAAAAGTTCCTCTAACTTATCAAAAGATCCTGTCCAGCCCATGGTCATACTTGGTTTGTGTTGAACAAAGATGGCTATCTCTTCCGGAGTGGCGTTCTGCGGTTCCCACGTCACGGTCACACGAGTTTCCTCAGGCCCCTCTTCCGCCAACTGAATTGTCGTAAGCATGATTTGTGGCCATATCGGCAAAGCGGGGTGGTGAGATCTATTTTCCTTTTCATCCACAAAGGCTGTCGTGTAAACGATGCGATGAGGTTTCTCGATCTCAAGATACTTGATGTGGTTGTACATCTTGATATCTCCATTGGTCATCATGCTAAAAGTCGTAGAGCCCGGCTTGATTTCTGATCGAATGTACTCCATCGAAAATCCTGTCGGCGCCAACCATTTTGAAAAGTGTTGAGGATTCGTCCACATCTCAAACATGGTGTTGATGTCGGTTTCGAACGTGCGATTGATAACGAATTTTTCTTTGTGATCGATCTCGTCAGAAAGATATTCTGCCAAGCGGTCCCAAGTGGAATTTCCGCTCGCCTGTTTAATAAACTTGCGAGTTTGCTCTGCCGCTTCTGGTGTAGGCAGTGTCATCGTCATATCCATTTTCGTCTTGCCATTATGGAGTTCTGAAAAAAGAACGGTCACGCGAAAGAGGGGAGGGCGATCATCATTCCCGCCATGATCGTAGACCAGCTTTGCATGCTTTTCCACTTCGTGATAGATGGTTTTATTTTCCCAGTTTGTGCCATCGGGGCCGTGCATGGTGTAGGCCCAGTGCCCGCCGGGTTTCAAATCTTTACTGTGTGTCGTGATCGTGAAACCTCGCGGGCCCCACCACTTCGCGACTTTTTTGGGATCTGTCCAAGCATCCCACACCAATTTTACGGGAGCGTCATAGATGCGGATGATTTTAAGTTCGTTGGATTTATTTTTTGCGCCCATTTTTCTTTCCTTTCGATTTCTTTTTAGCCGTTACCGATTTTAAGTATTCATCTAAGCGATCAAAACTTTCTTCCCAGAACACCCGATATTGTTCCATCCAGTCGGAGGCGGTCTTCAAGGCTTCGCCATTCAATTTGCAAGGGCGGTACTGAGCCTCTTTGGATTTTGTGATCAGACCTGCTTTTTCTAAAACCTTTAAGTGCTTCGTGATCGCAGGCAGACTCATCTCTTTTAAAAAAGGTTCTGCGAGATCCGACACGTTCGCTTCGCCTTTTGATAGACGAGCGAGCATCGCTCTTCGTGTGGGATCCGCAAGGGCAGAGAATGTTTGGCTGAGTTGATCCTGCATAATTTACCTTTCGGTTAATTAACCAATAAGTTAAATATAATTGCAATATAATACTTTGTCAATGGATGCTAAGTGTTTGAAAAAGAATGGAATTTCGTGGATTAACAAACTTGTAAAAAAGTCTCGAACTGGCGCGTGCTCTTTCAAGATGCGGCTTTTTTTGTATCAGTTCACTGCCACGGTGGCAGTGAAGCACCTTACGAAGTGCGGAACGCAGTCTTTTCTACCCCAAACACGGACAAATCGTTAATTCGGGAAAGGGCCCACTGAAACCGACCCTAAGCGGAATGGCTTCTTGTTCGTACCTAATTGACCTTGAGTATCTGCACCAGAGCAGTACCAATTCGTACCTACTTTACCGCAAGATCCATAGCCATTTCTGATATCAAAATCTGTGACCGTACCATAAGCGTTCAGCGTTGTCAGAAGGGTCGGGGATAAGTGATATTCATTGGTCAAGTAATCATTATTTCCGTGCTGGTCAAAGCGATTGTAACCCCAGCAGGAAACGGCGCCACTAGCGATGACACAATGATTTGTATATCCGCTCACCAACTTATTGATATTTGTAAATGTATGTTCTACCGGCGCAGCTACGGCATTTCCGGTGCTGCCATTTCCTGACTGCTGACCGAAGCATCTCACTGTCGACGTTCCAAAGCGTGCACATGTTCCGTAACTCGACATCGCTAATTCATCTGCATTTGAAAACGCAGGAACTTGCACCAAGCCTGGTCTTAATGTCGTGTCACCCAATCCAAGTTGACCTTGAGCATTGTAGCCTGAGCACCAAACGGATTTGTCGGTTTTGATTAGGCATGCGTGAAAGCGACCGAAAACAATTTTACTGTTATCACTTCCTGCTGATGTGATCTCAACTGGGTTTGTATAAAGTCCCATAGCCATGTCAAAAATCTCGGAAGTTGCTAAATTACCCCAACAGAAAAGTTTTCCACCTTTAATCGCACAGGCAAAATCATTGCCCATAGAAATGGCGAAGTCAGTCACACCTGATGTCAGGCCTGCCGGAGTGTTCGGATTTCCCGAAGTCGATGTACTAGCTCGAATATACGAACGTCCCCAGCATTTCAGAGCTCCTAGTTGAATCGCACATCCACCGCTAGGCGCTGTCATCATTTTACCAATATTACTTTCCAGCGTTTTGATAGAAGTTGGAACTAGATACATACGATCGGCTAAAATATTTCCGGCCTTGTTATGGATGTTATCGCCCATGCATTTGACTCCGCCACCATAAACACCGCAAGCATGTTCGTCGAAAATAGAAATGGCGCTGGCGCCTACAAAATCAGGGCTCAGATAAAAACCATTTGATTGCAGAACTTGCTGATCTCCCAACTGACCGAAACCTGAAAAACCAGTGCAATAGATTTGACCAGATCGTATGAAACAAGTGTGGGCCCCCGGGCCGCCTGCGATAGCCGTCACATTCGCGGATCCACCGACGACCGGCGAAAGTGGAATGATAGAAGTTCCCGTGGGTTGATTAATACCGCCTTCACCGAAGTAGTTGCGACCGCGACAGTGCGCCTGTCCACCCATCACCACGCAAGTTTGCACGCCAATTGTCATATCTGTGAGATTGACGTACTCGCTCATTAGAGTAGGGGTCGGTACATCAGCACTTAAGCCAGTGACAATCTGGTAGTCGCCGTTGTTACCCCAACAATAAACTTGATTGGATGAGTTCTTAGCGCAAGTACCATAATAGCCCGTCCAGAAGTCTGTCACAGTGCCAATGCCAGGAACCGCAGAAATACTCCAGCTAGGATTGAAGTGGCCTAAGCCCAATTCCCCATTCGTATTTACTCCCCAGCAATAGAGTGTCCCAGTTTTCAATGCGCAGGCATGTGTCCAACCCATCATGACTTTACCAACTCCGGAAGTAAGACCTGCAATACTCACCGGAACTGCCGATGACGAAGCCGTCGACGGATCACCCAATATTCCAAAATCTTTAGCACCCCAGCAATAAACTCCTCCGTCTTTGACGGCACAAGAGTTCATATAACCTACACTCACAGATGTGACTCCAGAAGACATTCCTGTTACTAAAGTTGCGGTTGAGCGAGTTGTAAGACTTCCGTTACCCAAAAGGCCGGCCCCCGGGTAGTTGTTATGAGCTCCCACGCCTGCACAGTAGAGGGCTCCCGCATTTGTGATGGCGCAGGTGATGGATGAGCGAGTAGATATTTTAACTGCGGGCGCGGGGAGAGTGAATTCCACAGGTGTTGATGAGGCGATGTAATTGCCTCGGCCCAGCTGTCCTGAATTATTAATGCCCCAGCAATAGACTTTTCCACTGCTAGTCCGTGCACAAGTGTGATTGTCGGCAGCGTGAACTTCGACAGCGTCTTTTCCGGCAGGTGAGTCGTTGTCGTTGATGATGATGTCTGCATTTGAAATATACGATGTACCACCAGTGATGCCGGTGATTTTGATAGGAACACGTTTAAAGAGTTCATCCACGGCATTGTCTAAACTGGTCAGACTTCCAAATGTTATCGTCGTAGAGCCTGAAGGAATCGAAGCCGTGCCTGACGTGGTGGCCATTGTATAATCAGTACCCGCCGTCGCGCAGTCCACTCCCGTACAAGTGTCGCGAGTCCAATTAATGGCAACCGCCCCCTTATCCGTTGGATGTGACAGTGTCGCAATCAAACTGGTTGTCGCACCTTCAGTGACGTAGACGTCCTGGATAGTTACCAAAGGTGGTTCTTCGTCGTCCGTGATTGTGACCGTGTGAACTGTGTTAGCTCCTAAAGAACCCCCGGCAGGTGAGCTTAAGGTGATTCTGAAAGTTTCGGCATTTTCTTCGGTGCTGTTATCTAAAATTGGAATAGAGATATTCACGGAAGTACTTCCTGCGGCAATGGTGGCTGTACCGTTCGTAGCGGTGTAGTCATTACCCATTGTCGCTGTGGGAGCAGCACCATTCGAGTAAGTGTAAGTCACACTCACAGCGATATCGACAGCGGCCGGAATACTGACGGCGACTGTGTGAGTGGGGTCGTTGTACTCAGAAACAGTTGAAGTCGTAGTAGTAAATTGAATTGCCGGAGAATTTTTCGTCCACGTCGCTGTCGTTGCCGCCGCATAGGTCTGCCAATTTCCCGCGGCATCTTTACCGACGACACAAAGTTTTACACTTCCGTTTGCATAGGCAGAAATATTGTCTGTGATATTTGTCGTGTGTACGATCTCTGAAGCTGAATATCCCGTAGCCACCGTACAGTCTGTGGAGGCGGCAGGACCTATTTTGTATTTATATCCGACAACGCCGCTTCCATTGACGTCGATATTAAGTGCATATTTTGCGCTGGATCCTGTAGGTTGTCCCGAAAGAGTCGCTGTCGGAGGAGTGTTATCAAAAACAATCGAAGCGGAGCTAGCCATTGCACTGACGTTTCCGGCGGCATCTTTCACCCAGGCATAAAGCGTTTTTGATTCATTCACGGTGCTGACCGTAAACGTCGCAGGTAAAGTCGCTCCTGCTGTCCATGTGCAGGAAGCCACCGCCGTATTATTTTCCATAATACAATAAGATGCTGGCGAACCACTGACAGAAGATGTGATAGCAAAGCTTGTGCTGTTCGTCGGAGACGCGTTTGTCACCGTGAACGAAGTGATACTAGGAGCCGTCGTATCGATGACGATGTTTTTATTTGTTCCTAAAGATCCCGCCGCCGCAATGGCTGGCAATGTTAATGTCGCATTGTTAGAAGCTGCATCTCGAATTGTCGCAGAACTAATTGTTAAAGAGTTAGTCGCAGTATAGTTCAGATCTGCGGCCGTATCCGTGGCTTGAACTGTGTAGTTAAAGATCAATGTATTCGTTCCCGTACCTGACGCATAAGAGGCTGAGCGAGCGGGAGTTGTGTTCAGCGCGAGCAGTGGGGTACCAGTGACATTCACGTTTTCAGAGAAAGTAACACGAACATCAATAACGTCACCAACGGTGTAAGCGCCGTTTGCTTTATTAGACGTGACATTGGTGATTGTAGGAACCGCTGTGTCTATCACTAAGGCACTGGAGCAAGCCGACGTGATGGAGTTCCCAGCAGAGTCTAATGAGATGACTTGATAAGAGTAAGTCGTACCATTCGCGCCAGTGAAACTGGAAGTTGTGGCCGTACTTGCCTCGGTATTTTCTGTTCCCGTATAAGTATTGCAAGTAGCTCCTGTATAAAGACGCACCTTCTGTGAAGCCAGATCCGTACTTGTCGACTTTGTCCATTGCGCTACGATAGCCGTGGTATTAGTTGGAGTCGTCTGCTGCCACGTAAGTGAAGAAGCGCTCACTGGAGCCGTGATATCGTAAGTAACAGTCGCATCCGTAAAAGTGGAGGCGTTATTGGTATTTCCAGCCGAATCACTGACTTTTCCTGCTGTAATAGATGGAATCAAAGTTCCAGCTGTGGTGACCGCTGTTGCCTGCAAAGTCCAAGTGATGTTGTCTGACGTAGCTAAACTCCAAGTAATACCTGATGCTGTTCCGCCTTGAGTGATATCTGCTATAGCGAAAGTGCTTGGATTGATAGCTTCTGTAAATACAATCGTGAATTCGACAGGCAAAGTATTCGTAGGATCGTCTTGTCCTGCTTTTTGATTGATAGTCAATGAAGGCTTCGTTGTCTCATAGGTGATTTGATTGTCCGTGCTCGTGCTTGCCGTGTTGTTATTGCCGGCAACGTCGGTCAGCTTATTGGCCGTGATAGAAGGAATTAAAGTTCCCGCGCCGGTGATTGCGGTCGCTTTTAAAGACCACGTGATGTTGTCTGAAGTTGTTAAACTCCAGGTAATTCCCGTTGCTGTGCCGGACTGATTGATATCCGCAACGACAAAATTAGTGATGGCTTCGCTTGCAACAATAGTGAATTCAACAGGCAAAGTATTCGTTGGATCTGCTTGCCCTGATTTTTGATTGATGGTCAGAGTAGGGGATGTCAAATCCTGAGTCCAAGTGACACTCGTTGCAGAGGTCAGAGCTTGTTCAACACTCGCAGAGTTTTTACCAAGGACACAGACCTTGATATCCGTATTGCCTAGCCCACTGACCGAGTCTGTGATGTTTGTCGCGACAGGAATGTCAGCTGAATACCCCGTTGCGACTGCACAGTTCGTAGAAGCAGCGGCACCCACTTTGTAGCGATAAGTCTGAACATCTGCGCCTGCAACATCAATGTTCAAGGCCGTCTGATTTGTTTTGCCAGTAGGCTGGCCCGTGATCGTGGCAATTACGGCCGACGTGTTGACGTTGAAAATAAAATCGTTGTTCGTCGCCGTTGTGGTATTTCCGACTGCATCACGCGAAGAAACTCGAACTGTGTACTGAGTGCCGTTGTTTAAAGTGCAACCTGTAAATGTCGAAGAGGTTCCCGTCACAGTTTGTGCCGCACAAACTGTTGCTGAGGCATCACTGTTTCTAATTTCAACGACATAGTCAGCACTTCCTGCAGACGCTTCCCAATGAGCTGTTGCCGTGGAACCATTTGTCAGCCATTCATCTTCAGTCGTGTCTGTGCCGCCAGTAACACCGCTGATAGCGAAAGCCGCTGGTGCCTGCGTATCAATCACAAGTGCCTTATTGGCGCCTAATGAACCTGTTAAACCAGGTGCAGGCAAGCTCAAGATCATGTCGTTTCCGAAGCTGTCCTTGATGGCGGCTCCCGCTAAAGACAAAGCATTGATAGATTCATAATCAAGATCGCTGGAGTTGTCTCCGGCTTGAACGGTGTATTGGAAAATCAGGGTGTTGGTTCCAGAACCGCTCAGATAGGTTGCTGCTTGATCCGTCGAGCCCGTCTCTACTAAAAGCTCAGGTGTTCCGCCAGTCACAGTGACGTTTTCAGAAAACTGCACTGAAATTGGAATCACTTGACCTGCTTTATAAGATCCATTTGCCAGGGACGAAGTGACGGATAGAACCGAACCGGGAAGATCCAAAGTATATTGAACAGTGGCGGCCGTCGGTAAAGGATTAGCAGCTAAATCCGTTAAAGAAGTTTTTGCGGTCAGTGTACAAACTTCGCCGTTGGCCGGAGCGGTCGTCACCGTCAAATTCACAACGGCCGAAGTCGCACTCGAAAGTGAAGCACCAGCGATAGAAACGTTGGCACCCGCCGAGCATGTGATACTCCAGTTTGAAGTAGTCTCAATTGAAGTTTGTAACATCGCTTCACTGAAATGAACCGTGACGGAGGCGGGAAGACTTGAGCGAACACTAGTTGCGGGATTGAACGAAGCCACAGTCGGAGCAGTACGGTCCATGGTCAGTGCCGTAGAGCAAGCAGAGACCGACACATTTCCGGAAGTATCGATGACAGTGATATTATACGAGTAAGTGTCTCCGTCAGCTCCCGTAAAGGAGCGATTGACAGCGGACGCGGCTAAAGAAATTGCCGCGCCTTCTAAAGTTAAGCATGAAGAGTCCTTATAAAACTGGATCTTTTGTTCAGCGATATCTGTTGCATCAGAAAGCACCCATGTTGCCGATACGGGAGAGGCTTTAGTTGGTGAGGTTTGCAACCAAGACAAACTTGTCGGTAAAGAAGGAGCGCTGGTATCGTAAGTCACCTGGCTATCGGAGCTGGTTGATGCTGTATTTAAGTTTCCGGCTAGGTCTGAAAATTTATCTGCGTTAATTACCGGTTGAATCACACCATTATTATCAACACCTGAAACCGTCAGTTCATAATGAGTGGAATCAATCTTCGTCAGTGTGTACGTGTTCACCAAAGCGGAACCCGAAAAACTGACATCCGAATCAGTCAAAGAACTTTCGGCAAGGGCTTCACTAAATACCAAAGTAAATCGCACTGGCAAGGTGTTCGTAGGATCTGCTTGGCCGGCCTTTTGGCTGATGACGACAGAAGGTTTTAATGTGTCATAGTTCCAAGTGTAGTTTGTCGAAGCCGAGTAGGGTTGCCAGAAGTTGTTAGTGTCTTTTCCAATCACGCAGATCTTTAAATTTTGATTCGCCAGCGAAAGAAGAGAATCCGTGATCTTCGTTCCTACCGCAATTTCACTCGAGTATCCCGAAGAAACAGCACAGTCTGTGCTGCCTTGGACACCGAGTTTATAGCGATAGTGAGTGATGTTTGTCCCTGAAACAGTGATATCAAGATCGTCAACATTGCTCGGATTGGCAGGACGCCCCCCCAATACGGCTGCGACTTCTACCCCGATGCCTGACATATTCAAAGAACCGCTATCGGCGATATCGGGATTGGTGTAATTCCAAGAGAGTGTTTGTGCATGAGTGTTCACTTCCGTCGGAGAATACGTAATGACCAGTGTACAGGAAGAGTGGCCGTTAAGAGTTCCTGTACAAGTTCCCCCAGTCCCCGGAAATGAACCCCCTTTAAAAGCAAATGGCGCGGACAAAGAGCTTAAGTTTAAATTTTCTGCCGGCGCATCTTCGCTATTTTGCAAAGTCACCGATCTTTCAATCACGGAGTCTTTAAGCTGAGCCCCGAAATCCAAAGTCGCAGCCGTCGCCGTCACTTTCGCGCGTGTTGTTTTGTCCTTTACGACGAAGGAAATGAAATTCGCGTCGAGGTCAGAAAAGCGCTCTCCGGTGAAACGAAGTTGAAACGTCTCATCACTTTCAATTTTCGTGTCACGAGTGGGTTTGATGATAAAACTAATGGAACTAACGCCGGGGTGAACAATCAAAGTTCCATTGGAAGCCTCAAAGTCCCCATCGACATCGTTCAACGTCCAACCTAGATCTTCGGCCTTCAAAGTCATGCCCGAGACATTGGGAGTTTCGATGCTTAATGTGATTTGATGACCAATGCCTTCTTCAAGGACGACAGCCGTACCGGACTCAACTGTGATCTTTCTTAAGATTTCATTTTCGCTAAATAATGGAGTCAGCGAGGCGTTCATACTACAACTTGTCAGTAGTAGGGCTACCCAAAGTGTTAAGCTGTATTTTAGGAACGTACCGACGTTGACCATCTTTGTTCTTTTCGGCTTTTTTAAAGATGAAATAAAGGTCTTTCCAAGAAGAAAAAGTCCAGTCTTTATATAGATTTACATGCATTATGAATATGAAATTTTGTTCGGGGTTGATCGGGGTTTCTCACTTTCAGACGAGTTAAACAACAGGCCTGGCCCCTGGCATTCGACGGCTTTACATCTGGACGAGGATGCGATTTTAACTTACTTTCGACTCTTATGAGTGACGATAGAAACCAATTTGGCTGGAATTTCGATAACACCTATGCGCGATTGTCTGACGTCTTTTTTGAAAGAGTGAATCCGACGCCCGCGCGTACTCCAGTGATGGTGATGTTTAACGAAGCTCTAGCTCAAGATCTTGGCTTAAACGTTTCAGAACTGGCGAAGCAGGGGCAGAATTTTTTTGCGGGTAACAAATTTTTTAAAGGTTCAGAACCCATCGCCCAAGCCTATGCCGGTCATCAGTTCGGACACATCAATATGTTGGGTGACGGGCGTGCGAATCTTTTAGGTGAACACGTGACTCCCAAAGGCGAGCGTTTTGATATTCAGCTAAAAGGGGCGGGCCGAACGCGTTTTTCTCGACGTGGTGATGGTCTTGCCGCTTTAGGCCCGATGCTTCGCGAGTATATTATCAGCGAAGCGATGTTCGCCTTAGGCATTCCCACGACGCGAAGTCTTGCGGTGGTAACAACCGGAGAACAAGTTATCAGAGAAACACCCCTACCGGGGGCCGTGCTAACCCGGGTTGCTAGCAGCCACTTGCGCGTTGGAACATTCGAATATGCTGCGGGTTTTGATCAAGGTAAAAACTTACGCGAACTCGCAGATTACACTCTTCGTCGTCACTATCCTAATTTGGTGTCGCATCCTGAACCTTACGTCGCTCTTTTAAAGGCGGTCATCGAACGTCAGGCGTCGTTGATTGTTAAGTGGATGCAAGTGGGTTTTGTTCATGGCGTGATGAACACTGACAATATGACTATTTCTGGGGAGACCATCGACTACGGTCCTTGTGCGTTCATGGATCGCTTTTCACTTTCGACGGTTTTTAGTTCCATCGATGTTCAAGGCAGATATTCCTATGGACAGCAGCCCTCGATCGGGCAATGGAATTTAGCGCGCTTCGCAGAAACCTTGCTCCCACTCTTTAGCGCTTCTCAAGAGGAGGCGATTGCGAAAGCCGAAGAAGCCCTCGACACTTACGCCGAGCATTTGCAGCGTCACTGGGTGACGGGCATGCGCGGTAAACTAGGAGTCATGCAAGCAGGAGAGGACGATATGCCTCTCTTTAATTCGCTTTTAGAACTTATGGAGAAGAATCAGGCCGACTACACGAATACTTTCCGGGCTCTTGCCAATGGGAAGATGTTGGATGAACCGCTCTTTAAAAGTGCCGAGTTCTTAGAGTGGCACAAAGCTTGGCAAGCACGAAATCCTGACTTGGCCTTAATGCTTAAGCATAATCCAGCCGTCATCCCTCGTAATCATATGGTCGAGAAAGCTCTGGCGGCCGCCGTCGAAAAAAATGACTACTCCGTTGTGAATCGTTTGCTCGAGGTTGTTCGAAATCCTTTCGTCGAACCTAAGGATGGTGCAGAGTTTTTGAGTCCCGCTGATGATGAAGATTATCAAACTTTTTGTGGGACTTGATTGTGTCTTTCAATGATGTTTTAGGTTGGGTGGCCTCGCTTGTTCTGATCGCTACGATCGTGAATCAGATACGCAAGCAGATACGTGATCGGACTTCGCAAGGAGTTTCGATTTATCTTTTTGCGGGGCAGATTTTTTCTAGTCTTGGACTTGCGGTTTATTCTTATAATTTGGGGAATTGGGTTTTTACGGTTTTGAATTTGGTTTTGCTCTTAACGAATATCACGGGATTTTATTTTACTAAGAAGTTTAAGGATGAGGGGAAGAGAGAGTAGTTCCCTTTGTTGGCTTGTTTCTCGCTTCGCTTGAAACTCGCTTTTTTTTTCTGGCTTCTTGTTCGCTTTGCTCACAAGTCGCATCTTTTGCTTCGATCGTGGAGGGGATTGGGCTCGGGCCGTCGTGGCCCTCGGTCCTTTGGACCGCCTTCGGCGCCTTCGAGGACGCATCCTGCGTCGTCGATGATAAAAATAGCAGGAAGCTATTTTTATGCGTCAGCCCCGAAGGGGTTGAGGGCAGGAGCCCGAAACAACCCCTGTTGTCGGCGCCCGTTGCTTTTCGCGAGCTTTGATGGATTATTTTTTTTGCGCCAACCTTTTGAGTTCAAAGCCCCTTGGGAGAACCAAGACTGTGAGTAAAAATAAAAAACCCGAATCTTTCGATTCGGGTTTTTTATTTTTAGTTACAAAATTTGGCGTTCCCAATGGGAACGCCAAAGGGCCCCGTCGCGAAGCGATGGGTCTAACATAACCTTTCGAGTTCAGGCGAAATGTAAATGAAGCAAGAGTAGTGAGAAAAGTTGGCGTTCCCAAGGGGATTTGAACCCCTGTATCCTCCGTGAAAGGGAGGTGTCCTAGGCCCCTAGACGATGGGAACGTGTAGAGAAAAAACAGAAAATGGTGGCTCGCGATGGATTCGAACCATCGACCCCTTCATTAAAAGTGAAGTGCTCTACCAGCTGAGCTAGCGAACCACTGTCCGTTTAGGAAGTGCTAATTTGTAGTAAGGCGGGGGCAAAGTCAATACGATTTCTTGCTGTTTTTTAAAAAATTTTGCGATTTTTTTATAAAAAAAAGGGCTTTGCTTAAGGCATAAGCAAAGCCCTTCGTGAATTCGCTAACTGTGCTTAATTATTGAACAAAGGTTTGACCCACAATGTCTGCTCGCGACCCGGGCCGACGGAGATTACGTCGATCGGTGTTCCCAATTGTGAGCCTAAGTAGTCAATGTAGTTTGTTGTTGGACGCGGAAGATCTGAAAGTGTTTTTACTTTCGTTAAATCTTCTTTCCAACCTGGAATCCATTCGATCACGGGCTCCACTTTTTCTAACTCGTAAGGAGATGTTGGAAGCTCGGTGATTGTTTCGCCATTTAATTTGTAAGCTGTGCAGACACCGATGCGATCGTGACCTGTTAGGACGTCTAACTTCATCATCGCAAGGTTTGTGATGCCGTTCACGCGGATCGCGTATTTCAACGCTACTAGATCCAACCAACCACAGCGACGAGCGCGGCCAGTTGTTGAGCCGAATTCGTGGCCGTCTGCTTGGATTTTCTTTCCGATTTCGTCGTTAAGCTCTGTTGGGAAAGGACCACTTCCTACGCGTGTTGCATAGGCTTTAAAAACGCCGATCACTTTTTGAATGCTCATCGGGCTGATACCTGCGCTGGCACAAGCATTCGAGGCCAATGTCGAAGAACTTGTTACGAAGGGATATGTTCCGTGCATCACATCTAACATCGTACCTTGAGCGCCTTCGAACAGAACGCGTTTGCCGGCTTTCAAGTTTTTGTTGATGAAGAGTGAAGAATCTTTGCAACGATACGGAGCTAAATCTTCCGCCACTTTTTCAAGGTCGGCCATGATGTCTTCCAATTTGAAAGTTGGCGCCTTGTAGTAGTTTTCAAGCATGAAGTTTTTCTCGCGCAATGCCAGTTCTACTTTGGCCTTTAGACTTTCGCGATCGAAAATATCACCGAACAAAACAGCGCGGCGAGAAGCGCGGTCTTCGTAAGCCGGGCCAATGCCTTTTCCAGTTGTACCGATTTTGCTATCGCTCAATGCCGCTTCACGAGCCGCATCTAAAGCTTTGTGATAAGGAAGAATGATTGTCGCTGTGTCTGAGATCAACAACTGCTTTGGATTTTGCAAATAACCTGTGGCTTTTAGTTTGTTGATTTCATCGCGGATAGAGAACACGTCGATCACAACACCTGGAGCGATCACGCAGGTTGTTTCGGGACGAAGAATTCCGCTGGGTACCAAGTGAAGAACTGTTTTCTGACCGTTGACCACGAGTGTGTGGCCTGCGTTGGCGCCGCCTTGGTAGCGAACGACCATGTCTGCTTTTTCAGCGAAGACATCAATAAGTTTACCTTTACCTTCATCGCCCCATTGGGCTCCGACAACAACAACACCTGACATTGCAATTCCCTTCGAAGGTACCAGTCCCCTGGTACCTTCGAACTTTCTCGCAAGAGATTCAGTCAGGCAAGTTTTTATTCTCCTTTAAATGGAGCGGCTCCAAACCAGGGGGCCCTTGGCGGGAGGGTGTCAGAAGTCGACCCGTCGATAAAAAACGCCATAAGCTTATTAGCTGCGACCTGAGACGCTTTAAAGAACGCATCTTCGGTATTGGCTCCAATATGCGGCGTGAGAATCACGTTCGGATACGTGAGAAGTTTTGAGTTTCGGGACAAAGGTTCCTTTTCAAAGACATCCAGTCCGACGGAGCGCAGCCAACCTTTTTCGATGGCTTCGCACAGGTCGTTTTCATTGATCACGGAACCGCGCGACGTGTTGACCAAGGTCAAACCGCGATGAATGTATTCAAAGTGGGAGCGGTTGAGCATATGCTCTGTTTCTAAAGTCTTGGGTACGTGGAAGCTTAAGATATCAGCAGTTTTTAAAACTTCTTCGTAACTTAAACGGGGTATTTTCAAGCGTTCAAAAACTTCGTCGTCCTGATAAGGATCAAAAGCAACGACGTTCATGCCGAAAGCTTGCGCCAGCTCGGCCACGCGCGAACCGATGCGTCCCAAGCCGACGATGCCGTAGGTGCGACCGGAAAGTTCAATGCCTGTGACCAAGTCGCGCTTCCATTCGCCGGCCTTCACCATTTTGTGGGACTGCGGAATGTTGTTCACACAATTTAGCACCAGTCCCCATGTTAATTGAGCTGCGGATTCAATATTTGCTGAAGGCGTGTGCATCACTGTCACGCCCCATTTTTGAGTCGCATCCAAATCAATGTGATCAAAACCACTGGTGCAGGTGATGATCAGCTGCAACTGGCGGGCTTTTTTCAGAAGTTCTTCGTTCACCGTCGTGCGACTGCGAATGATCAAAGCATTGGCGCTGACCAAATGCTCAAGCGGCAGGTGCTGAGGGTTATCACTGCGCACAACTTCAAATTGACTGTGTTGTTGCAAGTATAAGAAACTATCTTGCGCGAAGCGGTCGGTGATTAGAATTTTTTTCTTCATGGATTGTCCCTTAACCACGCGCGCGCTTCATCGGTGATATTTGAAATGTGCTCTAAAGATATAAAATCAGGATCAAAGAAACGAAGAGTGTGTCCCAGACACTCGATCAAACGCACTTGCTCTTCGTCTTGAATATAACCCATGTGACCGACGCGAATGATTTTACCCTTCGCTTGATCTTGTCCGCCCATGATTGTAATCGCATGAGCCTCTTCCAAATGAAGGCGGATTTTTTGTCCGTCCATTCCTGAAGGCACGGTCAAAGCCGTGACCGAATCGCTCGGAGATTTTGCGTAAAGGCCGAAACCCAGCTTCAATCCAAAGGTGCGAGTGAATTCAGCTCGGCGGTGAATGATGCGGAAGAGCTCTTGCAAACCTTGTTTTTCGATCATGCCTAAGACCGTGTCTAAGGCGCGAATGATGGCTACGTTTGAAGAATAAAAAGTTTCTCCGCTGTTGTTGGCTTTTTTTTCTTTGCGCAGATCAAAATAGTAGCGAGGGCATTTTGCTTGATCGACAAACTTCCAAGCTTTTTGTGACAAAGCTAAGAAGGTCATTCCCGTAGGCAACATAAAAGCTTTTTGCGAACCGGCGACCAAACCATCAATACCCCAAGCATCCATCGGCAGGGGATAGGCACCCAAAGCGGTGATGGCGTCGACCAAAAGCAAGGTTTCGGAATATTTTTTTACAACAGATGCGAGTTCCTGAATGGGATGCGCCACCGCCGTGGAAGTTTCACAGGCCTGGCAAAGAACCGCGCGCGTGTCGGGATTTTTTTTCAGCAACTCTTCAACTTCAGAAACTTTGACGGCTTCGCCCCAAGGAACATTGACGATCGTGACTTCCGCGCCAAAAGTTTTTGCCATGTCGGCCCAGCGCTCGCCAAATTTTCCAGAAACAATCGCGATCACTTTATCGCCCGGAGAAAGCACGTTCACTAAAAGTGCTTCCATGCCGCCAGAACCCGTGGACGTCAAAAGATAAACATCTTGCTCGGTTTGAAAAACGCTTTTAATTCCTTTTAAAACGCGCTTTAAAATGGCGTCAAATTCAGGGGTGCGGTGATGAATCATCGGAAGTGCCAATACTTTGCGCACCTCAGGATGAAGATTCACGGGACCTGGCGCCAGCAAACTGTAATTGTCATTGAGAGATGTCATTTTTCTTCCTTGATATCTTCAGTATTTTATACTCAACTGGTCCCGTGGACGCAATCTTTAAAGGCCTTCTCATTCTGACTGTCAGCTTCTCGGTTTTACTCTCGGGATGCGCTTACCGCATGGGCGCTGCGAGTCGCAGTATTCCAGGTGGGTACAAGCAGATCTCGGTCCCTATTTTCAAAAATAAAACCCAGGAAACAGGCATAGAAGTTGGCTTCACCAACGCATTGATTTTAGAGTTTCAGCGTTCGCGCATTGCTCGTATTGTGGACAACTCTTTGTCAGAAGTGGCAGTGATCGGGCAGATCGATAATATTCAATACATTCCCGGAGCCAAACGTGTCGCCGGTGAGCAGTCTTCGGCCTATCTTCCTAACGGAACTGTCATCGCGACGGAATACCGGATTCTTCTTACAGTAACTGTCAAAGTCGTACGACAGGCTGATGGGACCGAGCTTTGGAGCGGCAGTTTCAGCGGAGAGCGTACTTATGCAGCACCTCAGGTGACGCTCGCAGGCGTGAACTCGGTAAATCCTCTTTACAATCTTTCTGCACGCAGGCAGAACATTGACGTCATGGCGAACGACATCATGGCCGAAGCCCATGATCGTATTACAGAAAATTTTTAAGCACCGGGGAAAAGGTCTTTACGACTTTTTTTGAGAAAAACGATGGCACTGATTGATGCGCAAAAATTCTATAAAGACCTCGAAAAAGGTCATCTTGCGCCAATGTACTTTCTTTTCGGTGAAGAGCCTTATCTTCTGAATCAAAGTGTTGAAAGATTTAAATACGCCGTTCTGACAGAAGGCGCGGTGGATTTTAACTACAGCCTTTTTTATGCCAGTGACGCCGACGTCGTCGCAGTTCGCGATGCGGTGGAGACTCTGCCGATGATGGCGGCTCGTCGTCTGGTCATCTTGAAAGAAGCCCAAGAGCTTACGGACAAAGAGTGGGCCGAATTTGACAGCCTGATTGAGTCCCCAGTGGAAAGCACGGTGTTTGTGATTCTGGCTTCCAGAGTCGACAAACGTAAAAAACAAATCCGTCAGCTGCTTGAAAAAGCAGACTGCGTGGAATTTAAAAAGCCTTACGAAAATCAGATCCCTTCTTGGATCAATTACATCGCGCAAACTTTGGGTCTTACGATCAGCAACGACGCCATTCACTTGCTGCACAAGCTTGTAGGACATCATCTGACAGAGATCGAAGCCGAGCTAAAAAAACTCGGTGATTTCGTCGGCGGCCAACGTCGCATCGAAATGCAAGATGTGGCGCAAGCCGTGTCTCGCTCAAAAGAAGAAAACGTCTTTGATTTCACGAAAGCCATCGGTCAAAACGACCGCGTAAAGGCTTTAGAGCACTTGGTTCATCTTTTGGATCAAGGGCAGAACGAGATCGGTATCGTCTCTTTGGTGGCCCGTCACGTGCGTGTGCTTTTGACTTTAAAGCGCGGCATGGATGAAGGCTTGCATGGCGCGAAGCTCGCTCACTATGCGCAGATTCCGCCTTATTTCCTGGAAAGCTACTTGGATCAAGCCCGACTTTGGACTGCGAAAAAGTTGGAACAAACACTGGTGGTTCTGTCTGAGACGGATAAGGCCCTTAAGTCCTCACCATTGTCTAGCCACATCTGGCTTGAAAACATGGTCCTAAAAACCTGCGGATCGTCTCAAAACTTCGCTCTGAACTAGAGTTTTCCGTCCCAGATGCCGATAAGGTCTCTGATGGACAAATCATTTGAAGATAAAGGTTATTTCCGCCGTCAATATCCAAGACGGGCTATGAAGCGCAAAATCGGTGTGCTTTGTGACGGATCCTATTTCGTCTGTGAATCAGGCGAGATCGGTGAAGGGGGAATGTCTATTATTTCGGATTATGTTCTGACGGAAGGGCACTCACTGGTGGTGAGTTTTCAAGTTCCGGCCGGGGAATTTGTGTTCTTGAGAGCGGTGGTGCGATCGACACAAAAAAAACAGGGTGACGAAAGAGTCACCCATGGTCTTAGCTTCAATGAAATCGAATTTTCTATCAAAAGACAGATTCGTTCTTTCGTGTCGGCACGAACTGATATCGCGCCGGGCACTACTTAAAACTTCAATTCAGATTACTTCGTTGCAGAAACGCGTGTAGAAAGACGGCTGATTTTACGAGAAGCCGTTTCTTTTTTGATAACGCCAGATTTAGCAGCTTTCATTACTTGAGCAGTGAACTTCTTCAACAACTCAGGAAGAGCTTTGATGTCTTTAGCTTGGATTGCTTTTACCAAGTTTTTTTCAACAGTTTTTACAGTGCTCTTACGAGCGTTGTTAACAGCAGTTTTACGAACAGTTTGACGAGCTCTTTTTGCTGCAGACTTATGATTTGCCAAGGGATATCCTCCAAAGTAATCTTTTTAAAACGAGAACCAAAGGGATTAACATAGGGTGTCTGATAACGCAAGCGGATTAAAAGAAGATCGCAAAAAGGTCCTCAAAAGGGCTTTTTCTATGGCGACGGGGACCTTAACTAGCCGCATCTTGGGGCTTTTAAGGGACATGGCGCTGGGGGCTCTCTTTGATCGCATGGTGACGGATGCGTGGACCGCGGCTTTCCGTTTACCTAATCTCTTTCGCCGCCTTTTCGGGGAAGGCTCACTTTCCGTCAGCTTTATTCCCGTCTTTATGCAGGCGCAAGGGGAGGATGCTTCGGGTGTTCGTGCTCGAAATTTAATCAACGGCCTTTATACGTTTTTTTTGATCGCTTTTGGGGTTCTTGCGCTGTGGGGAATTCTTCGCACCGAAGATGTTTTTCAACTTTTAGTGACCGATATCTACACGCAAAATTTAGAAAAGTGGGAGCTCACGTTGCGCATGGGGCGCATTATGTTTGGCTTCGTTTTCTTTGTCTGCCTTTACGCTTACTTCATGGGAATTTTAAATGCGCTGGGGAGTTTTGGTCTTCCCGCGCTCGCGGCAGCGCTTTTAAATATTTCGATGCTGGTATTTACATTTATGCCTGCAGCTTGGTTCCCGCAAATAGGAGACGGGCTGGCCTGGGGAGTTCTTGTCGGCGGTCTTATGCAAGCGGCCCTTCTGTGGTGGGCTTTAAAATCGCGAGGCTATCTGCCGCGTTTGCAAATTTCTTTTTGGAGTCCCGACGTCGCAAAAGTTCTGCGCAGTATGATTCCGGGACTGGCCGGGATGGGACTTGCGCAGTTTTCTACTTTGGTGAATCTGCATTTTGCAAGCTCCCTGAGCGAAGGATCCATCTCTTATATCTATTGGGCGGACCGTCTTTTAGAGCTACCGCTATCTTTGATTTCAGTCAGTCTTGGGGCGGCAGTTCTGCCGACATTAAGTGAGTTTGCTGCGCGCAAAGACACGAAGCTTTTTAAAGAAGCTTCGCAAGAAAGCTTCTTGATGAATTTATTTTTGGCGTGGCCGGCATCATTAGGTCTTTTCTTTTTAGCTCAACCCATCGTGGAAGTCCTTTTTTATCGCGGGCAGTTTTCCATGAGCGATGTTTTGGCAACGACGACAGTGTTAAAAGTTTATGCGATCAGTTTGTTGGTGGTCTCCTGCAGCCGAGTTCTGATGCCGCTTTACTATGCCACTCAGAATACCTGGTATCCCGCTGCAGTTTCCGTTTTGAGTTTAGCAGTGCACATCGCCTTAGCGCCTTGGTTGATGCAAACTCATGGACTGCAAGGGCTTGTGGTCGCAAGTCTTTTAGGAGCTTCAATAAATATGCTCTTACTTTTAACGGGCCTTCCTTTTTGGAAGCTTTCGTTTAACTGGGATGGGGTCCTTCAATCCATCGTGAAGATGACGGCGGCGGGAGTAGGGATGGTATTCGTATTGAAAACCTATTCGTTGGTGTCGTCAGAAATGGAAAAAGGCCCGCAGATGCTGGCCCTTTTCGTTGCGATTCTTGCAGCCGCGGCGATTTATTTTGCGATCGCCGCGCTTTTAAAGAGTCCTGAATTTTCTAAAATCCGTCCGTTGTTCCGACGCGGGCTCTAGTCTCTTCATCAAACGGAATAGTTTCTTTGGCTGAAGCCGTTTTTGCTTTGGCCTTCGGTTTAAATGAAACCACATTGTGCTTCGTTGTTGAAGGTTTGCCAGCAGGAGGCGCGGTGAAAGTAGTTTCTTGCGCGCCGCCATTGACAACATGGCTCAATTCCGCTGTTAGATTTTGTGAAGTCACGGCAAGGTTGTTGATTTCTCCACTTGTTGCTGCGATTTCTTCAGCAGAAGCCGCGTTGGCTTGGGCTGCTTGATCCAACTGATTCATAGCTTTGTTAATTTGCTGAATACCTGCTGTCTGTTCAGAACTTGCAGTTGCAATCTCATTATTCAGATCCGACACTTTTTTGACGGAATTAACAATTGTTGTTAGCACTTCGCCACTTTGGTTGGCGATACGGCTTCCGTCTTCAACTTGCACGACAGATTGTTTAATCAAAACTTCAACGTCTTTGGCGGCCACGGCACTTCTTTGTGCTAAGGCACGAACCGCTTCAGCAACAACCGCGAAACCTTTACCTTGTTCACCAGCACGAGCCGCTTCTACGGAGGCATTCAGGGCCAACAAGTTTGTTTGGAAAGCGATATCGTCGATCACGGAAATGATCTCTTCGATCTTTTTAGACGAAGATGAAATCGTCGACATAGCTTGGATCAAGTTGCCGATTTCTGCTTGGCCTTTTTCAGCGGCTTCACGAGAAGTCATTGAAAGGGCCGCCGCTTGTTTTGCATTGTCGGAATTCATTTGCACCATGGAAGAAAGCTCTTCGAGTGATGCCACAGTTTCTTCTAAAGAAGCCGCTGCTTCCGTTGAAGATTGAGAAAGCGTGTTCCCAGCTTCATTTAATTGTTCGACCGCCGAAGTCACTTGACCACCAGCCACAGAAAGGCGGGACGCCACAGACGACACAGAGCTCGATACGCGAGCTGCAATGATCAGCAGAATACCGAAGATTGCAAACGTTGCCGTCAAAGTCACTACCAGTGTCCATTGAACAACAGAGGCCTGAGTCGCTTCAGCACTCACGCTTTCCTCTTTAGCGCGTGTGTTGTAAAGAGCCACTGTTTCGCGGTTGAAAGACCCAATTGGTAAACCCAGCTTATAGAATTCACCTAACAACATTTTATGAGCTTTGTCGATATTCTGTTGGTCTTTGGTCTCAAGCAGTTGGACGATATTTTCCATCGTTGTGATGAGCTGAGGATAGTACTCCTTCACGCTCAAGAACTTCTTTTCTTCTTCTGGCATGAACGAAGAGTCTTCATAATCTTTGTATCCGTCAGAAAAGAGCGCAATAGCGTCTTTTGTTTGTTTTAGTTCATCAGCGAAGATTTCAGGCTGTTGCAATGTCGTTACGGAGGCAAACGCATGGTAACCGAAATTCGCGCGGGCAAGACGCATTTGAGCTAAGATCTGAAGGTTGGGGATCAAATTCTTGTGTGAACTCTCTAAAAGCGCATTTAAACGGTTTGCACCGTTAAATGAGATGAAGCCCATCACGCCAAAACCAATGACGGGAAGAACCGCTGCGAATAATAATTTACCTTTAATACCACGAAACCAAGACGCGAAATTCATTTTGTTAAGCTCCTTTAACTATCGGAGCCAACGTTTTCGGTTGTTCTGAAAAAAGCTCAAGACCCGGTCAAAAAAATATCTCGGGTTGCCCCGAGATATTTACAAGTATTCCATCGCATGGAGGGTGGAGACCGAACTAAAATCCGTCAACAGAAGAAACTTTACCCCGTTCGTCGTCCTCAAATGGGATCACTGAAGCTGCGGCAGTCGAGGTGATAGTTTTGTTTATCTTCGAAGTTTGTTTAGTAAATTTTGTTACCGACGATTTTGCAGTCGGTTTATTTTCTGCTGGAGGCGTCGACGAAGCGGCGCCACCCAGGATCACGGTGTTTAACTCGACTGTGAGTTTTTGCGATGTTATTGCCAGATTGTTGATCTCTCCGCTGGTCGCCGCGATTTCTTCTGCAGAAGCGGCATTGGACTGTGAGGCTTGATCTAACTGGTTCATGGCTTTACTGATTTGTTGAATACCTGTTGTTTGTTCCGCACTGGCTGTCGCGATCTCTGTGTTCAGATCCGAAACTTTTTTAATGGAATTTACTATATTCGTTAGAACAGCACCGCTCTTATCGGCGATTTCGCTTCCAGTTTCGATTTGCGATACAGAGTCCTTAATAAGGCTTGAGATATCTTTTGCCGAAGCGGCACTTCGTTGCGCTAATGATCGAACTGCTTCAGCTACGACCGCAAATCCCTTGCCTTGTTCACCAGCGCGGGCGGCTTCGACGGCCGCGTTCAGCGCGAGAAGGTTGGTCTGAAAGGCAATGTCATCGATGACGTGAATGATTTCTTCAATTTTCTTCGATGATTGAGATATTTGGGTCATGGATTGAATCAAGTTTTGAATCTCTTTTTCGCCGTTTTCAGCGGACTCTCGGGAGCTTGCCGAAAGAGCCGCTGCTTGTTTTGCGTTATCGGAATTCATTTGCACCATGGATGTCATTTCTTCTAATGAAGCGACGGTTTCTTCTAGCGAAGCTGCGGCTTCGGTAGATGACTGCGATAGGCTATTTCCGGCTTCATTCAGCTGTTCAACGGAAGTGGCTACCTGAGTCGCTGCCGACGTCAGACGGTCGGCGATAGAGCTCACGGAGTTGGCAATACGCGAAGACATCCACACCATCAATCCAAAAATGCCCAGTGCGGAAAATAATGAAACAGCCAGAAGGATATTGAAAACTTGCGCGCGGGTTTCTTTGGCAAGCTTGCTATCGTCATCGGCACGTTGGTGATAGACGGTTTCGATTTTATCATTGAAATCACGTACAATGGTGTTGAGTTCGCCAAATTTTCCATTCAAAAGTTTTTTGGCTTCGGCGACTTTATCGGGCTCTGCCGTGCGCAATAAGGCGATGATGTCTCTTTGTACCTTTAAAAAATGGGGGATGGTGTCTTTGACAGTGTCATGGATCTTTTCTTCGCCCGGAAGAAAGCGCGCCTCTGTATAGTGCTTATAAGCGGCTTCGAATTCGTCGACACCTTCGCTCGCGGTATCTAACTGTTTCGTGCGCACTTGCGGTTCGTTCACTGCATCTATGGCAGCCCAACTGCGATAACCGAATTTATTACGCGCTTGGCGCATTTCACCGATGTACTTATAGTTCGGAATGATAAGGGAGTGAGCATCTTCAAGCATGACATTGGTTTTATCCAAGCCATTCAGTGCCACACTGAACACGATGGTGAATCCGATCATCGGTACGAACGCCGCTAAAAGTAAGCGACCACGTATGCCACTAAACCAGGCTGCAAGTTTGTTTTGATTCATTGTTTTGACTCCCATCAATTGTTAGCGTGCCTTAATAATTCGTAGAATTTTAATCGGATTTTAGGGTCAAACAGGGAGTCCAGTTTTACTGAATCTTGATAACTAGTGTTTCGAAAATAAAAAACCCCTCGACGAAGTGAGGGGTTTGTAAAGTTAACTTTATTGAGAAGTATTAAAATCCGTCGGTACTTCCGACTTTAGCCCGTTCATCATCGTCGAACGGGATTGTTGCTTGAGATTCAGACTTCTTCGCTACCGCCATCGGTTTTGCCGATTTAAAGGGAATAACTTTGCTTGAGGTCTTCATTCTTGTGGCGCCTTTAACCTTCGCTTCAGCAGGAGTCGAAGCCACCGTCGCGTCTCCACCTAAGATAACGGTATTCAGCTCAACAGTTAAGTTCTGGTTCGTCGCTGCAAGATTATTGATCTCACCACTTGTCGCTGCGATTTCTTCAGCAGAAGCGGCGTTGGACTGAGCTGCTTGATCGAGCTGATTCATCGCTTTGCTAATTTGCTGAATTCCAGTTGTTTGCTCGGAACTTGCCGCCGCAATCTCATTATTAAGATCAGATACTTTTTTAACCGAGCTTACAATGTTCGTTAAAACCGCGCCGCTCTTATCTGCGATGTCGCTACCGTGATCAATCTGAGAAACGGAATCCTTAATAAGCACTGTGATGTCTTTTGCTGCTGCCGCACTTCTTTGGGCTAATGTGCGAACGGCTTCAGCCACAACCGCGAATCCTTTACCTTGTTCACCAGCACGAGCCGCTTCAACGGCCGCATTCAAAGCTAACAAGTTTGTTTGGAAGGCGATGTCATCGATCACAGAGATAATCTCTTCGATCTTTTTAGAAGATTTTGAAATCTCTGTCATGGATTGGATCAGTGTTTGAATCTCGCGTTCGCCGCTTTCCGCGGCATCTTTTGACGAAGCAGAAAGGGCCGCTGCTTGCTTCGCGTTGTCGGAATTCATTTGTACCATCGAGCTCATTTCTTCAAGGGCGGCCACTGTTTCTTCCAAAGAAGCCGCTGCTTCAGTTGAAGATTGTGATAGGCTATTGCCAGCTTCGTTCAACTGTTCCACCGCCGAAGCCACTTGGTTGCCCGCGCCACTCAAACGACTTGCAATCGAAGCTACTGAGTTCGCAATTTTTGCTGCTAACCATAATAAAAGGGCGAAGATCGCGAATGAAGAAACTAAAGTGATCGTCATTAACATTTTGTCAGCACGAGACAATGTTTCAGTGGCACGAGCTGTTTCTACTTTGACTCTTTCACGATAGTAGTTCAAAGAATCTGAAGTCACTTTATTGATGGTTGTACCGTAATCCCAGACAGGTCCCTGCATAAGAGCCATGGCTTTGTCGTTCGCACCTTCATCCAGATGCTGCGTAACTTTTTCTAGCGTCGCAAAGTAGTCTGCGCGAATCGGGCGACTGGGAGCCCAGAGTTTTTCGGCTTCGGGAGTGAAGGGGAAAGACTCATAGAAGTCGATCGCTTTCTTTAAATTTGCGACGGCTTCTTTGGCGATCGTGATATGGGCTTCACGCTTTTTCGGATCATGCTGTGCCATAGCGGCATAGGTCTGATAACCGAAAGCATTGCGCGCTTGGCGCATATCGCCCAGCCCTTGAATGCTAGGAATGACGTCGTTGTTGGCAGTTTCGATGCCTTTACCCAAGTCCGACATTCCCGAGTGAGAGATAAAATAAATTGTTGTAAAGCCGATCATCGGAAGAACAGCTGCAAAGAGCAATTTTCCGCGGATACCTTGAAACCATGACTTTAGAGACATACCAGTTTTCCTTTTGAAAAATAATGTCTCAATATTTCGGAATCTTAGGACTGTTAATAAAGGGCCAAAAATGAATGTAAGCTCGAAAGCGAGGCGTGTTGAAAAAACAAAAGCCGTTTCCTTGGGGAAACGGCTTGTTTAAAGATGTGAATGTGAAAAGACTCTTATTTAACTTCAGCTAGTGAATTATAACTATCACTAATTTTCTGCTGTCTTTCGACTTCTTTGCTCCAACGTTTCACTTCGCCTTGATAACCTTTTTGCTTCGCTTGCCATTCTTTTTCTTCGCTCGCTAAAGAACGAAGGCGTTGGTTCACCTGATCGTTTTGCTCTTTCAGGTTGCCCGCGCGCGAATGCCAGATTTTCTTTTCTTCCTGAAGCTGATTCATTTGCATTTGATAGTCAGAAACATTCGTTTCACGTTTTTTCTGATTCTCTTTGATCTTAGCAATCATCGCTTCAAGTTCAGCAATCTTTTGGTTTTCCTGCGCTGTCTTCGTTTTTTCTTCATTCATCAAAGCCTGAAGTTCTTTTTCCTGGCTGCTGATTTTCGTCATTGCCTGGTTGTTTTCTTCGACCTGTTGAAGAACTTGTTTTTGTTGTCCTTCTACTTGGGATTTGGCTTTGCCAACTTCTTGAATATTGCCTTCAACGGTTTTCAGATTCTTTTCGTATTCCGTCAGATTGGCTTTGGAGTTATTCAAGTTGGCTTTGATGCGATCCAAACCTTCTTTAGCGGTTGTCTGCGCAAAAGCCGCAGTACTAAGACTCATCAAAACGCCAACTGTTAAAATTGATTTAGAGAATTTCATCTTGAAAATCCTTTCCTTATTGTTCAGACAAACCAGCTACGCCGCCGTTAGAGCCATTCTCTTGCGGGCAGACATTTTTCAAAGAAGAACGATAGTGACCCACTTCGTCTTCCCAGATTTCACCTTTGAATTTCCAGTTCAAACTTTTTTCTTTTTGAACTTTCAACTCGGGACGTTCTTTTTCGTTCACATCTCCACCTGCCATTTGGTAGCGAAGATGTTCACCGGCACCGGAATACAATTCGTATTGCAAGACTTCGTTTTGATCCAAAACCTTATTCAAACCTGCCAGCATTTCATTGAAACGACCAGCAAGGGCCTGAGAAGCTTGGGCACGAAGAACGGATTTTTCTTTTTCAATTCGCGCAATACCTTGTGATCTTAAATTCTTGATCGACACACGCGCTTTTTTAGCGATGTGGTATTGGATGCGATAGCTCAAAAGTTTTTTCTCGGCTTCTTGAACGCTGGCGATAGCGCTTTCAGAAGGAGAGTCGCCTTTGATACCTTTTTTCGCGGAAGCCAAGTCTTTATTCGCTTCATTTTGTTTTGCGATCAACTCGCGCTCCATTTTAATCAGCGTCAAAGCAATCTTGTTGAAGCGAACGATTTCGTCTTCATAAGCATTGATTTGTTTTTGCACGCTCATGTAAGCCGGGTGACGAGCCAATTCAACGATGAAAGAGCGGGGAAGACCATCCACCTCTTTAAGATCTGAGTTTTTGATCCAGTTTTTCACCGTATCATAATACGTCAAAGAGTCTTTGTGAGCTTTTTGGTAGTCTTCTAATTTCTTCTTCCAAGGAGCATACTTTTTGTTCATCTCGTTCAGCACTTGCACGCCGTCACCGTATTGGCACAGATTCAAGTAACCGACGGTACGAACAACGTAAGACTCTGGCGAAAAGGCATTCTTAAAGAAGTCTGTGTGCAACGAGAACATATTCCCAGCAGCACCTTCATAGTCTTCACCCAAGATTTGTGTCCAAGCGCTTTCAACCATCGCTTGCAACCAAAGAGGGTTGGACTTATCGACTTTCAAGTAAGATTGGAACGCATCTTTATAGTCACCTTTTTGGAACTGGATGCGCGCCAAAGTCAGTGCGGCGACGGAACGAAGCTGCAAAGTTTTGTTGCCATCCGTTGCGGCCATCAGTTTTTCCAACTGAATAGTCGCGTCGTCCACTTTACCTTGACGGTAGTTGAACAACGCCGTCAAAAGAAGTGAATCCGGATAAAGAGGGGACTTTTCAGAGATGTACATCAAAGCATCTTCAACCAAGCCCAATTGGCCCTTGTCTGAATAGTGCTTCGCACGTGTCAATTGATACTCTTCATTCTTCGTCACATCGATTTCGTATTTGATCACCAAAGGATCAATCAAAGCGATGTCAGAAGTTTCAAGCACATTGATATGCTTCACCAAAGCTTCCGTGGCTTTTTGCTGCCACATCTTGTCTTTAGTCTCTTGCGCCAACTGAATCATGTACTGACGGAATTCCGAGTTTAAACCCATGCCTTTGGCCGTCATGGCATAGTTATAAAGAGCCTGAATACGATGTTCAGGATCTTCCATCAACTCGGCAAAAAGACCCATGGCAAGTTCATACTTCTTTTGAATTTCCAAGAAGATCAAAGCTTGCAAAAGTTTGTAGTCATTTGGCTGCATGTCGTCCATTTTCGCCAATTGCACCAAAGGATCTTTAGTGACAGGCTCCATCACAGGATTCAAGATTTTTATATCCGGAATCTTGTTAAAGGCTTCCGCAGAAGTGACTGCCTTCGGAGCATTCACCACTTCGTTGTACGGAGCCAATTGGATTTGCATGACATTCAAAGATTCACGACGACGTGTTTCCTTAAGTTCCACTTCGCGGGAAGCGGGGAGGCGCAGCGGACTTAACACCGACGCTTGAACCTCGCGCTCTTCACCCAAGTCTAAAAGAGGAATGTTTTTAACTTTAAAAACTTCCACTTTTCCTTTAACGACTTTCTTTTGATACACATCAAAAGTAGGAACAAGGCTTGATTTTACTTTGAGAGTGCTTGCTGGAGCACGGCCTGATTTTTTCACAGTCAGTGCGGGGTCTGCAAAAGCAGTCCCACACACCAGGCTTACAGCAATCGAAATTTTTAAAGGCTTAAACATAAATCCCCCACCCATGGAGAAAATTAATGCCAATACGTGATACCCACCATTAAAGACGTATCGTTCACCATTTTAGACCCCATATCGCGGTCTGGTGCGATCGTGCTGTATTTCATACGCTCTTCGTTTGTGAACTTATTGATGAAGTCCGCACGAATCGCGAAGTGCTCCGAGAAGAAAATCTGCTGATTGATACCGATTTGGTAAGTCATGCCGTTTTTCTTTTCATCGCCTTCTTCTTTTTTGATGAGGTAATCTGTCGTACCCACACCCAAAGAAATACCCATATCGAAATAGATGATGGCTTTGTCAACGAAGCTCATTTTTGCGTAAAGAGGAACATAGGTGACCGACAACATTGTTGATGAATCAATGAAGTTGTAGTTCGGAGAAGTTAAGTTGTCTTCTTTGAACTGCTTCGTACTGTCGTTGTCTTCCATGTTCACTTTTTGGTAACTCACATCAACGCCCCAACGTTCGTTGAAGAAGTAACCCAACTGAGCTCCCGTGATCGAACCTTTACCGAACGGGTCATTGATAGGAACACCGCCAGCCAGGGTTAGATAGAATCTGTCCGCTTTCGTGTAACGACGGTTTTGTACGACACTGAAGTCGTCATCTTTCGCCGCCCAGTATTTTTGTTCTAGTTTTTTAATGTCCAGTTTATCGCTGCCTCTTTGGTCTGCGTTCGTAGCTGGTTTCGTGTCAGCGCCTTGCTGTGCGAATGCTTGCGATGCAGCCAAGATGATCATTAAAAGTGTTTTCTTCAACATGTATTACCCCCGCCTTAGTTTGTACTCTTGAATAAGAATGGATATGTCACTAGCACGCGAGTTCCCCCCTGTGGATTCGGAAACTTCCATGCGGCAACCCTATTCAATATACATCCCTCAACGGTTGCGTTCTTAAGTGTTGTGTCTCCAATAAGTTGTTGTTCTACGGCGCCAGATGGGCCGATTGTAAACTTCACTGCGACCTTACCGAATAAATCCGGATTGGCACTTAATTGTCTTTCATAGCAATAAAGGATCTGACCTAGTTTTGATTTGATGTATTGAGCGATCACTTCACGGTCCAGACCGCCAGTGATTTCGCCTTCCTCTTCGATCAAACCTACACCGGCACTGCCAGTGCTACCTGCAGCCAAACCACCCATGCCCGTAGCGCTTTTTCCGCCGCCTTTACCAGCCGTGGAAATCACGACGCCAGCGCCTGTTCCTTCTTGACCCCAGTCACGGCCGGATCTTTCCATCCCGCCAACAGCGGCCAAGGCACGACCTGAAGCACCGTTACCAGCTTTTACGCCGTTAGCAAAAACGACGTTGCCGCTCTTTGCAGCTTGAGCGGAAACTTTTCCGATCAACTGAGAAATACGACCGCCAGTCAGGGATTTCATCATTTTTGAAACCTTGCTTTGGCTGCCGTTTGTTGGCATTTCCACTTTCGGAGCCGCTGCTGGTGCAGACTCTTTCACAACGACTTGTTGTGGAGCTTCTGCTTTTTTACGCTTGGGTTTCAATTCTGTTTTTACAATGATTTTTTGTGCTGCTTTGGGAGGTGTTGCCACCGTTTCCATCGTCTCTTGCTTCGGCGAAAAGATACCCACAGTCACAAGGAAGAACGCCGCGCCCAACACGATGTAAAGACCGCGTTTGGACTCTTCGTCGACCAATTGGCTTGCTGTGATATGACCCATTCTTGCGGCATCTTCCAAAGAAACAGTTCTTTGGCTGATCTCAAGTTCGCCCACAGTTTGCTTGTGCCATTCTTGTGAAGGCACGCAGGCAATCGCTGCGACGTTGATACCAACAGCAGGTTTAAATTTCTTTTTTAATGGAAGAACTTTAGTTTCAACAACTTTACCGGCCTGACGGACGATATAAAGTTGGAATTGCTTAGCCGCTTCACGTTGTTCTTGTCCCGCTTTTTCAAGACGCAGATAAAGATCTGTTTCTTTTTTCACCGGTGTGAACTTCAATTCGCAGTCTTCAAGTTGCAGACTTTTTTCTTTATCCAAAGACAAAGCCGGGGAGTCAGCGCTACTCGCACTTGTCATTAAGTCCATATTGACATACCACCATTGGTTGTCACGGTATTCAAAAAGACCTTGAATACCCTTGGTGCCCGGAGCGATTGAAATCACATCCGCCAAGCGGGATGAACCGAAGGTGTGAGTTGTATTATTTGAGCGCAGCTTCCAAGTTTTTGCCGTCCCATTTTTCAGGGACTGACGTACAATCAACGTGAGCATGTGACACCTCTGAATTAGTTATTCAAATAGAGAGCGGATTCACGGATGCGGCCATCCATATCTTTTTGCACATCATAAAGAGGCATGAATTTGATACCTCTTTTTTGCACAAGATAGGCCCCATCAGGGTTACGAATCGTTCCCTTAAGGTTCATCTCACCGAAATTGACTTCCTGGACTTTACGGACTGTTCTTTGTTTGGCAAAGGCAGTCGCTGTTCCCAAGAGAATGAAAGCGATCATCGCTGTGATGATAGTTTTCACTTGTACCCTCCATACTACAAGTCTCCCGAGATAACGTGCTGACCGACTTTGTTTTGTGTTTTCAAATATTGTATTTTCTTACCTAACCAGTCTCTCATATCCATTTTCTGACTGGCTTTAAAAGCTCTTTCATAAGAATCCAGCGCAAGCGTTGGACTCTGTTTGTAGGTCTCGAAGATATGTGCTTGTTGCAACAAGAAGTCTGCGTTGTCCTTTTTAAAGCTCAACAAATCTTTCAAAGTGCTGAGAGCTTTATCGACTTCGCCCTTCTGAGCGTAAGACTCACTCATCAAGGTTCCCACATTTAAAGTATACAACTGTTCTTTATTCAGAGAAGAGAATTTTTCAATTGCTCTAGTAAAATCTCCCTCTGAGAAAGCCTTCACTCCAGCGAAAGTTTGCATTTCTGTTGAAGGCATTTGCATGTCTAAAACTTTTTCGAAAAACGGCATTGCTTCATTCAAGCCATCAGCTTTGTAAATCAAGCGTGCTTTTTGGTACACGAACGGAGAAACTTCCGGTTGTACTTTCATCGCGGCTTCAATCATCCACAAAGCTTTGCTTTCAAAACCCTTACCTTCCGCGCCCAAGCTTGCATAGAACAAACCAAGAGCCCGTGTGTCCTTATTCTTCGCAAGTTCCAAACCGAGTCTTTCGACCATTTCGTACTGTCTAGAAGAATAACAATTTCCTGCAACTTCGAGCGGATTCAAATTCTGCAATTGAGCCGTCATGATTGCGGAACGATTGCAATTTTTCGCTTTGGAAGTCTCATAACGAGACACTTTCCCGATCGTCATATCCATAGACGCCGGCAAGAAGGCTGTCATTTTGCTAGCTTCAGGATATTGTGCCATCGGACTTACGGTCTGATCGACACGCAAACTTGCATAAGAGCGTTCGCTTTCTGCAGTTTGACCTTTTGACGCCGCCAACACTTTCAACTTCGCTTCGTTTTCGTTTTTCTTTTCCTGGATCGGTGCTGTCAACTTCGCGATTTCACCACGAAGAGCTTCCTGATCGGCAGGGGAAAGAGACGCCGGAAGTGGCATTGTTGTTAAGCTATCAATGAAGTTTGCGTAACAACGGTCGATACCACGCATGGCTTCCAATTGTTGGTAAGGATCTTTCGACATTTTCAAAGTCGTGAAGTAAGCCGTGTGGGCTTTATCCAACTTTTCTGTCTTCATTGAAAGTACCAGAGCGAATTTTTCTTCGCGGGCTTTCACGCTTTGAGCTACCAACTCTTTTTCAAGGACGCGAGCCTGGATCAAGCGAGCTTCCGCGCGCACTTCCGCCGGCACATCACGGCCATTGGCTTTCATGGAAAGTTCAAATGCGGCCGTAGTTTTGCCTGAATCCAATAGCGCTTTTGCACGGTCAATCATGATTTCAGTGGTATAAGGTTCAATACCTTTTGCCATGATTTGGTTTTGCAACTTATCGTATTCAGATCCGCGGTTTTCACCTTTATAAGAATCTAAAAGCTTTCCGTAGATACGGCTCAATGTTTTATTGTCCGCCGCAGCCAAGATCCCGTTATAAGCAGCACGGGCTTCTTTCATCTTCTTTTCTAGAAGATAGATGTCTGCCGCAAGCTCTAGGTGAGTGTTGCGACCTTTTTTATCAAGGTCCGCGATTTTCACCAAAGTTTCAGCTGATTTAGAAATCTGTCCTACATCGGCGTAAGCTTTTGCGGCTTCTTTTAAAGCATCCAAGTTACGTTTGTCGTTAGGATATTTTTCCACGAATTTCAAAGACAGATCTGCGGCTTCAAAGACTTTACCTTCAGAGTAAAGAAGGCTCAGGGCTTGCCACAAGGCATCTTGTGAAAGTTTTGAAGACTCATGTTCTTTGGCGAACGCGATCAGCTTTTGTGAAGCTTGATCTTTGTTGCCGGTTTTTGCGAACTCTTGAATCTCAGTGAAGTGAGCCTCTTCCATGATTTTATTCATGTTCTTCTTGCGGTCTTCATCCGCTGTTGAAGTCATCACTTGTTTCGAGAAGTTTTTGATTCCCGCGTAGTCTTTGCGGATGTTCAACATATCCAAGATCAAGTCTTCGGATTTCTTTTTGATATCCGCATTCTCATTGCCTTTAAGCTGAGCCAAGGGTTTCAACCATTTTTCAGCTTCAGGGTAATTACTTTCTTCATAGGCAATGTGGCCCATTTTGAATTTCACCAAAGTCGCAAACTTGCCTGTCGGGTGCTTCGCCAAATAATTGGCAGCCAATTCCTTGCGTTCTGCCTCTTTCAAAGGATCTTTGCCCTTTTCAATAGACTTTTCTTTGGCGTAAAGAGTCGCGTAGTTCGCGTCATGGCGCATAGTTTCGTCAGTGGATTTATCGCCGACCATTTTGTACTGAGTACTTGCTTCGTCAAATCTGTTTAATTGGAACAGAAGCTCGGCGTAAGCAAAGCGAGTTTTTAAATCAGGTTTTGTCGGATCTTCGTTATCCAACATCAATTTGAACAAACGCAGAGTCAAATCCGAGAATTCAGCATTTTGTTTGTTCTTAAGCCAGATCTCCCACCATTTTTTCGCCATTTCCAAACTTGTCGTGCGGAAAGACGTATCGCAGGATTCTTTAGCGACGTCGGCTTTTTGCAGATTTCTCCAAGTCGAATCGCGACGGCACAGGTCGCTCGCCATATGCATATGGTCGATCACAAGGTCACGTTTTTTAAGATCTTCGTTGGCATCCACCAAGAAAAGATGGGCGCGAACGACTTCAGGTCCTGAAGGACGCTTGTCGATGTATTCACCCAAGAACGTGTTCATCTCTTTTTGACGACTGTGTGATTCATACAGTTTCGCTAGATCAATCATTGATTGACCCATTTCGTCTTCGGTCGTGATGTCTTCAAAGAAAGAATAAAGTTTATTTGCAGGGTAGGAGTCACCAATAAATACAGTTAAGTCGCGAAGAGCTTCGCGGCGAAGATTGTGTCTGTTTGTTGGAACTTCACCATCTTGAAGAGGAGGATTTGTTCTAACCACCTCAACAAGTTTTTTAATACCGTTATCACTGTCACGAAGATTGTAGTAAGTCCAAGCGGCCTTATACATACCGTAAGAGTAAACGCGGCTGTTTGGGAATTTTTCTACTTTTAAGAAATGCTCTAAAGCCTCTTTAAATTTCCCTTGGTCATAAAGAAGCTCGCCGACAGCCAATGTACCGTCAGCAATCAATGGAGATTTTGGGAAGCGAGTCAAAAGCTTCTCGTAAAGAAGATGCGACTGCTTGTATTGCGCCACTTGCTGATTTGCAAAGGCGTTATTGAAAAGGACGGCGTCCATTTGTTTGAAGCCTGGGAAGTCCAATTCAATTTTCGTATAGATTTTAATAGCTCTTTTAACCGCCTCAGAACCTTTTTCATTGGCTACTGGGAACGGAGAAAGTTTTGCTAGGCGAGTGTCTTGGTGTAAGTCAAAGAAACGGCCGGATTTTGAGCGGCGCATGTAAAGCTCGGCCAGGCGATACCATAGATCCGCCTCGTCTTTAGAGCCTTTTTTCTTTTTGATGATACTTTGCAGTGATTCAATGGCCTTGTTTTCAGAGCGGGTGATCATCACCTCACTGCTGAAAGCTTTTTTCTCGTTTTCTGTTTCGTTCGAACTATTCAAACGCACTTCCGGCAACAGGCCTTTGGCGTTTTTATCCGCAGCGAAGCAATACATTGAAAACAGATGAAATGCTAGAAGTAGAACCACTGTGCGCATCATAAACTTACTCTCCAACTAAGGTGACAAGTTTCAACTGAGGAAAGCCAGCCATAGAGGCTGTGTACATAACCTTGCGCAAGGTCGCATAAGGTAGCTCCTTATCGGCTTGCAGAAGGATACGACCTTCTTTAATGAAAGCTTTGTCTTTTTCAGACTCTGACTTCGCCAAACGATCCAGCTCTTGGAAAAGAGGTTTGATAAAGTTTGAATCTTTATCTTCTAGATCCTGCGGAAGAAAATCAGCGTTTTTCACGTCTGCGATTTTTGTTTGATCAATTTTAAGAGCTTCTCTGGAAAGAGAGATCTTAACTGACTCCGTCGCATTCACCATAGATGCCGAAGACGGCAAGCGTAGCGAACTGTCGGGAGTGATTTGGACTTCCGCCGTTGAATATGTCTGCAACAGGAACACAAGCATGATTGTGAACATGTCGGTCATTGATGTGATATTCAAAGTGAAAGTCGAATTTTTCTTGGTCGGTAGTTCATATCTACGACGGCGTGACATGTTTTAGCCCTCCATCATGTTGGCGAAAACGATTTCTGGAAACATGTAGTTTGTTTCCACGTTCTTACCTTGCTTGGTGTCGAACACAGGGAATTTCACATTCGTATCGCGCGCCTGACGAGCAGCGTCCATTACCTTCACCACTTCGTCATACGGAACTTTGCCATCCGGGTGCAACTCAAGTTTGAAAATATCAGGATGAGCTTTCTTAACGGCCACAAGTTTTGCGTGCAGTGTCTCGTAGTCGTAAGCACCATTCTTCATGGGAATGGTTTCTACTTTGTCCTGGCCTTTGTCAGTCACGACGATGTTAATGCCTGATGTTTCCAGCTCGATGGAAATATTCGTTGGTGTTGGCTGTTGTTCCTGACGTTGAATCGCTTCATTCACAACTTGCGGAAGTTCAGACTCGATCACCATCATTTGCACGAAGGCTGACGAAACCAGAAGTACCGGTACAAGTTTTACCATCACGGCAAGAAGCGGAGCTAAGTCGAGCTCAAACTCACCATTGTGATCAATTTTAATCTTACGAATGCGTCTGCTCATAAATTATCCCATCCTTGAAAAAGATCCACCGCGCCGGGAAAAGGTTTCCGTTAGGAAACCTTTGTGCCTGGGCTAGGAGGAGTAGCCATCGGTGCCGCAACGTGATCAGGGAACACGTTCTGGCGAGTCAGGTTAGGGATGTGAGCGCTTGTAAGTAGCTCAGTCAGCTTAGAGCACTTCTCTGACATTTGCTCGATCAATTGGTTTTGACGGGCTGTCAAGAAAGAGAAGAACACCATCGCTGGGATCGCCACCGCAAGACCCAAAGCCGTCGTATACATCGATACCGAGATACCGTGTGCTAACAACGCTTGTTTTTGAGCGGGGTCGGCTGTTGCTACCGCTTGGAACGAAAGGATCAGACCGTGGATCGTACCCAATAGACCAAGAAGAGTCGCAACGTTGGCTAACATCGAAAGATAGTGCAGACGTTTTGTGTAGAGCGGAATATTTTCGCTCAACGCAATGTCATGCGCTTGGAAAATAGTATCGTCGTCACGATCGGCTTTCTCGATGATAGTTTTGAATGCTTTTGCAAGAGGTTTCCCTTCAAGTTGAGCACAAAGAAGTAAAGCTTCATCAAGTTTTTTAGCCAGGATCATGTTCTGGATTTTACCCATGAATTCTTCAACGTTCATGCCGTACTCTTTATAAAGAGCGCGTGCGCGTTCCGCTACAAGAACTAAAGAACCGATACCAACTACTAGAATACACCAGCCGACAAAGCCGGAATCATTCATGAACTTTAAGAATGCCATCATTTGTTTCCTCCTTGGAAACGCCACCGCGTGTCCATTTTGTTAACTGCGCCATGCCCTGATCTTGCACTTGGAGGAAACGAACTGCATAATGCAAACCAGATTTTACGTTGAGTCTTTGCTTTGAAAAGTTCTTACGAACAATCTCGCAAAGAGCATTGAATGTCTGAGGGTTGTTCTCAGAGACTCTAAAATTAATCATGATTTTCTGACCGAGTTGAAGCAAAGGATCATTCAAAAGAACCAAGGCTCCGTTTTCGCTCACACTTAATGTGTTGCCGTCAAAAAATGTATGGTCATTGTGAGCGTAAACTGGAGTTACCAAGTCTACGCGTGGGAACTTACGCTCTTTGAATGCGCCGGAAAGGTGATCTTTCGTCTCGATCAGGCGGCAAAGGCGGTCTTTGGAAAACTCTTGAAGGTCACCCACCAGAGTCCAATTTTCCATGTGCGGAGCCCAGACGTAGTTGTAGTCAAAGAGCTCGCCATTCTGGATCATCGTGATCAGGGATTTATATTCGTAGGGACCATATTTCATTTCCCCACGAAGAATGTACCACTGAACTGTATTCGTTGCTGTTTGTACCCCACCCATACAAATAACCCCTTACAGTTTGATCGACTTAGGATAGTAGTCGATCTGAATGTTGGCGTTGGCGCCCGGAACCGAAGTTCCGTGGAAAGTGATTGTTAGATCACTGGCGTTGTACGTCCAACCATTGTTAACATCATTGCTTACTGCCACACCATCGACAGTCACTCTGATTGTATCTACTTGTGGTTCACGGCTTAATTTAAACACCGCTGACAACTGGATGATAGAGTCTGAGATCAACTCGAGCGTATCACCGAAGTTTGAGCACAATGAACCTTTTACTCCGCCAGTAAGATCCGCAAGTTGTGGCAAGCGAGTTGAAATCTTACGTTGGAAGCCGTCTGTTGAAAGCTGCGTTTTACAAGCGGAATCTGGAACTGAAATCACGTTCACAGAATAGTTTTTACCGTTTGTAGCGGCGTTCGTGAAGCTATCCAAGAAGTCCACGTAGCTTTGTACTGTGTAGTTCTTAGAAGCGTCTTCGAAAGCGGACTGTGAAGAGCCTGAGAAGTCCTCTTCGTCACTCACGATGATCACGGCTAAGAAAGCCTCTTCACGGCGGAAGTTTGAGTTGAAAGGCTCAAGCAAGGATTGCTTAAAGCTTTCAAACGCTCTTTCGTCACCGTTACCAAGCGTTCCTTGCTTGATATTTGTCGAGAACACGTTGCTGAGGTTTGCGGTTTGTTTATCCATAACAAACACGCCTGAAGATGTCGTTACATAGTTGCCTGGAGACGTTTCAAGTCTCGCGCCATCCCTGATGCGAGCTTTAACGCTTGAAGAATCAAATTGTTTTTCCCAAGCATCAGTCGTTGTCACCGCCATGTGGAAGTCATAGTTGTATTGGTTGAAACGATTGATGAACGATTGGAAATTCGAAGCAAGGTTGTTTTGAGATGTTTCCATAGAGCCGGAGTTATCGATAACCCAAAGGATGTCGATCTTTTTCGGAATGAACACAGCTTGCTGCTTGTAATCTGCACCGTCTTTCAACAATGAGAAAGAGTCAGTGCCTTTACTACAGCTAGCCAACATTGCCACAGCTGAAGCCATCATAATTGCTTTGCGTGCGACTTGATTATACATACGGTTATGCCCTCCTGAGCCCCACCATTGCTTCGTTGAATCCAGTTTCGTTCAAAAAGACTGGAAACTGAAATTTGACATAACTCGGTGATTTTGTTTTTTATTTTTTTGGGCGTCTAGTCCTGAGACATTGTAAGTGCTTGGAATAATTGGCTTCACAAAAATCATGTAATGAAAAAATATTTTTCTGGCGTAAAACCTTTGGACAGTTTGCGAGGGATTCCCAATTTAGCTGCGCGGTAAGTAGGCGATTTTTTGGGAATTGCGGGTGAAGTGGTGAACTTGTTGACGGCTCTGGGAGCCGTGCGGAGAGCGGGGATGGGGGAAGTGTGGGGTTTTTGATGAGTGAGGTGAGTGTTTGTGGTGTTTTTGTTGTGGTGATGAGTGAGTGAGTTCTTATAGAGCTTGTTCGTGAATGAGTAGTTGCTGAGTGTTTCTATCAGAGAGGCTGAGATTAGTAATAAGCGAAGGAAGTAAGAAAGAGGGAAGATAAAAGATAAAACATAAAAGAAAGAAAGATAGAAAGATAGAA